>JBBILZ010000070.1:0-10090 GCA_037444665.1 Caldifarciminota bacterium
CAGGATATGTCTTCCAGAAGATATCGTATTCTGCAAGGGGCAAGGCTTTGTCAACAAAAGTTGTCACGAGCCCTGAGGCATTGACCGGATAGATGGATGGAGTAGCGGGTGTTTCGGAAAGATTTGCCCAGTAGAAAGTTGGTGGGAAAATTCCTAAGTATCTCGCACCTCTATACACCTCCCCATTATTTTCATTCTGCCAGACCACAAAGACTGAATCACCATAGGTCTCAACAAAGGGATGGGACGATTGAAGACCTTTGTCTCCAAATCTATTGCCCCACACATCCCACCTTCTCTGTCCTGGTGTCCTTGTGCCGTAATAAATCGTATCGCCGTGCATCCAGGTAGCATGCAGGGTGTTCAAGTAGTCTTCTGCTACTGCAGGAAAATCCAGTGTCACCATATTCAGACCCGTGCTCTGCTCAACCCTTATTGTTTGATAGTTCTGAGGCGCAGTGATAGGAAATTTTAACTCAGTAATGGAATTAATCGCAAATTGCTGATTATAAAGTCTGACCAGAATATGGATAGATTCAGCAGGTGTTGGGTCATAAGTATTGGCAATTATGACAGGATGGGAGGGTTGTTGATTTAAATCAAAGTTATATTGTGTGGTCTGCCAGCCCTGGGAAGGGTCTTTGCGACTGTAGTAGAGAACATTGCCATTTGTCCAGGTTACGCAAGGATTATTCTGGGAATCCAGACAAATTGCAGGAAATGCACCATTGCCTATATTAGCGGGTAAACTCCAATTCTTACCACCATCAGGTGAATACCGATAGATAATTGCCCCGGTATTCATATATACCAGATGCAATTCTTCTGTGTTTGGCTTACGAACCAGATGGCGATTATTATTATAGGCAAGGGCTAATGGGTCATTGGTCCAGAGGGCATGGTCTCCTAAAAATTTTGCCCAGATGCGGTCATTATTGGTTTGCGCAAACCAGCCGGTGAAACTTACGAAGACCAAATCTTCTGGTCCATGACAAATTCGTGGCTCATATTGCTGACCTGATGCGGTGGAGACCGGAAAAATTTCACCTACAATACCATTAGTATCAACATGCACTCCGCACAAATCGCCCGATTCACCATCTTCCCATATTACGACCCATTGCTGGCCATTCCAGGTGACTTTTGGATTAATCTGGTCACCAACTTGCTCGGTCAATAAAATGCCTCCTGGGTCAAGAACAATTCCTGCTGGAGTAACCCGCGCTCCATAGATATTGGTGTTTTCTTGCCATACAACGAGATAATTTGTGCCACTGAATGCTACATCAGGCTTATTACCGCTGTCATCGATTTGGAAATGATCAAGTACTACCCCTTCTTGTGTAATTCTACTGCCCCAGACTCCGTAAAAAGATTTATACACTACGAGATAGTTTATGCCATCATAGGCACAGGATGGAAAGGCAGCCGCAAAGTCATCAATCAGAAATCCATCCAGAAGATCAATGGTTTGTATCATCCCATTAGCAGTAGAGATGCGCGCTCCCCTTACCTGTATGTTCCGATGTTGGTCATCTAAAACATTCCATACAAGCAAATGGTAATTTCCACCAAAAACCGCATCGCTTAATGCGGTAAGACGTGCCCAAATTACTGGTTGCCAAATCGGTACACCCTCGGGGTAGATGACATTTCCTTGTGGTGATACTAAGGTTAAAAACAGCCAGCTGGTTATTTGTTGTTGCTCTAATCGTCCATCATCCCAGGCAATCAAATAATTAGCACCATCAAAACTAACGCAAGCTCGGTTTTGAGAAGAATAGGCGACAGAAATTGGAAATACACCCGGTTCAAGAATATAACCGCCAGGTGAGACTATCGCACCATAAATATCGCCAATATCACTGCGACTGTCGGTCCATACCGTAAGGAAGTTATTGCCGTCATAGTTGCAAGCCGATGAATATTGGTTGTAGTTTTGTTGCGCGGGATCAATCAACATATCTTCTATGACCGATGCTTGGGCAATGCCCATCAACATAGATGTGAGCATTAATTTTTTCAAAATATAGATTATTGTTTTTCTTATTTTTTCCTCCATTTTACTCCCTGTATCTGCTACAGGGATAAGACATTTTGCGTAATAAATCACGCAACTACAATCAACCGGACAGGGACAAGCCCTGTCCCTACAGACCTGACATTATATTTTTCTGCTCCGATGCCAGGCGGAGCAGACTCAAACAAACCTTATAAACTCGGCAAAGAAATAACCTTCAGATTTTCTAAGATAAGATAAGATAAGACATACTCAATCCTATATAATATTATAATTGTATCATTTAAAAAGTCAATAACCAATTACCATTTCAAACAGCAGTCTTTATTTTTACAATTTCATTATCACCAATGTGGCATAAAAAAATTGTATATCTTTTACGGGTCATAAACTCTTCAAAAATCTGCTTTTCAAAACTGAAGACATCGCGCCACACACCATCAACCATTACCCGCTTTGGTATTGATTTATTGTCTTTGCCTGAACACCATTCTACATTCTTTTCATCTAAAATCTTCATTCTACTCCCTACTACTTACTACCTACTACATACTACATACTATTCTTTCAATCCGCTTCTTGCATAGGATTCCATTATCTGACGCTGGACAAAGAAATACAGGATTATTAATGGCAGGGTGGTAAATGTTGATGCGGCACAGAGCAGTGGATAGTTTGTTGATTCTGCCTGGGCAAAATAGGCAAGACCGGTCTGGATTGTGCGCATTGAGTCTGAATGGGTGACGATCAGGGGCCATAAAAAAGAGTTCCAATTTGTAATAATCTCAAAGATGCCGATCGTTATGATTACTGGCCTGGAAAGCGGTATAACAATATATCTGATTATCTGCCAGTGGTTCAATCCATCTATTTTTGCTGCATCAAAAAGTTCCTGGGGTAATGTTTTGAAGTGCTGCCTTAACAAAAATATTGCAAAGATGTTCACACCCCAGGGAATGACCAAGGCGAAGAATGTATCAATAAATTTGAATTTGCTCAAGATCACATAAGAAGGCGCAAGATAGACCGGCATAGGAATCATCATCATTGCCAGGAATAGTGTAAAGATTATCTCACGGCCAGAAAACTTTAAGCGGGCAAATGCATAGGCGCTGAGCACTGTAGTAAAATATACAAGCAATACCGCACCAGTTGTCATAATGATTGTATTAATGAAGTATCTTGTAAAATCAACCTGTCTGAATGCCTCAATAAAGTTGCTGAAGATAAAATTTTTTGGGATAATAGTGGGTGGAAATTTCAGTGCCTCATCCTGGGTTTTGAGCGATGTAGAGACCATCCAGAAAAAAGGAAGGACCATCCAGATTGCGCCAAAGATAAGGATGATATGTATCAATCTTTTATTCATAATATACCCGCTCTTCTAAGAATCTTTTCTGGAACTGGGTAAGGGTAAAGATGATGATAAAAACAACAAAGGCAATAGCATTGGCATAGCCGAGGTTCCATAAACGAAATGACTGTTCATAGAGATAATACACAATTAAACTTGTGGTTCCTAAAGGACCACCTGGTGGCTGTGTCATCACATATACTGGCGTAAATGTATTAAATGCGATTATTGATTGGGTTATCAAAAGATAAAAGATTGTGGGTGATAGAATCGGAATCGTGATATGCCAGAATAGTTTTATTCCTCTTGCACCGTCAATCTTTGCTGCTTCATAATACTGGGCAGGAATATTCTGAAGGCCGGCAAGGCAGATTATAATACAATATCCAAGATTGTGCCATATTGCCATTATCATTAAACAGCAAAGGGCGATTGATGGACCGGCAAGGATGCCTGATAACTTAGTATTTAATAGAAATTCAAATATACCCCTTGAATCATTTAACCATTTTAAGCCTTCTATACCGAATAGATTAAAGATGGCATTAAAGATTCCACGGTCAGGATTGAATATCCATCTCCAGACCACACTGATTGCAACAATAGAGGTGACAACAGGAAGGTAATAGATTGTTCTATAAATTCCCTGCCCTTTTATCTTCTGATTCAAAAAAACGGCGATGATAATAGAGATAATAATAGTCAGAGGCACAACACCGAGGACATACCAGCAGGTATTTAACAATGATTGATAGAATTTGGGGTCAATAATGAGCCGATAATAATTTTTAAACCAGATAAATTTTAATGGTCCAGCAATGGACCAGTTATAAAGGCTCATTCCGATTGCCTGGATAATTGGATAGAACCGAAAGATTAAGATTATCAATAAAGAAGGTAATAAAAAGAGATAGGCAATCTTATCAACCTTCTTCTCCATAATAAATGATATACCAAAAAAATTATATGTCAATTACTGATTTGTCTGAGCCATTTTTACTCTCTTTTAATATTTTTAAAATTTTTGTAGTTGCCTCATTTATGAGGCTTTTTTATAGATTAGAAAATTTAATCTACTACCGATAAATCGGGCAACTACAATTGGGGAAATAATCCCCCTCGGTCCCCCTTTAGCAAAGGGAGAGGTAGGGGGATTTGCCTTTGCAAGCGGGCAACCACAGTTTTATACAGAGATGATTTAATCTTTGGCAAAAGCAGAGCATAAGTTAGAAAAGTTGATAGCAGTCAGTTGATTTGAATATCCAATCAAATATAATGCAATAATAAAATTTGTTAGAAAACACTTGAAATTTTATGAAAAATTTCTATAATTTTATATGCCAATAGTAATTGAGTCAAATGATGCAAGATTCCCTGCACGGTCCAGAATACTCAAAATCAATAACCATTTAATAAATGATATATTTGACTACCAATTTTATAATGACTGCTCAAAACCAAGGCGTTTTTTGATAACATTCAAAGGCAGGCACAAAACAATCTTTATAAATCCAGGTGAAGATCTTAGATTGGTGCTTGAAGAACAAGGATATAAAAGATGCGAAAATGATTGTGATTACTGCTTTATCAAAGGGCTGCCAAAGGGTTTGCGAAAAGAATTGTATTTTAATGATGATGATTATCGGCTCTCCTTCTTATTTGGAAATTTTTTAAGTCTTACCAACTTAAAAGATAATGATATAAAACGGATTAAAGAACTTAGATTATCGCCATTATATGTATCAGTGCATTCTACTGACCCTGAACTACGCACGCAATTATTTAAGAATAAAAGGGCGAGTTTGATAATGGAGCAATTAAAAGAACTTGTAGCAGCAGATATCCAAATTCATTGCCAGATTGTTGTTATTCCTGGTATCACTGATGGCAATAATATAATACGAACCGTGAATGAACTTGCTGGTTTGTATCCAAATATTAGTTCTGTAGGTATTGTGCCTGTAGGCAAGACAAAATTTCTCAGCAGAATACCTGCAGTTAATAAAAAACTTGGTTTGAAGATTATTGAACAGGCAATGCAGATGCATAAAAAATTTAAAACGAGATTAAAAAAAGGTTTTGTCTATCTTGCTGATGAATTCTTTATCATATCAGGCACTGCCATTCCAGAAAAAGAATACTACGATGATTTCTCTCAGTATGAGAATGGCATTGGTATGGTCAGGCAGTTGCTTGATGAAATTAAATCACTGAGACTCAGGAACAGCATCGCTGGAAGGTTCCTTTTTATTACAGGTAAACTTGCCTACCCTTATATTGAATATCTCAAGGAAAAACTTTCCAGTAAAAGACTTAATATAGATGTGGTGCCTGTACCAAATAAATTTTTTGGAGATTCAGTTACTGTTTCAGGACTGCTTACAGGTAATGATATTGATGTTACAATTAAAAAACTTAATAAAAAATATGACCGCATTGTTCTGCCACCCAATTGTGTTAATGATAATGGCAGATTTCTTGACGATTATAAATTTGAAAAATTAGAATATCTTGTATCACCTTATTCAATAAAGGAACTTTTATTATGGCTACAGTAGCGATTGTTGGCAGAAAAAATGTGGGTAAATCATCTATTTTTAATCGGTGTGTGGGTAAGAGGTTGAGTATTGTTGATAAAACACCTGGCGTGACCAGGGACAGGGTCTATGGTGAAGTGTTATGGAAGGGCAGGATATTTAATCTTATTGATACTGGTGGTTTTTTTCCGGATGAAAACAATATTCTTGCAAGTAAGATTATGCATCAGATTGAAATTGCACTAAAGCAGGCTGATGTGATATATTTTGTGGTTGATGCCAGGCAGGGGTTAACATCTTCAGACCAGGAAATTGCCGAAATTGTGCGGCGTTTGGGAAAACCGGTTCTATTACTTGTTAATAAAGTAGACAATAAAAAACAAGAACCCTTGATAAATGATTTTTATAAACTTGGATTCAAAAAAATCTTTGCAGTCTCAGCTGAGGCAGGCATTGGATTTGGTGAGGTGCTTGACCAGACATTAAAATATCTTCCTGAAATGCGTGTGCAAACAAGGACCAATGTGATAAAGATTGCCATTTTAGGCAGGCCCAATGCAGGAAAATCTACACTCTTGAATTCAATTATTAAAGAAGAAAGGGCAGTGGTTGATGAAAAGCCCGGTACCACCAGGGACCTGGTCAATGCAAGGTTTACTCTCAATGATAAATTGATTGAAATCATTGATACCTATGGTTTGAAAAAAAGAGCCCGCATAAAAGAGCCGATTGAATTCTATTCAATGATGCGGGTGATACATATTATTGATGAAATTGATATTGGAGTTGTGCTCTTTGATGTAACTCAGGGCGTGGTCCATGAAGACTGCCACATTGTCTCTTTATTGTTATCAAAGGCAAAAGGGATCATCATCGCACCGAATAAGATTGATTTGACCAGGCAAAAGGATTATAATAAAATAATGGTTTCCACAAGACAATCATTCAGATTTGCGGATTTTGCACCGATCGTTCCAATTTCGGCAAAGTATAATACAGGTATACCTGAATTGTTAACACGCATACTTGATGTCTATGCAGAACTTAATAAAAGGGCAGACCCTAATTTATTAAAGAGATTGCCCTCAATGCTTAAACCATTGCCTTCAGGTGAATTGTTAAAGATAAGTCAGTTAAAAACAAATCCGCCCATATTTCAGGTGACTGCAACCGCGCCATTAAAAGAGAATTATATACAATTCCTCCGTAATTCATTGCGTAATTATTTCGGTTTTTCCGGTGCTCCGATATTGATAAAAACAAAAATTGTTAAATCAGGAATGAGATGAATTTGATAAATATTTTACTCTCTTTTGGCATTGGCTTGCTCTGTGGTATCATTCCATTTTCATATCTATTGGGTAGACTAAGGGGCGTGGACTTAAAGCAGACCGGTAGTGGAAATATTGGTGCTACAAATCTTGGTCGTTCTTTAGGCATCACATTCTTTATCATTGGATTTTTACTTGACGCGATAAAGGGATTCTTGCCAGTGCTGATTGCAAAATCAAACAACCTTATTCCTATTATTTCAGGTGCGGGTGCAATCCTGGGCCATATCTTTAATCCCTTTTTTAAGTTTAAGGGTGGCAAAGGTGTTGCTACAACCATTGGTGTTTTACTGGGTATTGTGCCGCTCCAGTTTTTAATCTCTATTGTAGTATGGCTGATTGTCTATTTAAGCACATATATTGTTTCTCTGGCATCAATAAGTATTGCCATTGCGTTGCCCATCACCACTTTTGTTTTGAACAAAAGTTCGGTCAGCGAAAAAATTTTTATTCTTATTATAAGTATTCTTATAATCTTTGCCCACCGCACAAACATCAAAAGATTAATGAATAAATCTGAACCCAGGACAATCTTCTGGAGGAAAAAATGAATATTGCAATTCTTGGCTGTGGAAACTGGGGCTCAGTATTTGGAATTATCCAGGAAAGGAATGGGCACAAAATAAAGATATGGGAATTTGATAAGAAGCGCGCAATATATGTTCAGAAGACCCGTGATAATCGTCCTTTTCTTGATAAATATAAAATTCCCGATTCAATCCTTGTTGATTGGCAACTTGAAAATGTCGTAAGGGACTCTGAACTTATTGTATTTGCCATACCCTGCCAGACATTGAGTTCTGTATTAAAAAAATTAAAAAAATATAATATATCAAACAGGATATTTTTGAATTTAATAAAGGGTATTGAAATAAAGAGTTTACGATTGCCTTCAACAATCATTAGAAATGAAATTAATGTAAATGATTGTTTTGTCCTTTCTGGACCTTCCATTGCCAATGAGATAATAAGGGGTGAGCCGACCGCAGTTGTGCTCGCTGGAAAAGATTTAAAAAAGGCGATGGAACTCCAGCAAAATATTGCTACAAAAAATTTAAGGGTCTATCTTTCACAAGATGTTATCGGTGTAGAAATTGGTGGTGCGGTAAAGAATGTGCTGGCACTTGCCTGTGGAATTAGTGATGGCTTAGGATTTGGTGCCAATGCCAAAGGAGCCCTTATCTGCCGTGGAATCGTTGAGATTCAGCGATTGGGTATTAAGATGGGTGCTGACCCAAAGACATTTTATGGTCTTTCTGGGCTCGGCGACCTGATAACGACTTCATTCAGCGAAGAATCCAGAAACCATAAATTTGGCAAGATGCTTGGGCAGGGAAAGAGTTTTGGAGAAGTCAGAAAAAATTTTATTATGGTTGCAGAAGGTGTATCAACTGCAAAGGCAGTTAAAAAACTGGCAATGAAATATCAGGTTGATATGCCCATTTCCCAGGTTGTCTATGATATTCTGTATAATAAAAAATCTCCGCTCCAGGGCTTAAAAAATTTAATGGAAAGACCATTAAAAAATGAATCATAAAAAAAGGGGGTAAGATGGAAGAAAAAGAATTTTATTCAATAAAAGAAGTGGCAGAGATGTTGGGAATACCTGCCTATGTTCTGCGCTACTGGGAAAAGGAGTTCCCCATGCTCAAGCCACACCGGAACAGGCTGGGCAGGCGTTTTTACTCAAGAAAGGATATTGATATTGCCCGAATGATAAAGGTGATTCTGTATGAGCAGGGTTATACAATTGCCGGTGCCAAGAAAAAACTGGCAACGATCACTGAAGGTCCTGAACAACTTTCTTTACCATTAAAAGATACGATGAAGATTGTAAAGGAGTTAAAAGAAGAATTAAAAGAGATCCGCGCAAAACTTAAATAAAAAGTTGTAATCTGTTATAATCCATTATCTTTCCTGCCATTCATCAAGTAGATTTACCATTGTGCTGACAACTTTATCAATTGCCCACTCAACCGCGGGAGAAATATCATCTTTAAAATTCAGGTTCTTCGGTTCTATGCCAAGGATTATTACCCTGGTTGGAATCGTTGTTTCAAGAAATTTTACAAGCATTGATAAAGGCATACGATGAGTAGAAACTTCATTTTCCTGGATCTTTTCTGGCTCAACAAGATATATTGTTCCTGGTCTTTTACCGCTGATACAGGTATCAATGATGATGGTCAGGGAAGGTTGGAATTTTCTAATATCACCGGTAAAATTTTCCGGAGTATCACCACCATTTACCAGTATAAGATTTTTGAATTTACGCCTTTTTAATCTACACATAATCATTGCAATGGTTAGAGGTCCAACTGCATCATCCCCTTTTTGCGTATTCCCTATACCCATAACACAGATTCTTTCTGCCCTGTCACACTCTTTTTTTATAAAATTTAACCAGTTTTTTGTCATTAGTTATTATAATAATGTAAAACTGGGCTGAAGTCAATAATAAACAGCAAACGTTAACACACATCGTTACCAGTTTAGAAAGGCTTGAGAGGGCTAAAGGGCAAAAAGGGTGAATATGGGAGAAGGATACCAAAGGGTTATCAAGGGGAATAAAGGGTAATCAAGGGATAGGAGGATATGTGGATTTGAAGTTGAGTGGTTGCGTGGATGTAAAGATGGGGAGATAGGAAATAGTAAGTAGTATGTAGTAGGTAGTAAGTAGCGTTCAGTTTCAACTGGACGAAAAATTTTCAGATTTATAACCTATGCCCGATAAATCGGGCAACTACAGTTCGTTTGTATGGTTGAAATCAGTTTGTGTAATTTCTATTTAATCTTTCTTGTAGCGTCCATCTTTAGATGGACGATGCTTTTATCTTAAAAGAATTAC
>JBBILZ010000071.1:0-9913 GCA_037444665.1 Caldifarciminota bacterium
ATGCTGAGTAGCAACAACACACCCGCTACAACAAAATTTGCTGTTGCTTTCATCGCAAACCCCCTTTCAAGAAATAAATACCCAAATTTCCTGAAAATTTATTTTTCACCAAAACATTATACTCAAGTCCTTTAAAAGACTTTTTATTATTTATTACTTTACACAAAATTATAATCCTTCCTTGCTATGTGTCAAGCCTCGAAATTTTTTAACAAAAACCATTTTTTTCAAAAAATATTGAATCAAAATGTGGAAAGCCGCCAACAGTCTCATAACCACCCTGACTTGGGTCAGGACCACCATGCCAGGAACTATCACCTACCAAAGTCATTCCATCTTTGTATAATAAGAGTATCGGCGGCTTATTTCTACGCCATTCAACTTTTGTGCTATCCCGTATTGTCGGAATTGTATCCCTATTCCAGTCGTGGAAGATAATCGCATCAAAGTGTTTGCAGAGACAATCCAATGGTATTCCCCCAAACCATAAGGTATTGTAAAACATATAATGTGATGCCGCAAAGATATAAGTCTTTGCCGTCGGCTCAGCAGAAACAACCTGCACATCTATTATTAACCAAATACTAATAACTACAAATGCAACTTTATAACTTTTCATCACACACCTCCAATTATCTCTACTTTAATACAATTAACTTTTTAGTTTCCGCATACCTTTTGTCATCCGTCTCAACCCTCAAAATATACGTCCCGGCACTTAATGAACCTAAATCCTTCTTGTATTGGGAAACTCCCATAGGTGCCGACACCTGCCAGAAAAAGATTTTCTCACCAGTAATGCTGTAGAGCGATAGCGAAATATTATCCGGTGTAGAAAGACTCAATGAGAATTCAAGATTTCTTCTCTGGAATGTGCTGGTTGAGATAGCAATTCTTTTGCTTATTGTTTGAGAACGATGCTCTGCAACCGCACCCGTAGGATTGAGGCTGATAACTAATAAATCCTTTACTTTTATCGGCGCTCCTCCGGTGCCATCGTCACTATACCCGGTGGCATAGATATTGCCGTCGTTACCACAAACAAGTGATAATGCCGCATCATCTGGCCCGGGTCCATTATACCAATAAACCCAACGTTCACCACCTGTTAGAGTTACACTTATCACTGCAAACGCTCGAGTACCCTGAAAACTCATTCCAGCAATATAAAGATTGCTATCTGCACCACAAACAATCATATTAGCGCGATCCAAATAACCACCATCATACCGATACACCCACCGCTCACCACCAGATGTTGTCAGGCTAACCACAGTAAAATCAGGATTGATAATAAGTGGAGAATCGCTTGTATCATTCACCCCTGCCGCATAGATATTGCCATCCAGCCCATAAACAACTGAGTATGCACTACCCTCAGCATCGCTATTCCCCGAAGGCAAAGTATAAACCCAGCGCTCATCACCAGAGGGTGTCAAACTAACCACTGAAAAGCAAGAGATGAAAGTTCTAATTTTCCCAGCACAGTAAATATTACCATCTCCACCATAAACAATAGAATACGCCTCGCAGTAATCTCCAGTCCAGTTGCGATACACCCAACGCTCACTACCCGATGATGTCACGCTAACCACAGCAAACTCCTTATCATAATAAGGCGGATTAATAATAGTATCCCATAAAAATCCAGCCGCATAAACATTACCATCCGTCCCATAAACAATAGAATACCCCGCACCCCTATCATCGTTTGGACCAACATACCTGTATACCCAACGCTCACCACCCGAATCCGTTAAACTGATTATCGTAAATCGCCCATCGCTATTTCCTGTTACATAAAGATTACCATTGTTGCCGTAAACAATAGAATTCGCTACATCATCAGAATCCAGTGGTCCATTATACCGATACACCCAACGCTCAGCTCCAGCGGTGGTCAAACTGATTACCGTCCAATCTGAACCTGTGCCACTGCCCCGACTATACCCCGCCGCATAGAGATTGCCATCATCACCATAAACAAGTGAGTTAGCAACATCTCCAGAATCTGCCGGCCCATTATACCGATAAACCCAATTGGTATCACCAGTATCTTTATTCAGGCTAATTACGATAAAATCACGACCAGTCCCAACACCCTGACTATATCCGGCAACATAGATGTTACCATCCGCACCATAGACAACAGGTATTGCACAATCCGCAGAATCCGCTGGTCCATTATACCGAAACACCCACCGCTCAATCTGGGCATAAACCGGCAAGGCGATGCTGAGTAGCAAAAAGACACCCGCTACAACAAAATTTGCTGTTGCTTTCATCGCAAACCACCTTTTAAATTTCCTGAAAATTTATTTTTCACCAAAACATTATACTCAAATCCTTTAAAAGACTTTTTATTATTTATTGCTCTACACAAAATTATAATCTCCTCTTGCCATTTGTCAAGACCAAAAAAGTTAGATTGCCGAAAAAGTATTTTTTGCCACCCCTGACCTTGATTCAGGGGCTCAAAATGGCACTCTAATGGTTCAGCGTGACAGTCTGCACTGACTCAGATTTTCTCAGCAACCTTCATTTCACAATTTGACAATTGTCGAATGGTGGAATTGATTACCAGTCTTTTAGACATTTAGAAATAGGTTATATCGATATAGTCAAAATATTTAAAGTGATACATTCTGAAGACCTGAGTTGTGAAACAGACATTATTAATAGTTAAATTATTCAAATTCTATTATTTATACATACCTGATTTGTAACTCTGGTATTCTGGTAATTACCAGAATACCAGATAATACAATTTTTGTCTTCGGATGCTGACCTGGATTATTCATATTATTTTTGACTGAATTCATCCCGTTGCAGTTCCAGAGCAGATTCACAGCACTTCCCAGCAAGAAAAAAATTTTGACACACAGAACCATGGTATACAAACCGGACAAAATATTTTATGGTTAGGAAATTTATTTCCTGTGATTTACGCGATTAAAATCGCTACTCCACGGGCATCACTGGAGTAGGAATTTCAGTCAGACATCACTGGAGTAGGGACTTTAGTCCCGTGTTTTGAAGGGGTAATCAAAGGGTATCAAGAGGAATCAGGGGATTGAAGGATAAGTGGATTTGAAGTTGAGTGGTTGCGTGGATATGAGAGGATATGTAAGTAGCAGGAAGTAGGTAGTAAGTAGAAGATAAAATAACCAGAAAGACTAAACAGACCAAAAAGACCAGAGAAATCCAGTATCAAGTATCAATAAGTGAGGCTTGTGAAATGTGAGGATTAGACCCCAATTTGGTCATTTTATGTACATCAATCTCTCATCAACCTGCCAGGCTTTGTTAAAAAAACCAGTTGCCACAACACCTGCCCAGCCATACTTTACAACAGAATTATCCCAGATAATAAAATCGGGTAAGCCCGAACCTGAATAGACTACCGGAAACAAATCAATATATTTTTGTGCCTTCTTTGTACTCGGTCCATACAAAAGCACAAGTTTTTCAGAATTCAAAGGATTAGGATAGATCTCCATTAAACAGAGGTTCTCTTTAGTTAAAATTTTATTTTTTATGCATATATAATCTGCAAAGAATTTTATTGGTAGTTTATTATTTATCTTTTGTATAATTGCATTCGTTTTTGCATTACCAAATAATATAAGATTGAAATTTTTTAAGTGTGTTTCAGTAATTTCTGTGTCCGGCACAATCTCTGTATATCCATTTGCCCTGAGCCACCAGTTATATAATTGCAATCTTGCCTGGTGCAGGTTATTCTCTGTATCAATTGAATCACCAGTTGTTCCGTAAACAAGAATAAATGGCTGGAAATATGCCTGTTTTATTGGACCATACAGGTCTGGTGTTTTGTTTAATCCTTTTTTATTGTATTTGATAATTTTAAATCCATTCCCGGTCTTATAGAATGTAATCTCATCCTGGTTATTATATTTAAATTTATATTCTTTTCCATTTATGTTAAATAAAAAATAATCTGGCACAGACTTAAATTCTCTGGGCAGTAGAGTAAAAACCGATATGTTTTCTGTTGAGATATTGATGTTATACTCGGAAATCAAACAAGGATGAATTATGAAATCAACCCATCGTGCTGAATCAAGTGTAACAATTATTCTTCCATCCTGATAAATATTCTCCAGTTCATCTATTCTTATATAGTATGCCTTATTGGCATGGGCAATGTCAGAGGTTTTGAAAATAATCTTTTTCGGATAAGGGGTCCTTCTTTTTTCTTTTAAAAAATCCATCATCTCTTTCAAATCAACACAATCAACTCCTGGTGCAGTATCAATATCCCACCAGTGTTTCTGATTCTCAACTTCATTGTATATATAATCGTAATTCAAATTTTTCAGGTAATGGCACATCATCCGCGCCTGAACAGGAGGGACATTATCGTCAGCACCACCGTGTAATATATATACGGGCAGATTCAGAGCATTTTCCAGATACAAAGGTGCAACATCCTGTCTTAAGACCATATCTCTAAACTTAATCTGGTCAGGTTCAGCAAACAATTCACTTTTTTGCAAAAACCAGGGAATATATAATTGGAAACTTGCCCAGCCTGCGCTCGGTGCCATTGCAGCAAATAGATCTGGATGCGATAATCCAATATGCCAGACACCATGTCCACCCATTGAATGCCCGGTTAAGTACACACGATTATTATCAATCTTATAATTCCTTTTTGCCTCATCCAGCACCTCAAGAAAATCAAGCCTTCCCCAATCCTGCCAGTCAAAACCATATCTTCTGCGATTGGTCGGTGCCACAACATAAGCCCAGTCCTTTTGCGAATATGATTTTGCCTGGTTGATTGCTTCAACATTTGCACCATGGCAGGACATAATCAGGGCATAAGTGGACTCAGGATTATAATTTTTTGGTGGAAGCACTGCATAATACTGGCAGGAATTATCTATTTTTGAAATAAATGTGATAATATGTGGTTCATTCTGGTCTTTTACCTTTATCCAGCAAGAATCGCCTGCCCTATATTGGTTATTTGCAACATTCAATTTGATTAAGATACTATCATCTTTTTCAATCTCACCCTTTAATAAAATTGACAACGGCACTTTTACTGCGGATAACGGCATTATCCGTGAAATTATTCTCTCGCTCTTTTTAATTTTATCTCCATAAACCTCAATTTTTAATCCTGCCATTGGTTTTTCTGTAGTATTTAAGAGGGGTATACCAATATAAGTTTCTGTTTGATTTTCTCCCCTAATTAAATCAGGCAGTGTAATATCATTTTTTATGAGAATCAATGGCTCAGGTTCAGGTATAATTTTAAAAGAAACATTGTGTTCTCCATATCCTGATAATTTGATAATTATTCTATTAATACCACTATTCAATATTACTGGAATCTGAACATATCCAGTATGGTACACATCACCAGGATAAATTTTTCCATTGAGCACAAAAGAACCCGCACCTGATGCCTGAACCAGTGCATGCATCTCTTTATCACAATGTAATTCTCCATAAAGAATACTGGCACACAAAATCCCTGCAACACCATAATAATCCTGAATTGTATCCCATAACACATCATCGTATTTAATCGCAATCCTATCATTCTCTGCCTGTATTTTATGCCATTTCACAAAACCACCATTTATTAGAATACTTGGATATTGGATGGTTGTATCGGGTTTGAAATTTTCACGCTCTAAATCAAAATCAACGCCAGTAATACCTTCACGAGCACCAATAGAAAACGGACCAATATACCACCAATCTTTAATTGTGATTGTATCACCTGATTGTAATGGAATGGTATTTAAGATTAGAAAAAATAAAAACACAATGGTATTTAAAATTTAAATGGCATTTTACCCGGCACCTTACCCTTGCTCATTTTTTTGAGCAGGTCACGGGCATAGAAAAACTGTTTCAATAACTGATTCACATCAGCAACAGTCGTGCCGCTACCCATTGCAATCCTGCGCCTCCTTGAACCATCAATGATTTCTGGATGTTGCCTTTCCTTTTTTGTCATTGAATTGATTATTGCCTCAATCTTTTTGAATTCATCTTCATTCACATCAACTTCTTTTACACCCGGCAACATTCCAGCCAGTTTAGAAAGTGGACCAAGTTTTTTTACCGCACGCATCTGCTCCATAAAATCCTCTAAATTCAAATCACCTTTTGCAATCTTTTTTTGCAATTTTACCTGGTCAACCTCTTTTTCAACGGTCTTCACTTTCTCAACAAGACTGATAATATCGCCCATTCCAAGGATACGCTGGGCAATACGGTCTGGATAGAATTCCTCCAATCCATCAATATTCTCACTTGTGCCAATGTAGTATAGAGGAACACCAGAAACACGGCTAATTGAAAGGGCAGCGCCACCCCTTGCATCGCCATCCAATTTTGTAAGTATTACGCCATCCAGTCCCACCTTCTCTTTAAATGTCTTTGCCTGGTTTACTGCATCCTGACCTGCCATTCCATCGGCAACAAGAATCCGATAGTCAGGAATAACGGTTTTATTTATCTCTATCAATTCATTGACCAGTGCCTCATCAATATGTAACCTTCCTGCAGTATCAATGATAACAATGCCATAATTTTCTTTTTCCGCAGTCTGCCTGGCAAGTTTAACAGTCATAATCGGGTCATTGTCTTTCAGAGGGAATACAGGAATATTGTTTCTCTTTCCAATCTGGGTGAGCTGTTCAACTGCGGCAGGACGCTTCACATCTGCCGGCACGAGTAGTGGTTTGCGATTATTAAAACGATACGCAATCTTTGCGGCGGTTGTAGTCTTACCAACACCCTGCAGACCGAGTAGGCTGATTATTGTTGGACCAGTATTTTTAAAAGTAAGGTGATGCGGATTTTTTCCTAACAATTCCACAAGCTCTTCAAAGACAATCTTCATTACGAGGTCGCCCGGATTCAATCTTTTATCAAGGTCCTGACTTATTGCCTTTTTGCTTATATTTTCAATAAATTCTTTTACCACCTGATAATGGACATCTGCTTCAAGTAAAGTAATGCGCAGTTCTTTTAAAATTACATCAATCTCAGTTCGGGTAATTCTGCCATAGCCTAAAACCTTACGTCTTAGAATCTGGAAGCGGTCAACTAAATGCTGGAACATTTCAATTGTTTTATTGCTTTTTTATAATCAGCAGTCTTGAAAACACCTGCGCCTGCAACGAGTATATCTGCCCCGGCTTGCGCAACAATCCGGGCATTCTCTCCATTTATTCCACCATCAACCTGGATTAAACACTCAAGATTATTTTTATCAATCAATGCTCTTGCCTTTTTAATCTTTTTTAAAACTTCTGGAATAAATTTTTGACCATAAAAACCTGGATGCACAGTCATTATCAACAAAAAATCTAATTCTTCAATGTATGGAAAAACTCTTTTTAATGGTGTTTCAGGGTTGATTGCAATACCAGCACGACATCTATTTTTTTTAATAAATTTAATGCTTGTTCTTACATTTGATACAGTCTCAATATGAAAAGAAATCCAATCTGCTCCAGTCTCAATAAATTGGGCAAAATATTTTTCAGGTTTGATAATCATAAGATGGGCATCAAGTTCAAGGGAAGTCATATTGTTAATTGCCTGCACAATCATTGGTCCAAAAGTAATATTTGGTACAAATACGCCATCCATAATATCAAGGTGTATCATATCAGCACCTGCTCTTTCCACTGCCCTGATTTCCTGAGGAAATTTTGTGAAATCAGCAGCAATGATGGATGGAGCAATCTTCATTTTACAATCATCAGATTTATTGTATCACCCTCATCTACCACCTGTTCAGGCTGGGGGTTCTGCACAATCACTGTGCCTTTTTCACCGCTCCCCTCTATCTCTGTAACAGTTCCCAGAACAAGATTTAATTTTTTTATTAAATTTTTTGCCTCATCAAGTTTCAGACCAATGAGATTAGGTGATTTTAATACAATTCCTTTGCTGATTATGAGTTTTATTTCATCACCCTTCTTAACTTCAACCTCTGCTTCAGGTATGGTTCGGATTATTTTCCCTGCTCCTATTGAATCAGAATAAACAGAATCAATATCGCCTATTACCAATCCAAGACGGTCAATAATCTGTTTTGCTTTTGCATATTCCAGACCAGTGATTACCGGTATTATTATCTTTTCAATCCCAAGGCTTACTGAAAGATTGATTATTCTTCCCTTTTTGACCTTTGTGTCTGGTAGCGGTTCTTGAATGATTATTCTACCCTGTTCAATTATACGGTCGTATCGCCGCTCTGTGACAACCGATTGCAGCCCAGCTTTTTTAAGTATTACTGTTGCAGAATCAAGTGGCAGATTACAGACATTTGGAACAATAACCTCTGCGCCCTGTCTGACAAAAAGGGGCATCAATAAAAAATTGGCAAACAAGAGTCCAATTATAAAAAAAATTAAGACAATAATGAGATAGGTCAAAAATCTTTTCATTCGTCAAGCACTGTAGCAACGGTCAAATCAATTTTTGAACCTCTTTTTGCCTTTGTGCCAGCACGGGGATTTTGTGCCATCACAATTCCTACATCAAATTCTGTGCTTACCTCATAAGAAACATTACCCACAATAAATCCCCTTTCCTCAATTATTCGCTTTGCCGTAGAAAGTGCACGACCAATAACCCTTGGTACTTCAACCATCTCTGCGCCACCGCTGAGAACAATCGTAATAGCATCACCCTTTTTTACTCGTGTGCCAGGCACAGGTGTTGATGACACAATCTTATCCTTTTCAACTGCTGAATTCTCCTCGGTCTTAATATCACCAATCCTTAAACCAAGCTCATTGAGCCTTGCCGTGGCTTCACTCAAACCCATGCCTTTGAGTTCAGGAACAATTATACTGCTTGAGCCTTTTGAAATAAATACCGTAATGCTTGATTTACTTCTCACAATAGAACCAGGTAGAGGAGTCTGTCTACAGATTTGATTATCTGCATACTTCTCATTCTCTTCCTCGCCACCGACTACCAGCAATAATCCCCTATTTTCCGCAATCACCCTTGCCTGCTCTGGGGTTGAGCCGGTTAAATCCGGAATTACAACATCACCGCCAGATTTAGCAATCGGCAGAAGAAAAAGAAATACTACACATACAATTATTGAAGTTATAAGTGAAACCAGAAAAGAAATAAGAAATATCTTTGCGCCATTATAATACATAATTCTCCTTTCATTTCAAAATGGAACCTCTAAATTCTTGTCAGAAACGCAATATTCTTGCATCCTGATTGAGTTCTCCACGGAGAGGGCGGGATTTGAACCCGCGTTCCGTCTTTCGACGGAAACACGATTTCCAGTCGTGCTCCTTGGGCCACTCGGACACCTCTCCTAACATATCATTACTCGTTTATTGGTTAGGACGCCCGTTGTTATTTTCATTCTTTCTTATCTTCCTTTTTTTCCTCTTCAGAACTGTCTATCTCGTGCAAACCTTTTTTAAATTCTCTAACCCCCTTACCCAGACCTTTTGCCAGTTCAGGAATCTTTTTCGCACCGAACAAAATCAAAACGATCAATAAAATCAATAAAATTTCCTGCCAGCCCAGATTCATTTTGTGCCTCCTTACATCAAGTATATAGAATTTTCCCTTATTGTCAAGTTTTATACTTTCCCCTTCTTTGAAGATATGAAACAGGGGGTAAAAGAGGAAAAAATTCGGCTGATTATATTGCGATATTGTCTATCAACCTTGTTTTACCAAAAAAAACTGCAATTAGAATGCGGTCTCCCCTTTTAATAAACCGCACCGGGCTTAAATCGTTTTTATCTACAACCGCAATGTAATCTACAATTCCGTTCTTTGCTTCAATCATCTGGCGCATCTGATTTATTATATATTCAGGACTCTTGATATTCTCCTTATGGAATGACTCTTTTGCCCATTTTAATGATTG
>JBBILZ010000072.1:0-9784 GCA_037444665.1 Caldifarciminota bacterium
CTATCCCTATGCCTGGGGTGGTATGGAACACCAAACCCAGACCACAATCCACCGCTGGTGGATATTGAATAGTTCTGAAAATGGAATGGCACATGAACTTGCCCATCAATGGTGGGGCGATATGGTGACCTGTGTTGATTTCCGTGATATCTGGCTAAATGAAGGCTTTGCCACTTATAGCGATGCAAATTATAACTGGTATCGGTTTGGCTATGCAAATTTTATTACCACAATGAAGAGCCGTGCCAATGATTATTTCACCTCTGATGCCCAGTGGCGACATCCACTCTATGATCCACCTGAAAGCGAATTATTTGACTGGGGATACACCTATTGTAAAGCATCCTGGGTTGTGCATATGCTCCGTTATTTAAATCAGGGTCTTTTCTTTAATGGTTTGAGTGCATACCGTGATTCATTTGAATATGGTTGTGCAAGCACTGAAGATTTAAAAAATATTTTTAACCAGGTTTATGGCACAGACCTCACATGGTTCTTTGATGAATGGGTCTATGGACAGGGCTATCCTATTTATAATGTCTACTGGGATTGTGTGCCTTCAGGCAGTAACTATTTATTGAGTATCAGTATCCATCAGACCCAGACCAATGCTCCGGCAGTGTTCCATATGCCTGTGCAGATAAGATTACACAGAGGTGCATCTGATACATTATTGAATATTCCAATTACACAGTCTCCGTCATATCATGAATTTACTCTGAACCAGGATGTTGATTCTATTGTCTTTGACCCAAATACCTGGATTCTCTGTAAGTCTTATACCTACACTGGTATAAAAGAGGTTACGCCAGCAAAACTTTATTTTGATATCATTCTCTCAGCGAATCCAGTGCGTGAATTCAAGTTTGGATATACGATTAACAAATGCGCAGATGTAAAATTCAGTATCTATGATGCGACCGGACGTATAATAAAAGAGATTAATGCAGAAACAAAACTACCGGGCAGTTATCAGGTAAAGATGAAAAATGTGCCTTCGGGTGTCTACTTTATTAAGATGTCCTTGAAGTCAGAACATGGACTATACACCGAAAAGATTAAAAAGATAGTGCTGGTGAAATAAATCTCTTAAAATACTACTCTTCAAATTGGTAATAATTTAGCCATCCTGAAATTGTAGTCGCTTGATTTATCAAGCACCAAAAAGAGCCCAATGCTCCGTCCCGATGGGACGAGAGCCCCTTCGGGAAATTGGGCAACTACAATGCATTGACCATCTGAACAATTGAACAATTGTTCAATTGATTAAGTTACAATTTTCTTGATAAAATTTAGATGTGTAGGTTTTATGGGTTGGGTAAGAATTTTATTCAATCAGGTATCCTAAAAGACCACGACCAATGGATACTTCAGGAATCTCCTTTATCCGAACTTTGAAGTCATAGCGCCAGTTGTCTTCAAACTGGGCAAAACTGAATACTCCTTCCCAGCAATGGAGGTTTCTCGTTAGTGTGAGACTGTAATCAACAAATTTTTTCAATTCATTATCATAACGCGCACTATAGTTAACCAGCCAGTTCTCTGTTGGTTTTATCTCGCCACTGAATGCAATCTGATATTTTCCGCCTTTAGTATAACTCTGGTTTAGATTTATTTTAAAAATTTTAGTTGCCATACTTGTATTCTGGTCAATAGTATATGTATAGTCCTTAGTATAAATATTATATGCTCCGCTGATACGAATATTAAAACCAGTAATGGGTTTAGGAAATGGATTGAGTGGTAGAGTGATGGAATAACTCACCGGCGATATTGTATCATTTAATAGATTATATCCACTGCTTAAGCCAATCTGTGCAAAATTCTTTTTATCATTATTTTCTCCAACCTTTGCCTCAAATTCCTGATTAACATTAAATCCGATACTACTTGTCTTTGAGTAGCCAGGGATCCCATACACAGAAGGAAATCTTCCAAAATCAAAGTCCGGTGTATAACGATATGATATACCGGGCATAACTTTATGAAGGATACCCTTGACATTCAATATATTCAGTGTAAATACACGATAAAGATTTGTATTGGCACTGGTAATAAATGAATAACCAGCACGCATTGGAAATCTATTACCAAGTGTATCTTCATTAAATACTGCAAGGTCACAATCAAATCCAGGTGAGATAGAGAATAAGCCCAGAACATTCTGTTTGAATGAAGGACTGGTATGTATATTTGCTCCACCTGCCTCAATTTCATTCCGTGGTGTGGATTGTCGGTCATATACAATATGTCCGGTAAATGAATAATTTAAAAATGACAATAAAGTTCTGGACGGTGTCGTGATTGTATAATATGGTAATTTTTCAAAGGTCGTGGTATCGCCAAAATCTTCTCTTCTTTCCAGGGTCAGGGTATTCTTTATTTCGCCAAAATTACGGTTTATGGTCATCTGCGATGCGATTTCTTTATCCACCCAGATAATGGTCGTCTCAGCATAGTCTGAACGATACTTATTGTCACTCATATATTTTATATCACAATTCATATTAGAAGCCAATAAAAAGTATGGTGAGTTATTCCTCGCCTCAATACTATATCTTGTTAATTTTGTATCAATTTCTTTTATATAGTTGATGTGAAAATTGCCTACAGAATATGGGTCATAATTCCAGACCGCCTCAAGATGGGGCATAATTCCTTTTTTCTCCATTGCATCAATCTGAAGTGTGAAATCTGCATAATCAGAAAGCACATGATAATAGGCAAATCCCCGAATAAATTTTCCATAGATACGGGAGTTTCCCACCTTGAATGGTAAAAGACCTGATTTTCTTCTTGATGAGATTGGTACAAACCAGAAGGGCGCAGCAATGGCTGGCATATCATATATATATAAATAAATGGGACGGGCAATAACCATATCTCCAAGATGGACGGGCAATAACCATATCTCCAAGATAGACCTTCATTCTTGGTGCATAAAAATAGTAATGGGGTGGAGAATCACTACAGGTTGTATATTTACCATCATAGGCATTGACCACTTTATCACTAACCCAATAGATCTTCTTGCCTTCAATGAATCCTTTATCAATCTGGGTCTTTCCAGTATCCATTGCTGCCTTTTTTGTTTCAAGGTTATATTTTAAATGGGTGCCTTTGATTGAATCATCAACCTGTTTTAAATGGCATAGTCCAAATGCCTCAAGCGTTTTTTTATTGATATAATAATAAGCACTATCAGAGAATAATTGGATATCTTTGTATGAAATAAAGGCAGAATCATTTAAGATTACAATTGAACTATCAAGGTCATAGGTAATAAATTTTGCTGAATAATTTACAATATTTAAAGTATCGGTTTTGAAGGTATCATTATTCAGTTGGAAGAGCAGAAAAAAAATCATCTGTAACTTGAAATTAAATCTTTAATACGAGCATCCCAACATTAACCCATTAACTATTCTTTTAATATCTCTTTGTAGCTATCAAGCACAATTTTGTAATATTTCATTGCTTGCTCTTCATCACCGAGTGAACGATAGATATCTGCCAGACCTTCATTTATTGCAATCAGAGTTTCTAAATCTGCCACATCCTTTTCCCTGCGGCATAGATCCAGTGCCAGATTGTAGTAATTTATGGCAGATTCGCCACCGCCTTTTTTAATGGCATTTTTTGCGGATTTCAATAAATATTCCATTGCCTTTTTGTAATTTTCAGCCTTGAGATAGTGAAATAGCGTATATTCTCCATATCCTTCACGCCGACGATAATAATCTGCAAGTCTTGTGTGTCGCTGGCTTCTGTCTGGAATCAAATTATAAATTTCTTCCTGCAAAATCGGTGAAATAAAAAAGTATCTTTCATCTACTTTATTCAAAAATTTATGTTCAATAAGATAATCAAGTTGCTCACCAATATTTTCAGAAAGTGGGAGTTCTTCCGGGTCAATCTCATAACCGAGCATTGTCAGGGCATAGAGCAATTCTCTATGTGGTTCTGACAATAATTCAATTCTCCGTTTAATAATAGTCTTTAAATCACTGAACGATAAACTAAAACTTATGAGCGGGCTTTCACCTTTATAGAGATTATAAAAATAACCAATCTGTTCCTCCTCATATAGGGCAAGATACTGGGCAACCGTGAGCATTGTAGTTACAGGTAGATTAACCTTTTCTCCAATCTGATTATAGATATATTCTTCCACCTGAGTATGGTCAATTTCTATTAATTCAAATTCTTTCAATCCTTTTAAATTCACCTGAGCGCGGTTTGAAGTAAAAATAAATCTAATATCTTCGTCTGCAAGTTTGTTAATAAATTCCTGGAAAAAACTAATAGAAGATGGGTCTAAATTTTCAATATCTTCAACAATTATAACAAGAGGTTTTATATGGGAAAGGTTTGCCAGCACATCACAGATGGTATTTATAATCAATTCCCTGCGCACCTTAGGGTCCATCTTTCTTAAAATTGTATCCTCTTCTCCCAATCCTAAAAAATCAAGGAACGCCAGATAACTCGTCCCAATATCCCTGATACCAATTTTTTTAAGTTTTCTTTCAATAAATTTCTGTTTTTCATCAAGGCTTAAATTAAATCCAATGCCAAATAACTGGATGAGTAAATTATGGACAGGTTTTAATGTAATATTAGAAATATAAGGAGCCACATTGGTTCTTAATATCTCTTTATCCTTTCCCCACTCTTCAATGAATTGGTCTATGAAAAATGTTTTGCCAGTGCCATCCGGGGCAAAAATAAGTGCTGATTTTGTAACATTGAGAAGACTTTTAAGTGAATCAATCATTGTAGTGCGGGGAATTATGGCAAAAGTTTTTTTCAATTCAGGGAATTTTACCTCACCTTTTGGTCCATCAACACGGCAGACAAGTATTTCGGTCTTCATCCCTTCAATTGTTAGCATTCCTAATGATGTAATATAAAAATTATCTATTACTGCAGATTCTAAATCCGCAGAAATTAGTATCTCACCAACCTGGGCAATGCGTGTCAGACCACGGGCAATGCCAATGTACTGGGATAGCCCATAACGGATCTCTGGGTGTGTTTCCTTTAATTTAAACAGGCAGTTAATGACATTTATATCATCGTTACTGCAGATAATTAAATATTTTTCTGCTTGCTCAATCTTTGAATTGAATCTCTTTAAATTTTCTATTAAATTATAGAATGGTTCATCTTTTAATTCTCTGATTAATATTCCAATATAGTAATTCATAACTCACCCTTTAATAATTTATAATTTGAATGGCATTTTTAACAATATTTTCAGGGGCAGGAATTTGAATTCGTCGTTTTTGTTCATCGTAGCAATTATAAGCTCCGGCGCAAATTCACTCAGAACCTGAAGACAGGCGCCACAGGGAGTAATAAAGTCCACCTGCGGTGAATAAAGTATTAATAATTGAAATGCGGTCTCACCTTCGGAAAGCGCCTTGAACAATGCCACCCTTTCAGCACAGATGGTCAAAGAGAATGAACTATTTTCAATGTTTGTGCCGGTATACATTTTACCGTCTTTACAATAGAGCACAGCACCAACCTTTATCTTTGAATATGGAGCATACGCATACTTTATTGTTTCTTTGACCTTTTTTATCATTAGTTTAGAAATCTTCATGATAGAATTATATCTAAAAAATCTACCCCATTCTTTATGCCATCAATTTTCATAAAATGTGCAATCGTTTTTGCCAGGTCGCTAAAAGAATCTCTAACACCAATATTTTTTCCTTTCTTTTTCTGATAATAGGCAAGCAAAGGAACATATTCTCTTGAATGGTCAGTTGATGGAGTGGTCGGGTCATTTCCATGGTCTGCAGTGATGAAGAGCAGGTCATTTTCATTTAAGCTGTTAACTATTTTTTCAATCTCTGCATCCATCTGCTCCAGACCACGGGCAAAATTTTCTGTATCATTGCGATGCCCCCAATCCATATCAAACTGGACAAAGTTAGCAACTATTAACCCTTTGTCCAGATTATTGAGCGCCTCAATAACAAATTCCGCACATTTAAGATTATTAACTGAATGGTAAGATTTCGTATATCCCTGATGGGCAAAGATATCATCAACCTTACCAATTGCGATAACTTCATAGCCGGCCTCTTTCGCCCGGTCAAGGAGTGTAGGTTCAGGAGGTTTGAGCGAGAAATCCTTACGGTCTTTGGTGCGGAAAAAATCAGGTGGCTTACCGGCAAATGGTCGGGCAATAACTCGTGCCACGCCATGTTTGCCCTGTAATAGATCACGGGCAATCGCACAAAATCTATATAATTCCTCAAGGCTGAATACTTCCGTATGGCAGGCAATCTGGAATACACTATCCGCTGAGGTATAAACAATGGGCATCCTTTTTCTGATATGCTCTTCACCAAGCACCTTTATAATCTCGGTCCCGGATGCTGGATAATTACCGAGTGTTTTGAACCCAATCCTCTTTTCAAATTCATTTATCACCTCTTCAGGAAAACCATTGGGATAAGTAGGAAATGGTTCCTTAAGAATTACACCCATCAATTCCCAGTGTCCTGTGGTAGAATCTTTACCAGGTGAACTTTCTGCCATTTTACCAAAATATGCGTGCGAAATATCAATTCTGCTCACACCTTTAATCTCAATGATATTTCCCAAACCGAGACTTTCAAGAAATGGCATTCTTAAGCCACCTACTTTTTCTGATAGATTCTTTAAAGTATTGCTATTCTCGTCATTATATTTTGAAGCATCAGGAAGTTCGCCTACGCCTACTCCATCAAGGATCAAAACAATTACCCTTGCCATTAGGTTATTATACACATAAATTTTTATTTGTAAAGAGTAAAAATAAAATTTCTCATTGACAATAAGGGTAAATTATTTATAATTGATTACGAAAGGAGAAATAATGGCAAGAGAATGTGCAATATGCGGGAAAAAAGCGCAGGTCGGCTCAAAGATCAGCCATGCCCACAATGTTTCAAAAAGAAGATTTAATGTAAATTTACAAAGGGTCAGGATAAAGATAGATGGAAAAATTAAGCGTGTGCTGGTCTGCACTGACTGTTTAAGTGCTGGTAAAGTTACCAAAGTATAAACAAATTTAAATGGCAGTTATCATATATACCCTGACAAGTGTTATTATTGTCAGTCTGCTCTCATTCATTGGTATCCTTTTTGTCACCATAAATAAACAGAAACTCTCTAAGATAATTCTATTTCTGGTCAGTTTTGCCGCAGGTTCGCTATTTGGAGATGCGTTTATCCATCTCTTACCCGAAGCTTTTGAAAAGATAAGCAATAATCTAAGAACTTCACTGTTGGTATCCGCGGGTATCTTAATCTTTTTTATTTTAGAAAAATTCGTGCGCTGGCGCCATTGTCATATTCCTACATCACAAAAACATCCACATCCAATAGTAACGATGAACCTTATCGGCGACCTTGTTCATAATCTCATTGATGGATTAATTATTGGTGCAAGTTATTCCGTGAGTATACCCATAGGATTGGCAACTACACTGGCAGTAATAATGCATGAAATACCCCAGGAGATTGGCGATTTCGGTGTATTCATCCACGGTGGACTCAGTATAAAAAGGGCACTCCTTCTGAATTTTGCTTCTGCCCTTACTGCGGTCCTGGGCGGTATTATATCTTTAATTATTGGTCCACTTGTAAGCGACTATGCAATTATTCTTTTACCTTTAACTGCGGGTGGATTCATCTATATTGCGGGTTCAGATTTAATCCCTGAATTAAAAGGTTGTGAAACTGCTTCCGCATCTATTTTACAATTAATATCTATGGCGTGCGGTATCGGGATAATGGCGTTGTTAATAATTTTAGAGTAAGACACCATTGGGAACACAAAATAAATTTTTAAATTTTTTTGATTATATTTTTGTGCTCAGGCCATTGATATTAATCCCGGTCTGGGATTTTTTTCTTATTGGAAATTATCTTGCATCCCCGCAGAACAGGTTTGGGTTAAGACCATTTCTTGGTCTTGGTGTATACACAATGTTAATGGGTGGCGTATATATTCTCAATCAAATCACAGATATTGATACAGACCGTCTCAATAAAAAACTTTTCATCCTTGCCGAGCAATTCATACCTTTAAAAAATGCTTATATTGAAATGTTCTTATTATGGGGCGCTTCGCTATTTTTATCCTATTTCTTTGGTATACAATTCTTTTTTGTAATTATTGTTTCGTTAATAATTGGAATCCTTTACTCAGTGCCGCCAATAAAACTAAAAGGTAACCCTTTTTTTGACATGCTCAGCAATGGAATTGGTTATGGAATAATCAATTTTATAGCAGGTTGGTTAATGCAAAGACCCTTTGAATGGAATTTATTTTTTATATTTCTGCCATATTTTTTCAGTATCTGTGCAGTTTTTATAAATACTACAATCGTTGATATAGAAGGTGATAGAAAATCCGGGGATATCACCACTTCAGTACTTCTGGGTGAAAAGATATCTTATGTTTTATCATCCATTCTTATGGCGGGTGCAGTGTATACGGCAATAATTAAAAACGATCTTATCTGTTTGATTCCGGCAGCACTCTCGCTTCCGATATTTTTATATGTTGCTGGTTATTGTCTTTTTACCAATAAAATTAAGCGCAATATGACTATTCTATCTTTTAGATTACCAGGATTGATATTTACAATTATCACCTGTATTATTTATCCAGTACTCATCCCCATCTTACTCATAGTTTTTGCAGGAATGAAGATCTATTATAAAAATAGATTTCAACTTGATTACCCAACCTTAGCCCGAGGATAAAAAAGGGGCTGGTTAAACAGCCCCTTAGTTATTTAATAATAATATTACTTCACCGCTGATTTCAGTTCGCGGCCTGCTTTGAATTTTGGTACGCGCTTTGCTGGCACTTTAATCATTTCACCAGTCTGTGGATTCTTAGCGGTGCGTGCTTTCCTCTTTGCGGCTAAAAATGTTCCGAATCCAACGAGTGTTACTTTATCTCCTTTTTTCAAAGCAGCGGTCACTGAATCTACAAATGTATCAATTGCTGCACCAGCTGCCTTTTTGCTTATTTTTGCCTTTTTAGCAATTGCGTCAATAAGTTGTGCCTTGGTCATTTTAGTCACCTCCTCTCTTAAGACGCTAAATTATATCTATTATTCAATGTTTGTCAAGCCCTGAAATAAGGATATTCGCTTATTCCCTTAATTCTTCACTCCTCAATCCTTCCTCTTGACATTCATTGATTTTTTGTATATAATGACTGACTGGTCAGTCATTATAAACTTTTTATTGAAAAAAGGAGTCAAATAATAATATGAAACTAAATGTGCGGGATAGAATAATTAAATCTGCAATAAAACTCTTTGTGCAGAAAGGCTTTTTTAATACCACGGTGGATGATATTGCCCGTTCCGCAAGGATTGCCAAAGGTACAGTTTATCTTTATTTTAATGACAAATCAGAAATATATATAGAAATAATTAAAGAGCAGTTAAATTCTGCACTAAAGGATTTAGGAACAATCAAAACAGAGAAATTGAACAGCACAGATAAATTACGGAAGATCGCTGAAATGTGGTTATTCCATTCTGTTGAATTCCATAGATTATTCCCATTATTCCCAATCATTAGTATGGAAAATATTAATCAGGCGCTGAAAATAATGAAAGGAATCAAAATCAGGGTCTTTCCAATTATTAACACGATTATTACTGAAATTAAGGCAATAATTGAACAGGGAGTAAAAAATGGTGAATTCCGGCCAGTCAATCCCCAAATTACTGCAGTATGTTTTCTCAACATTATA
>JBBILZ010000073.1:0-9727 GCA_037444665.1 Caldifarciminota bacterium
ACCTTCAGGTCCCTGAAGCGAGACCCATCCCTGCTGGCTGATTAGTATATTCGCCAGCATTGCACTACCTAAGATAATTGAACAGAACATAAAGACCTCCTTTCGCTAATAATATTATAATCAATGAGATATTAAATTCTGCGGTTGATTGAGAATAAAATCCAATGATTTTTCAAGACTTTTCGGGGATAAATTTAGACATTGACAAAAGACGATTTTTAAATATAATTTTTTCCAAAATATGCATACATACTTTGAATATCGCAAGGTCGTGGTAAAGGAGTATCTTTTTGAAAAAGACTCATTACGGGCGCTTGCCCAGAAGCATAACATCCATTTTACTACACTCTACCGCTGGGTCAGGCTATTTAAAAAGTATGGCGAGAAAGGGCTGATGTTTGAATTCAAAAGGAATAATTCCAAAAAAGAAAAGGATTTGCATATCCAAGAGGCAGTGGTAGATATAAAAGAAAAAGAACCCTCCATCACACTTAAAAAAGCACAAAAAATTTTGCAAGGGAAGGGGATTGAGATATCAATCAAAGGAATCTGGAGTATCTGGCGGAGATATGGCTATTGTGGTTTTGTGAAGGAGAGGATATCAAATGATTACACAAAGTCAATCTTCTATTCAAAAAAAGACTTAAAAAAGATGGGAATGATAAAGCGAAACCTGGAGACAGAAAAAGAAATAACAAAAGAGATTTCTGAATTGCCCTTTATCCCGGATATGAATCTAACCCAATTTATACCATCAAGAAAATTATCCCTGAGGACCCAATTGATGAAATTATACAACTCATTTGGAAAGATTCCCATAAATGAATTTTTAAAAATTGCCCGGCGCCTTAAAAAAAGATTTTCTTCCCTGGGCTGGGAATACTCATTCTTAAGGGCACATTATGCAGAATTATTTGCCCTTGATTGGCTGGGAAGGCATGCTCAGGAATATAAAGAATTTAAGAGATATGAAAGTAAATATCCAAAATTGAACGACCTAGGACTAAAATTTTCATTCTACATGTTGAAATGTCATAGTTGTATGTGCTTATTGAAAATCAAAGAAGGTATGAAAACTTTTAATATCTGTCGCAGGCTGATTTTGCATAGAAAAGAACCACCCCTTGCCCTGTTGAGCGATATGGCAACCTTCTGTTCCCGTTTTGGTCTATTCGGAGAATTAGAAAAATGGTTGCAGAGAATGACTTCAGAAAAGGTCAAAGAACTGGGCAGTTACTGGATGACACTTCTGGGCGCCCAAATTGCAAATGGTGAATATGAGGAGGCACATAATTCATTAAAATTTACAAGCCATATCTGGGGATATCAAGCCCGAGGTTATTATCTTGAGGCACTTGCGGCACTCGCCAATGGTAATCCCCAGGAAGCGCTTGAATATGGAACAAAATTCCTCAATGAGGCAAAAAAGGAGGGCATCATCGCCCATCTTGAGAGGGCAATAATGGTCCAGAGTTTAGCCCGATGTGCATTAGGTCAATATGAAGAAGGAAAAAAAATTGTAAAACCATACCTGGGAATATTTAAAAAAAGTGGGAATATATTTAACTATGAAATATGGCGAACTTTATTAACGCAAAAAATTAGTAAAAAAGAGGCAAAATACCTCCCCTGTTTTCGTCTTCTTTCATTCTTAAGTTCCCTTCAGAGAAAGGGAGGTGCAAGAAAGGTAAAAAAACTGCTTCACTTTGTCCAAAAGGAAAGGGCCAAGGGAATATTTTCCCGCTATATTCTCTTCTACCCTGACATCTTATCTAAACTCCTTAGGGAAAGGTCTCCTTTACTGCCATCCGGATTTTATAATCTGTCCATCATAAATAAAGCCATTCCTTTGTTTGAAATAGAATTTTTAGGAAATTACCGAATAAGGTGCAATGGTGAATTAATTAATAATACGCACTTTTTTCCCAAGGAGATTGGAATATTGTTAGCCATTGCAATAAAAAAAGAATATGAATTAACCGTAGAAAATATCTGTCAAAATTTCTGGCCTGATAAGGAATTAAAGTTAGCAAAGAGATATTTATACACCACATTAAACGCCCTGCGCCAGAAACTCTCCCTGACCAAGGAATTACTAACAATAAAGGAAGGCAGGGTTGTTAAGAAATTCCATTGTATTACTGACTGGTTAAGGTTTCAAGAACTGATCGCTGAGGCAAAGGCTCTCTTTTTGGCAAATGAATATTCCCTGGCAATCAAAAAATATAAAGAGGGATTCCGCCTGTTCCGTGGTGAGCCATTTAAGAAAAATTTTGATGACTGGTCTGTAAATATGAGATTCAAGATTCTGTCTCAACTTGAGACCGAGGCAATAAACTTTGCAAAAAGCTGCCTTGAGCATAAGAATAAAAATGATGCCCTTCGTATCTTAGAAAAAGTCTTAAAAGTCATCCCGAATTCAGAAGAAATACAGAAGTTGTTAGATGGTTTGATGGTTGAATAGTTGGATGTCTAAATGGTTTTATGGTTAAGAAGGTTGGATGGTTGAGATAGTTTTATGGTTGGATAGTTGTATAGTCTTATGGTCAGAGGAGGTTGTAGCGGCCATTTTCAAATGGACGGTTATTTCGTCCAGCTGAAGCCGAACGCTACAGATATTTTCTGAATTTTATTTTCAACTAACCCAATTTGAGAATACGGCAATACGACAATTGTCGTATTGCCGTATTAATGTATGTTCTGTATAAACATTTAATCAATTGTTTAATTATTTAACTATACAAACTTCCAACATCCATACCCACTTCTTCAACCAATTTCCATCATCTCAATAGTATTACCTTCTCCACCTGTTTACACCATTCACTTTCCAATCTTACAAAGTATACCCCAGTAGGAAGTCTGCAACCGGAATTGTCGTCACCGTACCACAAAACATAATTAAATTGGTGATTGGTTAAATGGTTAAATTGTTTCACGAGTCTACCACCCGCATCGTAGATCTTTAAAATGGTATTTGGGATTTGGGAATTGGGATTTATTTCGAATTTCGGATTTCGAACTTCGTATTTAATCACAAGGTAATTCTGGAATGGATTTGGATAAACATATAATCCTGGGCCACTCACAGATTCAAAACTAAGATTGTTATCTACTCCGACAAAATTGAAATTAAGATTCTTGGGCCATAGTGCACAGAGACGAGGCGATAATTCACCGGAAGGTTGGTAACCACCAAAAGATGCTGTCATCCAGTAGCGAAGAGGCCAGAGACTATCAATTGTATAAAAACCATTATTATTTGTATAAGTGGTGCATGTTTTGTAGAAAGGTCCTTGTGTTACTATACTGTCAATCACAGTTGCCGTTACTTCTGCACTCTCAACAGGAACGCCGTTCAGATACACATATCCTTGAATAACACATCCTGGATAATCATCATTTTCACTACCCAATGTGGGAGTATGGTCAATATACCAATCTAAAAAGAAATTAGGATTGTTAAACAAAATAAAGATAAAACGGGAAGCAGATGCACCCATGGGCGGTGAGAGAATGGGAGAATTGTTCGTATCTGCATAACTAATAAAGTCAGTAAAATAATCGTACAGATAGACATAGATGTAACCTGCCGTTAATGGCAGATAAAAAGACCCATTCAACATAGAGTTGTCTATGGCGGTATAACCATAAGGCGAATTAGTAATTGATGTATCAACATAGGCAGTACCAGCAGGTGTCGTCACTCTTGTATTGAGCAATGGGATTTCAAAACCATACTGGATTGGATGGAATTCAAATTTCTGTCCAAGAATTGTATCGGTCTGGAATTCATTAATAACATCGGTTAACAATGGATTGGCACTGATATAAGAAACAACAATAAAAATTAAAATTTTTGTTCTCTCCATCAATCCCCCTATTATAAATATTATAACAAAATTTCATTTATTGTCAAGTAGCACCTTCCGTCTCAGGAATAGATTTTAATTGACATTTATCCTAAAATATATATAATTAATCATAATAACGACACTAAAATTTTTTTACAAAAATTGTTTTTAAACGGGGCGTAGCGCAGCGGCTTAGCGCACATGGTTTGGGACCATGGGGTCGTGGGTTCAAATCCCTCCGCCCCGAATATAATAAAGGATAAGGTCGTGGGTTTTCCGTTTCTATCATTAAAAAAATATTATCATATTTTAAAGGAAACGGAATCCTCGTTCCGCTCACAACAGGAGCGGAACGGGACAAATCCCTCCGCCCCGAATATAAAATTTTCATTAAGCCTTTTAAGAACGAACCAAATTTATTTGAACAACTAATCAAGGGGGAACAATGAAAAAATTCATAATATTTATATATGTTTCAACAAGCGTAGTTGCAGCAATTGACTATAGTCAAATCCCATTATTAAGATGGATTGGCCCAGAAGGTTCAAGGCCAGAGACTTATGAAGAATGGATAGCGCAAAACCCATATACCAAATTTTCATATACACTGGAAAAAGTCGCCTATGGAGATGGTAGAGCAGGTAATGTAGCAATTCTTACCCAGCAGAGCATTGCTGGTGCATTAACCAACGAAATCAATCAATTAACAAGCAACTTACAGGCTGAAGGCTATACAGTCTATAGTTATCAAATCTCCGGTGGGACACCTGAAACCCTGCGCACTTTTTTACAAAACCTTTACAACAATAATAACATTGAAGGTGCACTGTTCATTGGTAATTTACCGGTCGCATGGTTTGAGATTGCTGATGATTTTAATCAGTACGGTTATGTGCAGTTTCCGATTGACCTATTTTATATGGATTTGAATGGAAACTGGCTTGATACAATGACTACAGGTAATGGAAAATACGATGGGCATACTGGAAACATAAATCCTGAAATATACATTGGAAGGCTTATGCCGACTGGTATCGGCGTTGATACAGTAGTATTGAAGAATTATTTTCGCAAGGATAATGCCTATCGTTATGATACACTCGCGCTACCGCAAAGGGCACTAATCTTTTGTGACGATGATTGGATTCCCTGGGCACCATACTGGGCAGAGAATGTTGCTTTGCTATATTCTGATACAATGAACTACTGGCATGCGGAAACAACAAGGGCATCAATCTACCGAACCAAATTGAATACCCCTGAAGCCTGGGTCAGCGTCTTTGCCCACTCTTCACCAACTCTCCATCAGTTCACATACAATAATGGTAGCTCTTATGACTATTATTATGCTAATGAATATTACACTCAAAATCCACCAGCCAATTTTTATAATCATTTTGCCTGTTCTTTTTCCCGGTATACTACGAATGGTTATGGTGGTGGCCAGTCAATCTTTAATCAGAGTTATGGTATTGGAGAAGTTGGCTCTACAAAGACCGGTAGTATGCTTGATTTTGAATATTTTTATGCTCCGCTCGGCCAGAATAAAACCCTGGGCCAGGCTTTTAAAGACTGGTTCACTTACATTACATCAGATGGTGTAAATTTTGATGAACTGTGCTGGCATTATGGTATGACCTTACTCGGCGACCCCTGGCTTAAACCAAAAGGACATATTTATTCAATTGCTGAAACAAAACAAATTATCAAGCAGAAACCACACATTATTGTAAGTGAAAATCCTGCTTCTCAAAAAATAACAATTTCATTAAATCTCAATTCTCCTGCCAGTGTCAGTCTGGATGTTTATGATTGCCTGGGTAAAAAAATAAAGACATTAATTAAAACATCCTTGATAAATCAGAGCAAGCGCATAGTCTGGAATTTTGATGATGAAAATAATAAAAAATTGCCCGCAGGCATCTATTTACTGCATGTTGAAATTGGCAACGAAACCTTTACGCATAAAATAGTAAAAATCAATCAATAAACGATTTTTACGCTGGAATATATTGCTAAAAAATTAATACGCCAATAACTTTTCAATTTCATAGTGTTTGCCGTCTTCTGCAGCGAGGACTGTAATTCCGGTCTTCTCTTTTAATTGTCTTGCAATATTCCAGGGACCGGTTTTTATTATGGTCATCCCAAAGTGAGTAATTATGGCAACTTTAGGTTTTATACCATTGATAATCTCTACACAATCTGCCACTGAAAGATGGTCAATCTCTGAAGGCTCCAATTTTAGCAGGTTCATAATAATAATATCTGCCTTATAAACAGGGATAAGTTCAGGAAAGAATTTTGTATCAGTGATATAAGAAATTGTATAATTATTATGGCTCAATTTAAGTCCATAGGTCTCAACGCGGTGCTGATGCTTTATAGGAAAAGAAATTTTTACACCATTAAAATTTAATTCCAATTTCGGTTTGATAATTTTGACTTCATTTAAAAATTCTAATAGATATTTATAAACTACTCCTCCATCGCCAAAGGCATCTGCTGGTGCAATCAGCAAGCCATTCTTCTTAAAACCACCCTCAGTAATAACATCAAGATAAACATTTATATCAGCCGAGTGGTCAATATGCTTATGGGTCAAAATCAACGCATCAATTTTTTCTGGATTAAATTTGGGAACAAATGTTAAGAATCGGTAATATGATTCAGGACCAGGGTCAATAATAATATTCTTACCACCGATTCTAAAAAATAATCCGCCAGTTGCCCGCAATTGTTTGGCAATAACAAATCGGGCGCCACCCGTGCCCAGAAAAATAATTTCATCCTTGTTTGGTTCTTTTACTTTTTTTGCCATAACAGATAAAATTTATTTTTTTGTCTCTTTATTAATGATTTCTAAAATTTCATTAATGGTATCTTCAAGTTGGTCGTTCTTGACCACAAATCGGTAGTCATTTAAATATTCCATCTCTTTCCTCGCTGTCTCTAAACGACTTTCAATCTCATTTTTATCGTCGGTATTTCTTTTTAACAAACGGCGCTGAAGTTCTTCAAAATCAGGAGGCATAACAAATATGTAAATTCCATCCGGGTATAACGGCATTAATTTTTTCGCTCCCTGAACATCAATGTCCATCAAAACATTGATGCCATTTTTAAGATTCTCCTCAAGAAACTGTTTAGGAGTACCATAATAATTGCCGTGCACAATTGCATATTCGGCGAATCTTCCCTCTCTAATCCATTCTTTAAATTCTTTTTCGCTGAGGAAAAAATACTCTCTGCCGTTCTTTTCGCCCTTTCTTTTGCGCCTTGATGTAGCAGAGATGGAATATACCGTATCTTTGCGTCGGGCAATCAATTCATTGCAGATAGTTGTCTTACCTACGCCGGAAGGACCAGAAATAACAATCAGTTTACCCCGATTATTCAATGTTTTGCACCTGTTCGCGGATTTTTTCTATCGCCTCTTTTATATTCACTACTGCCTCGCTGATTTTAAGATAACTCGCCTTCACACTAAGGGTATTGGCTTCCCTTTGCATCTCCTGTAATAAAAAATTCAAACGACGACCCGGATATTTTTCATGCTCTATTGCATCATTAAATAGTTTGATATGCCCGGATAACCTTGTATACTCTTCAGAAACATCGGTTCTGTCAGCAATATAGAGCATCTCCTGATACAATCTTGACCTATCAATATTTTCATTCATATTTTTTATCAATTCATTGAGATGCTTTTTGTAGTACTCATTCCTCTCAGGAATCAATTTTTTAATTGTCTCAAGTTCCCGGTCAATTGTTTTGAGCAATGCGCCAATCTCCTTTTTTGTATGCTCGCCTTCCTGACTCTTTGCCTGAAGCAAATTTTCCAGTGCCCGTTGAAAAATTGGCATAAAATTTTTGAAAATCAATTTTGTATCTGTCTGATTCTGACTTATCCTGACCAGACCGGGAATAGCGAGCAGAGTATTAATATTTACTGTACCGGTAACCTTATATTTTTTCTTTATTTCTCGGGCAACTGTTAGATATGCATCAAGCAATTCTTTATCAACTTCAAATCTATTTCCCAAAATATCCCGGTCCTGTTGAACTAATACAACAATATGACCCCGACAGATATTTGCCTGTAGTAATTTCTTTATTTCATCTTCAAAAGGAATAAAAGAACTCGGTAATTTTAAAGAGATATCAAGAAAACGATGATTATACGACCTTATCTCTACATCAAATTTTATTGGTGGTTTTTTAATCTCACCACTGGCACGACCAATACCGGTCATACTATAGAGCATATTATGCCTCCATTATTATCGTCACAGGACCATTATTATCCAGGCTTACAACCATTCGCTCACCAAAGACCCCTGATTTCGCTGGAATCCCCATATTTCTCAACTCACTGATAAAACCTTCATATAGTTGCTCTGCCCTTACAGGTTCTTCAGCATCAGTGAATGATGGTCTACGTCCACGGCTTGTATCAGCAAGCAGGGTAAATTGTGATACAACAAGAATCTCACCACCTATATCTTTAAGTGACAGATTAAATTTTCCATTCTCATCTTCAAAAATTCTTAAATTTACACAGGCTTGCGCCAGTTCTTTCATCTGTTCTTCACTGTCACCCTTTTTAATTCCCAAGAGAATCAATAATCCTTCTTTTATCTCAGAAATAACTTTTTCTCTAACCTTTACTTCTGCCCTTTTTACTCTCTGCAATACTACCTTCATTTAGAAATTGCCTCAAGAATTGCCTTTGCAAAATCTTTTGCTGCCTGTGGACCAGCACCGGTAATAATATTTCCACTTATTTCTACATCCTTTCCAGTATATTCTGCACAATGCGATTTTATTTCATCGCTCACCCCGGGATATACTGTTGCCTTTTTATTCTTCAAAACTCCTGCACGCGCCAGGACAACTGGTGCAATACAGATTGCGGCAATTGTTTTTTGCTCTTGTTCAAATTGCTGAACAATTTTATGGAGTAGGGTATCATCCCAGAGCACTCTACAACCAGTGCCGCCCACAATAATCAATGCCTTAAAACTGTCTGGATGTACCTGGTTTAAAACGAGCTCTGGTTTTATCACAGTACCGAGCATACCTTTTGCCGGCAATGTATCGGTTGAGGCGATGACAACTTTTATCCCTGAATTGGTCAACAACTCATAAGGTTCTTTAAATTCTTCATCCCTGAAATCCTGAGGAGCAATTACAATTAAAACAGGCTTAGCAGAAGATACAACATTGCTTCCGGATTTCTGGATTGCAACCTTCTGTTCTTTACCCCCGCCACAAAACATCAAAAAAAGGAACGGGAATATTAAAATCTTATGTTTCGTAAACATAGGGACCCCCTTAAAATATAATTAAATTTTCCATCATTCAGAAAAAAATTTTAGAATGTATTCCACCTGTTTAATAATAAGCGGGAGACGGGATTCGAACCCGCAACGAACGGCTTGGAAGGCCGTGACTCTACCATTGAGCTACTCCCGCATTGTAACCCTGAAATTACTATGTGAATATTATATCTGTAATAACTTAAAAGTCAAGTTAAGAAAAGATGATTATAACTATTGACAAAATCTTTTTTTTAAATATAATTAAAGTCTATAGTTTTTAAAACTAATTGATAACAGGCAATATTGCCTGGATAGCTCAGTCGGTTAGAGCACCTCCTTGGTAAGGAGGAGGTCGCCGGTTCGATTCCGGCTCCAGGCTGAGTGAAGAGTATTGGTTAAAGTTAACCTTGGGTTTGAGCCCTAAAAAAAATTAATCTTTTAACCAATTATAAATTTAAATATTTATTAGAGGAGGACTTTTTATGGCAAAGGCAAAGTTTGAGCGAACCAAGCCGCATGTGAATATTGGGACGATTGGTCATGTGGACC
>JBBILZ010000074.1:0-9667 GCA_037444665.1 Caldifarciminota bacterium
ATGGCTTGCCCAACGCCAAGGTCGCAATCCTTTATTCGTCAAGGAAAGTTTTCAGACCGCATTATTTTTTTCTGCTGATTTTATTATACTTATTGCACCTCCTTGTGTCAAGGGATAGGGGTGATAATACAATCCTGTTCTATGAAGCATCAATAACACCCCCATTGTGAAATCTCTTGATATTTCAACCATTTTTTATTACCAGATGCCAATCTGCCGTGTGTTGACCCGCCGTTTTTTTAGCCAGCATTACTCAACTCAGATTATACTACATATACCTCTTCATCTTCTGTAACAGTACCTTCTCCTTCAATTAAGACCTTCCGTTTGCAATCTTCACAGAGTATATAGAGTCTTATGTTATCTTCAGCAGAGTTTATAGTATCCACTAATTTTTGCTTAAGATTACCAAGTTGTTCCACATTTAGATTACACTCAAAAACACTATACTGGACATGTGTGCCGTAGCCTTTGAGTGTGTTCAACACCCGATTTCTTCTTTTATCATCTTTGATATCATAAGAGACCACGATAAACATTTTTGCCTACCCGATTATAAACGGTTCATAGGGTCTGTTCCCTTCTACAGCGTCTATCAACTTATAGACCTGTTCTTGCATTATTTTTCTTATGGTCGTGCTTGCGCCTGTGCGTGGATGCTGAAACTCATTATTCATTCGCTTTTCATACTGGGTGAAGAATATTTTTTTTGCTTCAGAACCAAGGAAAAAGCCTTCATCTGAATTGCCTGTAAAATCTTGTTCTTTTAACATTTGCCGACCAATAAGGTCAAGCGCAAGCATATCTATAACTGGATGGCGAAGTTCTTCTACCAAATCCAATGTCAGAGACGGTCTGCCATAACTGATGCCATGGTAAAAACCAATATAGGGGTCAAAACCTGCACTCGCAAGGAGGGCTAAATATTCATTACTTAAGAGTGTATAACCAAGACTCAAAAGGGCATTAACCGGGTTTCCAGGTGGGCGGCGCAATCTCTGCTCAAATTTTAATTCACCCTTGAATAAACGAGCATAACACCGAAAATATATGGCTGTTGCCTGTCCTTCAATACCCATTATTCCAGAAATATTATTCTTCAGCAAGAGGTGTTTGAGGCTTACATCCAATTCTCTTAATTCTTCTTCAAAATCAATTTCGGGATGATTGTGGGTAAATCTCTGGATAAGCCTTTTCTGGTTGCGAATCTTACCATAGACAATTTCGCGGGCAATTTGCACACGGAATTTTTCATTTTTTGCACGCTCGTATTGTTTTACCCTTAAGATAACATTTTTTGATTGCACGGGTTCAAGCCTGCCTTTTAATCTACAACCCATTGACAGAAACGCACATGGTATACCTTCATTTAGCATTAACTCAAGCACAGGTATTGTAACTAAAACCCTGCCAAAAATTACGATGTTGGTTATTTTTATTATTGGCACCTGAAGAAAAACCTTTTCATCTTTTTCTATTATTAAACGAGAATAAGTTCTTCGTAATGTTGCACCTTGTTCAGTTATGTATAAGGTAGCCATAAGAACCTCCGAATAATTTGTGGTATATGGATGTCAAATTAAGTTGTCAAAGACCAATCTCTACATCGTAGAGCCACTGAAGAATTTTGGGTCAAACCATTTCTATCCCAGCATCCTTCTGAAATGGAAATTGTAATATCTTTAGGTATTTATCAAAATCATTAATAAATTTGCGACAATAATCTGTGGTCAAATCTCCCAAGGATTTACAGGCATCCAAAGCAACAGATGTAATCCCATGGGCAAGAATTGAATTGTTTCTTTGATTAAGAAGCCCTCTGAGTTTCTTATCAACATTAAGTTCTCTTCCCATCTCATCATTTAACTCGGACAGTAATAGAAAACATTTTTGTAGCCCAATTTTTATTTTTTTATCGGTTTTATCGCGGCATCCGTTAAGCCAGTCAATACTTTTTTTCGAAATGCTCTCAATTCTTTGTAAATCCACATCATTGTGATTTATCGCATATTTGGTGATTAATCGCCACTGCGCCAACATCTCTATTGTGCGATAGAATCGCGCAGTCGCATCGTCGTATTTGCCTTCTTCCATTCTTCTGCGAGCGTTATTTACCAGGTCTATAATCATATATTCCTTTAGTTCCCCATTCTTTTTATATTCACCTATTTTATGAACCCATTCGCACGTTTCCTCGTTTACTCTAAATTGTTGTAACAACGGATTTTCAAACTTTGCATTTTTGTAAGTACCCCAAAATTTTATATGGTCAAATTTATCCCAGTAGCTATATGCTTCGGCAATATGTTTTAAGTATTCGACAAGATTTTTGTCTTCAGGATTAAGTAATTCCAACTTTATGCTGTTAAGCATCTCAATCGCTGATTCAAAGCGGTATTTCTTTATAAAATCAATCGCGGTGTGAATTGTATATGATGAAAAAATGCCAACCGGTTCAAAAGTAATCATTCTTTCAGTCCCTTCAATTACCTTTTTTTCACTATCGCGTTCAACCTTTATATATTTCAGTCTGCCAAGGTTAAACTTTACTGCAGCGAGAACTAATCCTGCAGACATCGGTTTTGTGCCAGTAGTAAAATCCGCAATAATATTAGATGGCTCATAGCCATGAGTTATTAGTTTGGTTATCTCTTCGCACATTGTTTTAAAAATTGCTTCAACATCTTCTTTTTTTTCTATTGTGGCAACAGAAGAATTTTGTTCATTCCGCTGCAGGTTATTAATGATCTTTTGGGCATTAGCAGCACTTTCAGGGGTTGCAAATAACAACAGATAATCTGGGTTGGCATCCTGGATTGATTTGATTAATGGTTTAGTGATATCCGATTCTGGACCTGTTCCCATACCAACTGTAGCAATAAAAGCATTTCTCATAATTTCCTCCGTATTCTTTAAACACGCATTATTACAAGGAATAATCCCCTTGTAAAATCACTACCAATAATGAGATGTATATACGATAACAGGACAGTAATTGCCCCGGGATTTAGTCCAAGCCCGGTAATGTGCCAGACACCCATCTTATTCTCCCATTTTAATTATTTCAGCCCAGCCCATTGGCACTTGTTCATCTATCTTTTTCCGCGTGCGCGGTGGTTTTACTCTATATTCTTTTACTCCTAACTCTTCTGCCAGTAGTAAAAGGGATGTTGCAAACGCTGTAGAACCCTGACCAAGGCGGATAAGATTACCAGCACAATTTATCGGTAATTTGTCCTTTTCAAATATCTTTCTATAAAACTGGTTCGTAATCTCCAGTGTCTCTGATTCATTGTATTTTGTTTTTACCGGTTTGAGTTCGCAAATGAATTCACACCCGGGTCTCAATGTCTCATAAAGTATTGGAAGTTGACCACCTGTTTTTGCTCCAGTTACTTTTGCAAGCGATATTTGTAAAACATCTTCTGGTTTTCTGGTATCTGAATCGGTAATATCCAGCCAGTGGACAAATCGGGTTTTATTGAAAGAACCATATGTAAACTTTGAAAAAACAATATTCTGGATTTTTTCATAGCGAAATCTACCCTGAAGAAGTTGGATAACAAAATCTTTTCCAGTTATAGATAACTCATTGTCTCTATCTTTAATTGTGAAACGAGGGTTATTGTCGTATATTTCTTTTAGAGTGTCATAGAAGATTGCAGATAATATACTCCCTTTTAGCGAACTTCCCGGAATATATACCCGTCCCGCAGTCTTAATGAACTCCTTTACTATTGTTCTGTTTTTGGCGAGATAATCCCGAGCATCTCCACTGATAGGAATTGTATAAAGAATATGCTTTTTTAACAAAGTAGGATTCACTGTGTCGCCAATATATCGCTGTGTTTTTGCAAGTTCTATGAATTTATCAAAATGGGGCTTAAAATCACTATCTTTAATCAAACTGTCAATGTCAATCCGGTGGAATCCCTTATCTACCAGATATTCGGAAGGCGTAATTTCTTCACCCGAACCAATATGAATCGGACTAACAATTCTTATTTTTATCTTCATATGTTTACTCCATTTTACAGGGTAAAGGAAAGATTAAACCATAGCGATAAACAGGGTGTGTTTTGTAAATTTCTGGTGTCACATCCACCAGTTTACCACATTTCGGAGGTTGAGAGGGAAATACCGAACCTTCTATAAACATCCTTAATGATTTGCGCCTGAGACTTTTACAGTGCGGAGAGTATATGTAACCTTTGCGTTCAATCAGTTCGTAATAACTATCGTGAATGTTAGTTAATTCCTCCTCTTTAGGATAGTAAAGCGATAATGAGACAACGCCGTTATCCGGAGAAACAGCAATATCTATTTCCTGGAATGTCGGGGTATGGAACAAACCTTTTCCTGAGGAGCGGTCACCACCTATGCCTTCATCTGCTAATAGCCTCAATGCTGAATTTATCTGTTGCTGGTATGCAGGGTCAATGTATTTGATTAGAAAGAAGAAACTTGCATCATCATAGTAAAAGACTTCACCAAAGTGGAAGAAGCCACCATCTTCAACTGGATGATTTGAACGGCGATTTAAAGATACCCGTGGCACATTATCTACAAACCATGGTGTATAAGGTTTGGTATTAGAAGGGATGCATTTAACTTTGGTTACTATCTCTTCAAGCGATTTACCTTTTAGGAGTAACTCAAAGCCATCCTTTTCAATGAACTGGATATTTTTAACCTCTTTTGTCCTGGGCAATTGGTTTTTGGGAACAGGAAAGTAAAGAGTATTGCGCCAGCAGGGAAAAACTGAAGAAAACAGAAATGGCGGGTTATTATCGGCAAAAAGAGACAACAGTTTGGATAATGCCTCATCACCATAAAGCAATAGGTATGAATGGCAAAATGCAGAAAAGAGGGTATCTGAATGGATAAAGACACTGCTCCCTTCACGCCAGTTCTCACGCTCACCCAGATGTAATGGTCCTTTAGGTTTGAGAAAACAGACCGTGAACTTCATTGTAGTGTTATTTTCTTTTTTAAATCTTCAAATTTCTCAATCAGTTTAAGGGGCGTGTCCCAGTTATCATTGACCTTTCTATCGTCAGTCAATGCTACCTTTCCATCCTGGTAGTCTTTTGCACTGTTCCAGAATACCTTTATGTCTTTAAATTCAACCTTACCGTATCCCCGGGAACCCATACCACCGAGGTAGTCATGTTCCAGCAGTTGCATTGCTTTAAACACATATTGTAGCATATTTTTATCCTCTTCTTCGTAAACATTGTAAATCATTTCACAATTTTTAAAGATTGCACCTGCAGGAACTCGCTCAATAAATCTCAAGCCTCCTTCTTTACTCACTGTTCCGGAACGGCGGTCAATATTAATTTCTATCTTAATCTCAGTATATTGAAGTTCCAAGTTTTTCATCTCATCCGTAATACTTGATTTATCAAGATAGGTATCACGGATATATAAACGCGTCAGGGAAATGTCTGATATATCTACTGCGCCACTAATTCCCCAAATTTTACAGACAATGCAATTTTCATATGAAGTACTATCGCATTGATGAAGACCAGATTTAGTATTAGGGTTCAATCCCAATGCTAATTCCATGAGTGAACGTAATTTACCTTTCAATGAAGAACCCGGTATATAAGGTACACCATACGCATCAACTATAACCGGTGCATCCACACCACCAATTTTAAGCCCGCTAGCAGCGCCACCAACTCGCAATCCCGTTTTAACTTCAATGTTACTCACAATATATATTTTCCCCATTAATTGTGGCATGATTCCTCCTTTTATTCTTTACCGCCGTGATAACGGTGGTAGGCGACGATTGCTTCAATAAAGTTCTTAAAATTAACAAATTTTTTATTATCTGAGATAAGAGGTATTGCGGATTCGATAATTTCTCGAAATTGTTTAAGACGTCCTTTATGTCTGCCAGCAGCATACGCAAGTTTTGGCCTAATAAGTTGAAGTCTGTTTGCGTCGTAGGTGGTCATCCGTTGTATTTCATCTAGTATGTTTCTTATCTGGGAGGTTGATAGTTCCTTCTCTTTTTTAATTTTACCCCGTTCATCCTTATATTGAAGTTCCTCTGTAAACATCTTACCCAGTAATTCAGCGTAATTGTTAAGTTCCTTTGCATCACCTTCTATAATTATTTTTTTTAGTTTAAGTTTGTCAACAGTAAAATCATCCATTTTATTCCTCCTTCTTTCTTGTTAAGAGGTCGGACCAACGCACGGCGACCTCTAAAAATTGTTTTGTTTCTAACCTATCCTCGGTCATAACTATCTTTTCCAACTCATCAATTTCAGAGGCATATTTATTATACCTTTCTTTCAATCTTTTCATTGCATATAAAAAACGCCATATTCTGACCATTGGAACCATACCCTTCTCAACCCATTGTTTCTCTATCCAGCCATAATAGAGTATCTGGAGTAGTGCCCGGGGAATATTAGGTCCATCTTTATCAAGGAGTCTAATGATTTTATCTTTGATTTCAGTAAGTTCAGTCACACTATTCCAGGGAATAGGTATTTCCAGAAGAGATAACTTATTCTTCTCATTTTTCTTGGCAGAATCAAGCAATTCACCTGCATTGGCTGCGGCTTGGTAAATAGGGAACTTCGTTGTCGGTGCTATGAAAATTGAAGCAGAAAGGGTAAGATTCTGTGCGGTATATTTACGGAAATCATCATAAAGTCGGTGTGCAAATTCAGGTAATGATGACCATGCACCAATTGCAAAAAGGTCATCTCCCCCAGAATAGATTAAGTAGATTTTATCTTTAAATTGATTACTGCGGGCTATTTTTTCTAAGTGGGCATTAAAAAACAAAGAAATCATTTCGCTCAGCATACTTACACGGGAGATCGTCCTATCTTTTTCACCAAGACCCTCAGCAAAGATCCTGCCAAGATTATCAACATCAGCACGTATAACTCCCCATTTTTTTACGCCCTTTGTTCCTTCGGCAAGTTCTTCTAATGTTTTAACCTGCTCGCCATAGCGTGGTGCATTCTGAGCAAAAAACTGGAAACCTAAAAATCTCCGTTTTTCGTTAAGAAAATCTGTATTATTTATCAGATAGAAATTTTCTGTTTGGGCAATGTCGCTCACCAGAGAAATTTTACATCCATTTGCCTCCAATACTTCATTCCAGGAGGACGCTCTTTTTTCAAATTTCTTAGGCTTCTGGTAAGAAACAGAAATGTATTTCGCACGAGGTATCTCATAAGCAAGGTCAGCAAAACTTTTACACAAAGGGCATTTTTTTTCACCCGTTGGTGCCTCAAGTTCCTCGTTACAAATTTCGCACACAGGCTTTTCACCACCTTCTTCGTAAGGTCCGAGGATTATGTTGATGTGGTCTCTACTCTTAAAAAACATACTAAATTTACGCCGCTTTTCTACAGCAAGTTGCATTTTTACTTTAGACCAGATTTCACCAAATCGCTTGTCAAGGAAATCAAGATATTTAACGGGCTCGTAAGTTATATTCAATGCCAATTTACCGCGATGCGCTTTGAAGATATTGTTGCTGAAGATTTCTGTCAATCTTTGGACTTCTTTATGAACTTTTTCCGTATTGGGTAAAAGAATATTAAAATTACCACCTCCAATGTAAATAATATTGCAATCAGTAAGTTCAAGATTTCTAAGAATACCTGTCGCAATTGCCTCACAAAGCAATTGCAAATAAAATGACCGTCCCTTTATCCCTTTCAAGGCTTCTTCAGAGGTTACCGAATAAATAAAATCTTGAATTCCTGATATGTCTCCAGCAAGGAGAATACAGGGTGTATTCTGTAAATGAGAATAATCAGAATTTACTATTGCATTAAGTGTCATATCAAGTTCTGATTCACTGATGTTAGCGGACCAAAGGCAAGATGCAATTGCAGCAGTGGATTTTAAATGGTGGTAGAGGGAGATATCAGGACGATCTTTATATACAGCAGAGGGAATGGTTAATGTAAATTTCTGGAGAAGATAAAGGAGTTGGCAAATTAAAGAATTGGACAGGGGGAGATTTTTTAATAATTCTGCTTCCTTGCGAAAGTCCTTCCAGAAATTGGAATAGGAATCCTCTTTTAATGCCTCGCCTATATTATCTTTTGGAAACACAGGAGTAAGGTCAAGATTGATTGGTAAGAGCGGGACATAATGTGAGGGAACAATTCTGCCGTTTAATGATAACCTGGAAAAAATTGATATGAGGGGCATTTTGCCTGGCTGTTTCTCTTCTTCTGCATCCCTCCGTTCGCCCGATGATAACCAGTCAGATAGAGTTATTATCTTAACAAGTTTTTTATAATTTTGGGGAGCGCCGTCTGGTAGATGATGATAAAGGACAATATTCTCTGCAAGGCTACATTTAAATATTTCTCTAATGAACCGCCCTGAATATAGAACATGCTGATGAGTATATTTATTTTTAGTTGTAGAAAATGGGCAGCAATTAGGCATTATTCTTTCATCTTCAGGAGATAATTTTTCTCCTGCCCTCTGCCAGAATTTCCCTATATCATGCAAAAGGGCGGCTAAGACGATGGTGTGAAATTGGTTTTTATCTATAAACTCACTCATATAACCTCCATCTTATACTTTCCCATTCCAAATGCCGTGCCTTTGCCGATGTGCAAAACCTCACCTGCCTTTAGATAAGGATAAAATGGATTTAAATTCCCTTCGTATATGACCTCACCAACAAAACCTTCCATTGGAATCTCCCTTTGTTGACGCGAGGAATATCTATTCCACCTGTGGAATTGAAAAAAGTTTAATCTGGTTTTGATTTTCTCTGCCTTATTTATCAGTCCATTAAAATCAATGAGTAATTTCTCATCACAATGAAAATAGGCAAGGAGAAATATTCGGCGTAAAAGATTTGGAATGATTTTGGAAAATAAAGGATTTTTTAGTGTCTCACCCTGATAAACAATCCTGGTAGGTGTTTGAAAATTTATTTTCACACATTTAATTTTGTTCTGCGGAATATTCAAAGGAATTTTTTTATAAATAGTTTTGTTTTTTAATGTTTTTGTTCTACCATCATAAATTAATGTCCTATTTTGTTTAATTGATTCAAGTGCCATCTTTGCCCTTTCTTTTCCCAGTCCCCTTTGCCCCATTTCTTCAAATGAATAAATGAAATATGGTAAATAATCAATGGCTTTGCCAATTAATGTAAGATTAAATTTTAGTTTTGTATCTTTTTTATATTTAATCTTATCGTCAATGGGAGGTTCAATAACAAAAGGATGGGGTACATTTTCATATCTACGCATAATCTTTGATTCAGGCGGAGTTGGTGTTTCAAATACATATGCATAAACACAATGTTGAGACAGAATGCAATCGCTACAATCTCTATTAATTTGCGAACAGACAGCTTTTCTAAAAGCACTGCCAAAAGCACCGCGTAATACCGAGCCTTTATAAAATGCTAATTCTGTATCAACCCTGGTAATATATGCTATCTCAATGTTCGCAAAATTCAATAAGCCTCCGGAATACAATAATATAATATACATTATATAGATAATACAAGTAATGTCAATAGCAAAAATTAAGAAGCCGAAAGTGTGGTCGGTCTGGCTATAAATTATTGTTTATATCTGGTATATTGACATCGGAGGAAATTTGAATATAATTGGTTCAGATATTAATTTAAGGAGATATAAAT
>JBBILZ010000075.1:0-9565 GCA_037444665.1 Caldifarciminota bacterium
TATTTGCACCAATAATACCAAAACCATTATCAGGTAGAGATTCAATTAGTGCCATCTTCTCTTTCTTAACTCCTTCAATTGAACCGAGCCCCTTTATATGGCCGGGTCCGATATTGGTAATAATTCCTATTAATGGCTGAGCAATATCACAAAGCCTTTTTATCTCCCCTGAATTACTTGTTCCCATCTCCAGAATAATAAAATCTTCATCGCCTGATATATCAAAAATAGTGAGAGGAAGACCGATGAGTGAATTGAAACTTTTTTTCGTAAATATAATACGATACTTCGTCTTCAGAATTTTTGCCACTAAATTTTTTACTGTAGTCTTACCATTCGTTCCGGTAATTGCAATAATACGGGAATTAAAGTTATTACGATAGTTCCTCGCAAGTTCACCCAGTGCAAAAAGTGTATCATTAACTAATATTGCGTTAGCCACATCCACCTTATTCTGTACCACTACACTGATTGCACCTTTTTTAGATGCCTCAGCAACATATTTGTGCCCATCTGTATGTTCACCCTTCAATGCAAAAAACAATTGTCCTGGAACCATTGTCCTTGTATCAATACTGACTCCCCTTACCAATTCATTGCTTGCTACAGTTGACCTACCCCGCATAATTTTCACAGCTTTATTCAACATCATCTCCCGGTACATCACTACTATTTACCTAATATCTGACGTACAATCATTGCATCATCAAAAGGAATAACCTTATCCCCGATAATCTGATATTCCTCATGACCCTTACCTGCAATCAATAGAATATCGCCCGCTTTTTTAATATCAATACCATATTTAATTGCCTTGTCCCGTTCATCAATGACTTTAAAGTTATTGGTCTTTATCCCTGCTGTGATATCGTCAATAATTTTCTCAGGCTTTTCAGTACGTGGATTATCAGAGGTTATAATAACCATATCAGCATTTTCGCTGGCAATCTTTCCCATCTGGGGCCTTTTTTCCCGGTCGCGGTCGCCACCACAGCCGAATATAACAATCAATTTACCAGTGGTATATTTGCGCAGGGTTGATAAAACATTTAATAAAGCTCCGGGTGTATGTGCAAAATCTACAAATATGTTTGACGCAACCTCTTCCATTCTACCTCTGACCCCTTTCAATGATTCAATGCCTTTTTTAATCGCTTCGTAATCTATACCCATACCAACACCAACAGCAAAAGTAGCAAGAATATTATAGCAATTAAATTTCCCAATCAATTTAGAAGAAATATCAAATTTTTTGTTCTGATAATATATCTTCATTTTCAATCCAGCAATTGTATCACTTTCTAATTCTCCCCTTATCATTGCACTGGATTCAAATCCAAAATTCAGTTTGTTTTTTATGTTGAAACCACTCAGTTCTTTACCCGCAGGGTCATCCTGATTAAAAATCGCATATCCATCACTGGTGAGCAACTCAAACAGATGAAACTTCGCTAATTTATATTCATTGAGTGTTCTGTGAAAATCAAGATGGTCCTGAGAAAGATTAGTGAAGACAGCGATTTCAAATTTTAATTCTTCAACCCTTTTCAAAGATAGGGCATGTGATGAAACCTCCATCACTGCACTCTTTATTCCGTCATTACGAAAACTGTGAAGTAATTTAATGAGGTCCAAACTCTCGGGTGTTGTCCGCTCAGCTTTAATCTTATTTCTACCAAGATAGTATACAGTTCCAATTAGTCCTGGCTCATAATCTGCTTTCTGAAGTATTGAGTAAACCAGAAATGCGGTCGTTGTTTTGCCATTCGTGCCGGTTATGCCAATGAGCCTCAAATCAGAGTAATCTCTATAAAAATTCTTTGCCAGTTTTCCTAAAGCATCACGCGTATTATCAAAAACAATTTGAGGAAGAGCACTATCTACCATTTCCTGCACCGCAATCGCTGATGCACCATGTTTTTCTGCTTGCTGAACAAAATTATGACCATCATACTTTGTGCCTTTCAAGGCGATAAAAAGACTACCTGGTCTTACTTTCCTTGAATCAAATTCCAAAGATTCTATATTTACATCCTTAAAATTATAGATGCGACATTTTAGGCCCATAATCAATTCACTTAACCGCATATTGTAGATTGGTTGCCTGACAAACGCTCTGGGCAATCTTCTTAAAGAGAGGCGCAACTATGTTACTTGCCCAGAGACCTTTTTGTGGTTCATCCACAAGCAAGGCAATGAGAAATTCAGGGTCTTCTGCCGGGAAATAGCCAATAAATGTAGTAATCACTGAGGAACTTGAATATTTACCATCTACTACCTTTTGTGCAGTGCCGGTCTTACCTGCAATTTTCAAACCCTCAAGCCGTGCTTCAATACCACTACCTGTTTCAATTACACTGCAGAGTATATCGGTTGTCTGGCGTGCAATATCATCATCAACTACTCTTCTAATCTTTAATGGCCTTCCCTGATAATATATACGATTCTTATTCATTATTTTCTGCACAATAATCGGTTTATTGAGAATTCCATTATTAGCAATTGCTTGATAAGCGTATGCTAATTGAAGCAGGTTGCAGGTAATTCCCTGACCAAAAAGGAGCGTGGCAAATTCAATACTATTAAGATTTTTCTCTCTCAGCAACCTGCCTCGTGCCTCACCAGGGAATTCAATACCGGTTGGTTGGGTAAAACCAAAGTCCTTAACAAACAATATAAATTCTGATGCATTTAACCTTTCTGCAATCTCTGCCATTACCACATTACTGGAATGAGCAATTGCCTGACGCAGGGTAATGGTTCCATAGTTTTTGTAATCGTTTATGGTGTGGCCATTTATCTTTATTTTACCTCCGTATGTATCAAATTTTTCACTCTCTTTTATCCCATTTTGAAGGGCATAAATAAGTCCAAGAAGTTTAAATGTTGAACCCGGTTCAAATTCATCGCAGACTGCCAGGTTACGTTGTTTATTATCTGACGATACATTCACAAGGGCAAGAATCTCACCGGTCCGGGGATTGATAATTAATCCCGCAGCTCCCCGTGCCTCCTCTTTTTTCATACATTCTGCAAGGTTTGAATAGAGAATTGTCTGTAATTGCAAATCTATGGTTAGATGCAAATCATATCCAGGCACTGGTTCTTTCTCAGGGTATTTATAGTATGGAAAGATATCGCCGTTAGGTTCTTTTTGATATATGACAAAACCTGATTTGCCCGTCAGGATATCATCAAATAGCAGTTCCAGCCCTTCCAGTCCCCGATTATCAACACTACACTTTCCAATCAAAGACCCAAAAATTTCAGGCATTGTATATATTCTATTTAAATCATGGGTAAAGCCGATGCTCGGGTCATTCAAATTCAGGTAATCATCTTTCTTGCGTGCACTGACCTTTTTTTCAATCCAGAAAAATTTATTATTCTTGATCAAATTTTTTATTTCACTTAAAGGTCGTTCTGAAATCTCTGCAATACCACATGCCAATTTTTTCTTGTCCGGAGAATAAACTGGCGTGCAGAAAATTGAGTAGCATGGCTCACTCACTGCCAGAGGTATTCCATTGCGGTCATAAATATTACCTCTCGCTCCACAGAGCACTATCTTTTTTTGATGTTCCTGTTGTGAAACATTTTGATAATGTTTAAATCTGATACACTGGATAAAAAATATGTAGCAAAAGAAGATAATAGAAATGATAAAAAGGAAAATATTGAACAGTCTAATCCTTTTCATTTTACCACGCCCAGGATGTCTTCTTTACCAGGAAATATAAAACCGCGTTTTTTTGCCTCACTTTCAATCCTCGCCAGATGTGATAATTCTGTAATTTGCGACTGCAAATTTGCTTTTTCATTTTTTAATTCCTGCACCTGATTTTTTAGATTGGCTTTCCTGATATTTACCTTCACAAGTTCGCTCTCAATATACACAATACTAAATAAATATATTAGTATCGCAAAAAAAATTATCAGGATGCGCATTTTTCCACTACCCTCATACGGGCACTCCTTGCTGCGGGATTGGCATCAATTTCAGAGGGGCTTGGTCTAATCACTTTTTTGTTCAGTCTTCTAATCTGCCCCTGTTCTTCAAAAGTGCGGAAAATATTCTTCACAATCCTGTCTTCACCAGAATGGTAGGCAATCACAATAAGTCTGCCAGACGGAGCAAGATAGGTAATTGCTTTTGTCAATCCCTGGAACAGATTTTTCAATTCATCATTCACCCAGATGCGAAATGCCTGAAAAACACGATGGAGGTTTTTTTTCAAAAATCTACCGTAATGATTTTGCTCTACGATTCGGCGCAAATCAAATGTAGTTTTTAATCGCTGGCGATTTTCAAATATTAATCGAGCGAGGGCGTGCGCCTTTTGCACCTCTCCATATTCTTTTAAAACTTCATATATCGTATTATAATCTGCGTGCCGTAATTTTGTATAAAGGGGAACTACCTCAGGCGACATCTGCATTAGTAGTTTGCCTTCCTGATTAAAACTAAAACCACGCTCCGGTGTTGTCAACTGATGCCATGATGCACCAAGGTCAAACAGAATACCATTGAGATACTTGACACCCATATGTTCAAGGATTGAATCTATTTTTGAAAAATTTGACCGATAGAGTTCCACCCGTTTTTCACAATCCTTAAGTCTATTTTGAACATTTTCCAATGCTTCGGGGTCCCAATCAATGCCAATAAATCTTGCCTTCTTTGTTTGTTGTAACATCATAAGCAGGTGTCCTCCACCGCCTAAGGTGCAATCACAATATATACCATCTTCCTGTAATTCCATCCAGTGTATGACCTCATTGATTAAGACCGGTTCGTGAAATTTGGTCAATGTTACATTACTGGAAACTCTTTAAAGCAGCACGACGGGAAGGATAGATTTCAAAAGGATAGAAGCCATAGAGCCTCAAGATATTATAAAGATATGGCGAGACATTTACCAGTTTAATATCACCACCGTATTCTTTGAATTTTTTCTGAAACTCAATCAAGTCTCCCACTATTTTATAATTAATATGGGTTACCCTTGAGAGGTCAATAATGATATTGTACTCCCCGGCTTCAATCATTCCTCTCAGTTTCTCAGCCATTGTTTCAAACTCTGCCTCATTAATTTCACCGCTGGGCAGAAAGAATGAAACCTTTTTATTTTTTACTGCTTCAACGACCTGGATTTTCATGGTGCCTCCTTAGTTGTTCAATTGTTTCTGCATCTTCCAGATAATGTTTGCTGATCTCCCCTTTTAATTTCTGATAATTTTCAGGAGACCAGAGACTAAAATAATCAATCTCTCCCACCACAATCACATCCTTGGTGATACCTGAATACTCAAGGAGAAAATCAGGAATTAAAATCCTTCCCTGCGCATCAAGACGGTCTTCTTTAATCCCAAATGTAAAGTGTCTGCGGTATCTTCTTGCTTGCACTCGGTCCATTGATAATGATAACAATTCTTTGTCTTCAAAATCCTGCCAGGTCTTCAGGGCGTATACTGCTATTTCATTATCATAACCTGGTGTCATAACAACCCTGGCTTCAGATTCAGATAGAATTACAGTGCGAAATTGACTCGGTATTGCCAACCTCTTACGGTCATCAAGGATGTGCTGGAAAAAACCTCTAAATCTAATGTTCCCCATTTTTCCCCATTTCACCCCATTTTACACATTATATTGAATTTGTCAAGGGGGAAAATGCACTAATAATGACAAAAACTTAATGGAATTTCACAGGTTTTTATGCATTGCCAATTAGTATTTGCAATTTTTGATAATTAATATCAAAAATTGATAGAAATGGGTAATCTATTTATTGGAAATACTGGGATATTAAAACTATAGGCCCGATCTATTCAGGAAAAATTTCAACAAAAGTGCGCGTCTCTATTTCTTCAATGTACTTACTGTACAGAGTCTGCAACTCCTGCCAGTAAAGATATTGATATATCTGGTCGCGCATCTCTTCAAAACTCAAAAATCTCTCGGGAATCTTTTCTCGCGCATATAACAGATGGTATCCTTCAGGGGTTAATATTGGTTCACTTAACTCACCCTGCTCTAAATTTTTTATTATTTCATCATAAGGAGGATTAAATTGCCGGATAAAAAACTCACCCAGGTCAACCTCAGGAATAACAGAATAGATTTTTGCAAGGCTATCAAAGTTTGCTCCCTGGTTTACAAGGTTACGGATATGCTCTCCAAGTTTTTCATATCTTAAGGAGTCGGCTCTTGCTGGTAGAACTTTTATTAAGATCTGACGGGCAAGAACCCAATCACTGCCTTTATTTAGAACCTCAACAATGTGATAACCAAAACGAGTGGGAAATGGTTGTGAAATTATTCCTGGCTTGAGCGCAAATATTGCCCGCTCAAATTCTTCAAGTGTTTCACCTTTTTTTATCCTGCCTAACATTCCACCATTTTTTCTTGAATTTTCATCCTCGGAAAATTCCTGTGCAATTGTTGCAAAATCTGCACCGTTCATCAATAATTGGTATATTTCTACTGCCCTTTGAAAACCTTTTTTTAAAGAATCCTCACTGGGTCTGATCGTTAGGAGAATATGAGCAAGTTTAATTCTTCCCGGCACAATTGCAATTGAATCCTTATTCTCTTCGTAAAAATTTTTTACCCGCACCGGAGAAATCAATATTTTCATTGCAAGTTTTTTTTGAACGAGCTGCTGCATTATTAATTCTGTTTTTATGCTATCCTCGGTATTTTTTCTAACCTCGTCAATGGTTAAATTCAGTTCTTCAAGATACTTATTGAAATCTGCTTCTGAAGGGAACCTCTGTTTTATTGCTTCTAATCTTTCCCGAGCACGCTTTACAATCTCGTCTTGTGAAACTGAAATTGATTCCCTCTCTGCCTGACTCAACAAAAGTTTTCGTGCAATCAAACCATTTACTACATTGCTATACAAATCTTCTGAACCAGGAAAGTTTTTTTGAAAATTCGGGTCAGATGCGATGAAGGAAACATACTCATTAACCTCGCTCTTTAGAATTATTTCATCATCCACTATCGCAGCTATCTTATCCGCCAGGGCAGAAAAAATAAGAAATAGAATCAGATTCATTTTTTCAGAGGTTCTAAATCAGTGGTCACCTTATATCTTGTTTTCAAACTATCCAGAAACTTCTGAAAAAATTCCTGATACTTTTTTGAAATCAGGTAATTGTAAATCTGGCCCTTTAATTCATCATTCAAATCAACCTTAGAAACAATCTTTTTCTTATCAATCATCTTTACTATCAAGTAGGTTCCCTGGATATATGAAATCGGCTCTGAGACTTCATTTATTTTAAGATTAAAAATAATTTCTTCTGTTGCAAAATCACCAATTCTACCGCGGGGCAGATATTCAGTAATTATACGGGGATTCTCAGGATTCTCAATGCGCGTCAAAGAACGTTCCTGGGCAATCTTCATAAAATCAGCACCTGCTTTTATTTCATTATAAGCAACCATCGCCGCTTCATAGCTGGGGAGCACAATCTGCGCTAATTTTACCGCGTACATAAATTCTTCTTGATGGCTCGTGAAATAACTCATTATTTCCTGGTCACTGACTGTGGTCTGTCCAAATGAACGTCTGATCAATGCCATTGCCATCAAATTTTTTGTATATTGCTCAATTAGCAATCGCACAGAATCTTCTTTATCAATACCCTGTTTTTTTGCTTCCAGATAAAGTATCTCTTGATTTGCCCAATTATTTAAGATCTCGGTAATTGTTTGTTCAGGAAGATTTTTGTATTCAGATTCAGGAATATATTTCTGAAATTCCTCAAGGGTCAATGAAGAACCATCGACACGCACCAAAACATTCTTTTCTTTCTTTGCACAATCACTATTAGCAATTATCGCAAATAATGCGATTGCGATAAATAGTGTTATCATTATTTTATGATTTTTTTTAATTCTGGATAAATAGTTCATTTCTGCTCCTCTTTTATTAATTTCATAACCAAATTTTGATTTATCTGGGGCTGATATTTTTCCCTCAATCTTTTGAAAAGGTTATCCCTTAACTGGTTGATTTGTTCATCCCGTAATTTAACAAAGATTTGGTTATATACATCACCGAGTTTTTTATCCGGATAATCAGATTTATGTTGCTTAAAATAATCAACAACAGCCTGTGAATCTACCTGAACCTTTGCCAGAACATTATCTGAATAGAATTTCTGATAAACAAGTGAACTCAAGGTCTTTTTTAAATACTTTTTTATTTCAGGAAAATTTTCTGCTTTAGCCTTCATTGCCTGGTCATATACAAGGTCCGGCACGAGCTCTCTTTCAATCAAAAATTTAGGGTCCATCATAGGTGCTCTTTTTAGTTGATTCTTTACCGCCGTTATTACAGTTCTAACACGCACAAAACTCGTATCATATTTTTTAACAACCCAGGTATCAAGGTCCTTTTCTGTAATTGTTGATTCAGGTTTTGTAAGTATATCAAGCCCTTCTTGATTATATTCTATTTTTGCTTCTTTTAACAACTGATCAATATATTCTTCACCAATAGCCATAGCCCTCTCGCGCATAAGATTATTTTTTATCTCTTCTTTCACTTCTTCGTATTTTGGAGAATCCAGCCTTTTAAGTTCTATCACCTTAAGAAAATAAAAATAATCGCCAAGTTTTATTGCATCGGTTGCCTTTCCGGGTTTTGTTTTCTTTAAAACTTTTAATATTTCAGGTGGTATAGAAAGCTCAGAGAAACTACCAATATCACCACCCGGAGCTATAGTATCAAGAGAATAATTGAGCAAGGACTCAAAAGGAACACCCTTTTTCAATTCTTTTTCAATAACGCTGGCAATAGAATCACTTGATACAACGATCTGTCCAAGGTGATATTGATTAATAAATTGATTATACATCTTTCTAATTTCAGTCTCTTTTATTTTTATCTTATCAAGAACCTTTACTTGATAATAACCACGAATAATAATGTCCCTGCGATTTGTCTCCATAGAAGCCTTAACCACCGGGTCCTCATTATAACCAAGGGATTCTGCCTCTAATATGGCAAGTTTTTGATTAATGAAATCATCAATTATCCTGGTTCTACGCAAAGAATCATCACCAGGCATAAATTGGTAAAAATCATTAAAATCCTTAATGCTAAATTTTTCCTTACCAATCGTAACTAATGCTTCTTCATTATGGCAGACAATAATAAAAAAAATGCCCAGCATAAACCATAAAAATTTTTTCATTTTACCTCCACACTATATTATAATCAAAAGATATAGTAAGTCAATAGAAATAAAAATGGGGCAGGGATTCTTCCTGCCCCATTTTCGTTCCTTGGTTCCCTACTTCACAAGAATTACCTTCTGAATCGCTGAACCCACACCCGGTCCCGCATTCATATGCACAAAATAAACACCATTCGCAAAACCACTAAGATCCATACTAACCACACCATCACCACGCAAATTCTGCCAAACGCGCTCCGCAACCCGACGACCACTCACATCATAAACCACCGCCTCAAGCATACCACTAACACCCACATACGCAAAATCCAACCGACCCGCCGTAACCACCGGATACACACGACAACCA
>JBBILZ010000076.1:0-9518 GCA_037444665.1 Caldifarciminota bacterium
AAATTTTCAATATCTTCTGAAGTCAGTATAAAAAAATTTGTAAATGGGTCAGGATTTTCCAGCACCTGCGCAGAACTCAGAGAAAAAAATATTATCCAGAAAAAGATACTGTGTCCCATTCTACCTCCTTTAGAACATCATCAAGGGGTAAACCCCTTGAAAACCCTAAAGATTCTTCACTTCGTTCAGAATGACAAAAAGGAAGGTTATCATTCTGAGCCCGCCAAAGAAAGTGGCGGGCGAAGAATCTAAACATTTAGAAGTATTGGAATTTTTCAAATTCCGATACTTAAATATTAATCCATTATACAAAAATTTTTCTTTGTGTCAATACTACAAAAATTAAATCCACCGGTAAAATGCGCAATGTAAGACAGATTTAACCTCTGACAGAACTTGACAATTTTCAAATAAGAAATATAATTATTACTGGAAACGGTGACGGAAAAAAATTAAGGAAGTTAAGATGAATACTTCAAAACATAGCCTTCCTAATAAATATAAAAAGGTGCAAAGATGAAAATAGGAGTATTGTTAATCATTTTTTTAAGCCTCGGTTTTGGACAAATTAACTGGCAGATTGAGGTTGCCGATTCAATGGACAGCAGTGAGGGTGGTATTGGTTGGGCTTCTTTGAAATTGGATAGTCTTAACTGCCCGAGGATTGTTTATTATCAGGCATTTGATTTGGGTGATACCAATTGGGTAAAACTTATTTATTTATATAAAGATGGCAATCAGTGGATTAAAGAAACCGTGGACAGCAGTTATGGATACACCCTTACCAACTACTATGTTTGGCCTGATTTGTTTTTGGATAAAGATGACCATCCCCATATTGCCCTTGTGCACCGCTATTCGGATAATACCGCCAAACTATTCTACGCAAATAAAGTGGCTAACTACTGGTCGATTCAGAAATTAGACAGCATACCATACTATTATAGTAAACCTTCACTTGCGCTTGATACAAGTGATTATCCATGTATTGCGTGGCAATATAGAACAACAGCCGATACGATCTGGCGGATTAAATATATTCATTGGGATGGTCTCTCCTGGAACTCAGAAATAATCTATGATGGCAATGACCTGCCCGATTTTAGCCCTTCTCTGGCGATAGATTTTGAAAATAGACCCCACATTGTATACTACCAGAAAAATCCAGATTCTGTGAAATATGCATTCTGGAATGGGACAAATTGGCAATTCTGGGGTGAGAGTACCAATATGGGTATGGGTAATCTTGGTCCATCTTTAAAACTTGACTCCTCTGGTTATCCCCATTTTATTCATGGTTGGGCAACATATTATGTTCACTGGAATGGGAACTTTTGGGAGTCTGAAACCACTGGAACAGGTGGACCCTTGAACTATTTAGACCTTGATACCCAGAACCTTCCTCATATTGCCTCTATTTTTCTCCAGCGCCCGGCATATTGCTATCGTGATTCTACAGGTTGGCATTTCTGTGGTTATATTGAACCCGACCCATATACAGTAACAGGCCATTCACTATCTTTTTGCCTTGATGACGATGATAATCCCCATGTTGCATATATAGGATGCGGTCCTGGCAACTGGTATAGAATGAAATATGCCCGTGGCACTTTTGTGGGGATTGAAGAGAATGATTCTAAATACTTGGTGCATAATCCGGGATTGAAGATGAAGGTTAATCCGAGTGTAGTTCAGGGTGTTTTGAATGTTGAATATTCAATTGCAACGCTGGGTGATATTGAAATTGCAATCTATGATGTTTGTGGAAGAAAGGTCAGGGTAATGAAACAGAAAAAAAGTCTACCTGGATGTTATCACAATGTGATTAATATCAACAATTTCCCTGTGGGTGTCTATTTTGTAGTGCTAGAACAGAATAATGCGCAGGTGTGTAAAAAATTTCTGCTTGTAAGGTAAGAGAGAATTTTTTATCCTTGAAATTTAATTATCCGTGCAAAGTCTTCGGGTTTTAAACTTGCGCCACCTACCAGCACACCATCAATCTCTTTTTCTGCCATCAATGAATCAATATTACCGGCATTGACACTACCACCATAGAGAATCGTTACCTGTTTTTTGAATTGCTGGCGTATGAATTTATGAACTGCTGATGCCTGCTGTGGTGTCGCAGTCTTACCTGTGCCAATTGCCCAGACCGGCTCATAGGCAAAGATTATTTTGTGAACCTCATCTTCTATGTCTTTTAATCCCAGTTTTAATTGTCTCAGGATGACCTCTTCAGTCCTCCCCTCTTCGCGTTCCTTTTCGGTCTCACCAATACAGAAAATAGAAATCAAGCCAATCTCCAGTGCGAGCTTCAGTTTTTTGTTTATCATCTCATCTGTCTCTCCCATAATGTGCCGTCGTTCAGAATGTCCAATAATCACATATTCACAACCAAAGAATTTGAGGAACAATCCAGAAATCTCGCCAGTAAATGCACCGCTCCTCTCCCAGTGCATATTCTGCGCACCCAACTTGAATCTCGTATTTTTCATAACTTCAGCAACCGCAGGTAATGAAGTGAATGGTGGTATAATTATCACATCGCGGTCTTTGACATCACCAGCGAGTTCTAAAAGTCTTTGCACCAGCGCCCGGGACTCAACCGGGTCTTTATTCATCTTCCAGTTTCCAGCAATGATGGGATTCATTTGTCTCTCAAAACCTTTACCCCTGGTAGTTCTTTACCTTCAAGATATTCTAAGGATGCACCACCACCAGTTGATACATGGCTTATCCTTGACTTCAAATTGAATTTTTCCAGTGCCGCAACAGAATCGCCGCCTCCAACGATTGAGATAGCACCCTTATCCGTTGCATCTGCGATTGCCTTTGCCACTGCTTCAGTGCCTTTTGCATAGGCATCTATTTCAAATATCCCCATTGGTCCGTTCCAGACAATGGTCTTTGCCTTTTTTATCAAATCAATAATTTGAGCAATTGATTTTTCACCAATGTCTACACCATAATGGTCAGCAGGAATTTTTGTTACATCAACGGCCTTTACTGGTGTCGCAGTCTTAACATCTGTACTAATAACCACATCAACAGGCAGATAAATTTTCGGGTTATCCAATAATTGCTTTGCCTCACCGATAAAATCATCTTCGCACAGTGATTTGCCAATCTCCAGACCCTTTGCCTTATAAAAAGTGAAGCACATTCCTCCACCAATCACAAGATTATCAACTTTATTAAGGAGATTCTTTAACACGCCAATCTTGGTTGAGACCTTTGCACCACCGATGATTGCAAGGAGTGGTCGCTGTGGATTCTTCAATGCACCTTCAAGATATTTTAATTCTTTCTCCATTAAAAATCCACAGGCTGGAGCATCAAAATAATGGGCAATCGCCTCAACCGAGGCATGGGCGCGGTGTGCTGCACCAAATGCGTCGTTTATGTAAATCTCAGCAAGGGATGCGAGTTCTTTTGCAAAGTTCGGATCATTCTTCTCTTCTTCAGGATGGAATCTTAAGTTCTCTAAAAGAAGGATATCGCCAGGCTTTAGACCATCAGCCATCTTCTTTACCTCTGTTCCCACACAATCTGGTGCAAACTTCACTTCCCTATTTAGAAGTTCACCAAGCCTTTTGGCAACTGGTTTTAGACTCTGCTTTGGGTCAACCTTACCCTTTGGCCTGCCCAGATGGCTGGCAATGATGGGAATACTACTATTTTCAAGGATGTATTTTATCGTAGGGAGGGATTCCCGTATCCTTGTATCATCAGTGATATTTTGATTCTCATCAAGTGGCACATTAAAATCCACCCTTAAGAAAACCTTCTTCCCTTTTATCTGAAGGTCCTTTACCGAAAGTTTCGGCATCATTTCCTCCCGATAATATATTCAAGCAGGTCAATAATCCTCAATGAATATGCCCACTCATTATCATACCAGGCAAAAGCCTTTACAATATTACCACTGACCATGGTGAGTTCAGGGTCAAAGATTGATGAATGGGGATTGCCAATGAAATCAACTGAGACCAAAGGCTCTTCACAATATTCAAGGTATTTTCCTAATGGACCCTGTGCTGCTTTTTTAAAGGCATTATTTACCTCTTCCTTTGTCGTAGATTTTTCAACCTCACAGACAAAGTCACATATTGAAACATCTGCAGTCGGCACCCTTATTGCCACACCATCAAGTTTGCCTTTTAATTCAGGGAAGATCTCGCCAATCACTTTTGCTGCACCAGTTGAGGTTGGAATCATTGATAATCCTGCAGCCCTTGCCCGTCGCAAATCTTTATGAACCAGGTCAAGTATACGCTGGTCATTGGTATAAGCATGGATGGTTGTAAGATAACCTTTCTTAACCGTGAAGTTTTCATGGAGAACCTTAACCATTGGTGCAAAGCAATTTGTTGTGCATGAAGCATTAGACACAACCGCATCCTTTTTCGGGTCATACTTATCTTCGTTTATACCCATTACAATCGTGGGCACCTTTGGCTCACCTTTTGCTGGTGCAGTGACCACAACTTTCTTCGCACCATTTTTCAGATGGATTTCACATTGTGACCTTTCTGTAAACTTTCCTGTTGCCTCAATCACATAATCCACACCCAGGTCTTTCCAGGGTAATTTTGTTGGTTCTTTTTCTGAAAGAACCTTATATGTTTTTCCATCAACCAATAAGGTATCAGACTTTACCTCAACCTGTGCGCTAAATTTTTTGTGAACCGAATCATATTTTAATAAATGTCCTAATGTCTTTGCATCACTTATATCATTTATCGCAACGAATTCAAATTTATCACTCTTATAGCCCGCTCTAAAAACAAGCCTGCCAATTCTTCCAAAACCATTAATTGCGACCTTCGGTTTCATCAAAACCTCCTTAAAGAAATTATAGTCAAAATAAGGTCAAGGTCAAGATTATGGATTTACAGTTGCTACATATTCCTGACCTGTTTTTGTATATTTTAAAATAACAGCATTCTTTATTGGATTTCCTTGCTCATCCAATGAAATATTGCCTGAAACCGATTTGAAATCCTTGATTCCCTGCAATGCTTCTTTTACCTTTACTGGATTATCTGAATTTGCCCTTTTTATTGCCTCAAGTAATAAACAGGTTGCATCATAACCGAGTGTGGCAAGTGCATCCGGACTTGAACCATACTTTGCGAGATATTTCTTAACCCATTCCTGAACCTCTGGTCTCGGGTCATCTGGCGAATAATGGTTTGTAAAATACCCGCCAACAATTGCGTCACCAGCAATCTTCAGCATCTCAGGTGAATCCCAGCCATCACCACCCATCAAAACTGATTTTATACCGAGTTGCCTTGCCTGTTTGGCAATCAGACCCACTTTATTATAATAGTCTGGAATATAGAGTATGTCTGGATTTGCCTGCTTGACCTTGGTGAGTAATGCGGAAAAATCTGTATCATCCTTTTGATACGACTCATACACAACGACCTCTCCTCCACCCTGGATAAAATTATCGCGATAAAATTCAGCAAGCCCTTTTACATAATCATTGCCCACATCATAGAGAATTGCGGTTGTCTTTGCCTTCAAATTTTCCAGGGCAAATTTTGCTGCCACCCTTCCCTGGAATGGGTCAATAAAACACGCACGGAATATAAAATCTTTGCGTGAACCATCGTCCCTGACCGTTACCTTTGGATTTGTTGATGTAGGAGTAATCATCACCACACTCGCATCCTGACAGGTTTGAGCCAGAGGGATTGAGCATTTTGAAGATACTGAACCAATGAGCAGTTTAACACCATCCTGATTTATCAATTTGCTTCCTGCATTCTGTGCCTCGGTTGGGTCATTTTTGTCATCCTGAATAAATGTCTTAATCTGTTTACCATTTATTCCACCCCGTGCATTTACTTCTTCTATTGCCAGCAAAAATCCATTCTTTGTGGACTCACCAAAGGTCTTTACATCACCAGTCAATGGTGCAATGAGTCCAATTTTTATTACATTATCCTGTTTACCGCAGGACAAAAAAACAAATCCTAAAATAATTATGCAAGATAAATATTTCATATCTTCTCCTTTTTGTTTTTACCAGCTTTCCAAGTCTAACCTATTAACTATTCCTGTCGGTATTTCTTCATCCCTTCTTCATATAGGTCACCACCATAAGCATCGTTGGCAACAATCACTGGAAAGTTTTCTACTTCAAGTTCCCTGATTGCCTCAGCACCGAGGTCTTCATAGGCAACAACCTTTACTGCCTTAATATTTTTCGCAATCAGTGCTGCAGCACCACCTGTAGCAGCAAAATATACTGCCTTGTATTTTTTCATTGCTTCACGCACATCCTTAGAACGGACACCCTTACCAACCATGCCTTTTAAACCAATCTCAAGTAGTTTTGGAGTATAAGGGTCACATCTTCCAGATGTCGTGGGACCAGCAGGTCCAATAACATAACCGGGCTTTGCTGGTGCAGGTCCAGCATAATAAACAATCTGCCCCTTCAGGTCAATGGGCAGTGGTTCACCTTTCTCTGCAAGTTCAAATAATTTTTTGTGTGCTGCGTCTCGGGCAGTATAAATTTTCCCGGTGATAAGCACGCTATCGCCAATCTTAAGTTTTAAGACATCCTCATCAGAAAGAGGAGTTTTCAATCTAATCGGCTCTGACATTTTACCTCCTTGTTGCAGAACCATAATAACTTAATAAGTAAAAAGTGAGAAGTGAAAAAAATATAACAAGTAAAAAGTCGAAAGCGAGAAAATATTTTGCTTTCATTTTTTACCAACTTTGGCTGTTTTAACTCCTTTTCCGAGTATGTTTCGAATCTCTTCTGATTCTCGGAGTAAATATTTTATTTCTTCATTCATTACAATTTCTGAATCGTATAACAATCTTAACCAGTAGTGACTCTCTTTTGCTTCTTTAAAAGATATATTTAATTTATAGATAAAATCGCTCTTACTGAATGCGCCACAGGCCTCTTCATAATTAGCATCTACCGAAGTTCCCGACCGTAGTAATTGTCTACCAATTTCTAAAGCTACCCAGTTTTTTGGCAATGATTGAACAAACTTTACAACTCTTAGAGCAAATTTATAAAATCGTTGACTTAATTCTTTATTTTTCATTTCTAACTTCTCACTTTCTAACTTATCTTTTTATATTATTGCTGTCTTATGCCTTGCTGCATGGCAATTTATGTTAATTGCTGTCGGAAATGATGCAATGTGCCTGGGATAGACCTCAATGAACACATCAAGGCAGGTAATTCTGCCACCCAGTCCCATAGGGCCCACGCCAGTTTTATTAATCTTTTCCAATAGTTCTCGTTCTACATCCGCATAGAATGGGTCAGGATTTCTTTCACCGATATTCCGCAAAAGCGCCTTTTTGGCAAGGTATGCAACATATTCAAAGTTGCCACCTATGCCAATGCCTACAACAATAGGTGGACAGGGATTAGAACTCGCCTGGATTACCCACTCAACTGCAAATTTTTTGACCCCTTCTATACCTGCTGCTGGTGTCATCATCTTTACTGTGCTCATATTCTCACTGCCACCGCCTTTTGGCGCAACAGTAATCTTTATTTTGTCTCCCGGCACAATTGTAGTATGGATTATCGGTGGGGTATTATCATTCGTGTTCTTCCCTTTGATTGGGTCAGAAAGAATAGATTTACGCAAATAACCTTCTGTATAACCTTTTGCTACACCCTCGCTTATCGCCTTATTTATATCGCCTTTTACCCGAACATCTGCACCATGTTCAAGGAATATAACTGCAAAACCAGTGTCTTGACATATTGGAATCTGCTCGTTTTTCGCAATGTCTGCATTTTTTAACAGTTGTCCCAAAATATCCTTTCCTACTGGAGATTCTTCTTTCTCCATTCCTTTTTTGAGTGCGTTGTATACATCATCACCCAAAAAATAATTTGCTTCTTTACACAATCGTGCAACTGTATCCACGACTGCATTATATTCAATCTCTCTCATTTATATTCTCCTTTTTGTGAATGAAAATTATTATTTTGTGGGTGTAAGGACATAAATAACTCTGCTTGAAGGTAGACTTTCTTTTTTAACCTCAAGTTCACCATCAATTTTCTTAACCTCTTTGTTTTTTATAAAATCTTCAACCGGTGCAATTGGAAATTCACATTTAGAAGTCTTAAAGTGCATAGGGATAACAACTTTGGGCTTTAGAAGTTCAATAATATTGTCTGCATCATTGGCGTCAATTGTAAAGTATCCACCCACAGGTATGAGTAGAACATCAACATTGCCGAGTTTTTCCGCATCAGATTTGGAAATTATATGACCGACATCGCCCATATGGACAATATTGAGCCCATCAATCAACATATTGAAGATTATATCTTTGCCACGCTCTTTGCCTTCGCTTTTATCATGGAAGACCTCTATGCCATTTATCACAACCCCTTTGACCTCTTTTTTGCCTTTTTCTTTCACAAATACAGGATTACCTTTGATCTTAGTTTCGTTATGGTCATCATGGTCATGGGAAATCGTTACAATATCTGCCTCTTCAGTGATCGGGCTATATTTTATCCCACCACCAAAGCAACCAGGCTTATAAGGGTCAGTGATTACCCTGATACCCTGGTCTGAAGTGATTAAAAATGCTGCGTGACCGAGGAATTTTATCTTCATAACAACTCCTTTTTAACGCTAAATTATATCCTTTTTCACAAAAAAATCAAGGATTAACACCCTAAGTCAATTAAGGGCAATTGAAGGCAAATTAAGGCAATTAGTGCTTATAAAGGCAGTAAAGGGCGGAACAGGAGAACCTATGACAATTATGAAACAGCTGGTTTAGCCATATGAAATATAAAATTAACCATTCGGTTCAGATGGTATTTTAGACGAATGAATTACTATTAATCTTCCTGAATGATAAATCCTGATGGGATATCATCAGAAGATTCTGCGCCACAGCGTAGTTTTATTTTCTCTGGTGTAATATATGAACCGCTCCGCTTCCTCTCTTCCCCAATTGAGAAGACCTCAATTGCGGAACGACCTTCAATTGGACATCGTGATTCACAGATTCCACAACCAGTGCAGAGCCTTTCATCAACAAAGGGTCTGCCAATCGTTATATTCTGAATCGTTTCATTTAGGTTATTGATAGCATTATATGGACATGCCTCATCACAGATTAAACAGGCTTTATCCTGTTCCCAGGCAAGGCACCGTGAGCGGTCAATGACTGCAGTTCCGATTTTAACATAGGTCTTCTCTTCTAACGCCAGATTTTTTATCGCACCTGTGGGACAGATTTGACCACAGAGATTACAATTCTTTTCGCAACCACCAATACGTGCTACAAGATGTGGTGACCACAAACCATTGATACCAGATTCAAGTAAACAGGGTTGTAAACCATTTGTTGGACATATCTTTATACATTTTCCACAATGGATACAGGTATTTAAAAAATCCAGTTCCGGGATTGCCCCTGGTGGACGAATTAATCTGTCATTGTTTTTTTGATGGATATTAATGCGCACCAGTGGTACAGCAATGAGCGCC
>JBBILZ010000077.1:0-9260 GCA_037444665.1 Caldifarciminota bacterium
CTGGTGATAATGCGAATTTAGAGGTGGAGTTGATTACGCCGGTGGCGATTGAGCAGGGTTTACGGTTTGCAATTCGTGAAGGTGGTAAGACGGTCGGTGCAGGCGTCGTAACAAAAATAATAGAATAATTACGGTAATAAAAGGAATTAGATGAGAGTAATAATCAGTCTTTCCTGCACGAATTGTAATAACAGGAATTATACAACGACCAAGGATAAGAAAAAACAGGCGCGCCTTGAAATCAAAAAATACTGCAAGCACTGCCGAAAACACACGGTTCACAAAGAGGTCAAATAATAATGCAAATGAGTGCTAAATCTGGACTGTTGCATTTTTAGGCGTTTTGGGGATTTTGGCATTAAAAATGTTAGGCCTGTAGCTCTAACGGCAGAGCATCCGGCTCCAAACCGGAGGGTTGGGGGTTCAAATCCCTCCAGGCCTGTCCTGATGAGAGAAACTTGAATAAGATAATAGATTATATAAAAAATATTTATCTTGAGATGCGTAGAGTTACCTGGCCAACAAGGAATGAACTTGTCAATTCAACAATAGTTGTTATTGCTATTTCTATCTTTGTTGCGGTGGTGATATTTATTCTTGATCGGATATTTACCGCATTATTGGGGATTATTATCAGATAAATATGAACTGGTTTGTTGTTCATACTTTAACCGGGCACGAACAAAAAGTTAAAAAGATACTGGAAAAATTTATTAAGGAAAATGGTATGGAAAACTACTTTGGTCGTATTGTAATACCAGTAGAAAATCTGGTCAAGATAAAAAAGGGTAAGAAAGTAACCGAAGAAAGAAGATTATATCCTGGTTATATTGTTATTGAAATGGAACCAACAAATGACACCCTGAAACTTGTAAATTCAGTGCCCGGAGTAACCCATTTTCTCGGGTCAAAAAATAAACCGATACCTTTAAGTCAGGAAGAAGTTGACTCATTACTATCGCAGGTAGAAGAAGCAAAAAAGAAGGTGGTAACCAAAATCCCATTTGCCAGAGGTGAACGTGTTACGGTTACAGACGGACCATTTACTGATTTTATTGGAACCGTAGAAGAGATATATCCTGAAAGAGAAAAGGTGAAAGTTACGGTGGTGATCTTTGGTAGACCAACGCCGATTGAACTTGGCTTTCATCAATTAAAAAGTTTTTGAAAGGAGCATTTATGGCAAAAAAGGTCATTGCGGTTGTAAAATTACAGATTCCTGGTGGAAGTGCTACACCTGCTCCTCCGGTTGGACCGGCATTGGGACAACATGGGGTCAATATTATGGAATTTTGTAAGGCATTCAATGCGGAGACCAAAAATCTTTCTGGACTGATTATTCCTGCAGTAGTAACAGTTTATAATGACCGCTCTTTTACCTATGTATTAAAAAGTCCACCTGCATCGGTTCTTATAAAACAGGCAGCAGGTATTGCCAAAGGTTCAGCTGTGCCGAATCGCGATAAGGTGGGCAAGATCACAAGAAAACAACTTGAGGAGATTGCCCAGCGTAAATTAAAAGATTTAAATTGCGATAGCCTGGAAAAGGCGATGAAGATCATTGAAGGAACGGCACGAAATATGGGTATTAATGTGGAGTAAGAATGAAGAGATCAAAACGTTATAAAGAAGCAATTGCAAAAATAGATAAAAATAAAAAATATCCTCTCAAAGAGGCACTTGAGACCTTAAAAAGTATTGCCAATGCCAAATATAATGAATCAGTTGATATTGCGATAAAACTGAATGTAAACATCAAAAAGCAAGACCAGCAGATTCGCGGGACTTCTGACCTGCCTCATGGAACTGGTAAAACAAAAAGAATACTCGTGTTAACCAAGGGTGAAAAGGAAAAAGAAGCAAAGGACGCGGGTGCTGATTATGTTGGCTTTGAGGAATATATTGAAAAGATAAAATCAGGCTGGTTTGATTTTGATTGTATTATTGCGACACCCGATGCTATGCCTGATGTTGGAAAACTCGGCAAGATACTCGGTCCAAAAGGGCTTATGCCTTCTCCCAAGACCGGGACCGTGACCTTTGAGGTTGGACCCCAGGTAAAGGCACTCAAAAAGGGGAAAATTGAATTTAAGACTGACAAAGGCGGCTGTGTCCATGCCCCGGTGGGTAAGGTCTCATTTCCTGTTGAACATCTGGAAGAAAATGTTCTTACTCTGATCCAGGACCTGATTAATGCCAAACCCGCAACTGTAAAGGGACAGTTTATCAAATCAATAACCATTTCATCTACCATAGGCCCGGGAATAAGATTGAATGAAAAAGATTTTTTAAAGACAAAACAATAAGGACACCAGCAGAAATTATGAAGGAGGAATAAATGCCATCGCAAAGAAACATTGAAATCTTAAAGAAAAGCACGGAATTGCTTAAAAATGGAAAGGCATTTTATTTTACTGAATTTACTGGGTTGAATGTTCAACAGATGGAAAAACTGAGACGGGACCTGAAAAAAAATCAGTGTAATTACCTGGTGCTTAAAAATACGATTGGATTACTCGCCTTTAAAAATTTAGGATATGAAACTGATTTAATAAAAGATAAACTATTTGGTCCGATAGGCATTGCCATTGCCTATGATGACCCGCTTGTCCCAACCAAGATCCTGCAAGAGGTGCAGGGTCTAAAGATAAAAGGGGCGTTTATTGAAGGCACGGTCTATGATGCTCAGGACGTCTCTGAGTTATCAAAAATACCATCAAAAAATATTCTTTTACAGTCGCTTATGGGTTCACTAAATATGGTTGGTAATTTAGTTGGAACACTTAACAGAGTTTTGCAAAATTTCGTTTTTACAATAGATTCAATCAAAAATAAAAATAATTAATTTAGAAGGGGGTACAATGACAACAAAAACTAAAAGGAGCGTTGCTGAATTAGTGGAAGATATCAGCAATTTAACAGTACTTGAACTTTCTGAACTGGTTAAAGCACTCCAGGACAAATTCGGTGTCACTGCTACAGCACCGGTTCAGGTTGTAGCACAGGCCCAGGGTGGTAGTGAGACTACGAAAGCCGCTGCTGAAGAAAAAAGCGAGTTCAATATTACTCTAACTGCCAGCGGCGATAAAAAGATCCAGGTCTTAAAGGTACTCCGGGAACTTACTGGCCTGGGCTTAAAAGAAGCAAAAGAAATCGTAGACAATCCACCCAAAGTTATTAAAGAAGGTGCAACCAAGGAAGAGGCTCAGAACTTCAAAACAAAACTTGAAGAAGTAGGGGCAGCGGTAGAGATAAAATAAAAATGGTTACCGGGTAAGGGTTGAGATGATGGTATTTCCAGCATCCCAACCCCATAACTACTATTTTTAAGTTCAGGAGGCATATGAATAATATTATTGATTTTTCAAAAAGTAAAACTGATTTTGATATGCCCCATCTTTTGGAAATTCAAACCGCTTCTTACCAAAGTTTCAAGGATGTTTCATTAAAGCAGATTTTCCAGGAGACATTTCCCATTACCGGCATACATACGAAATATGAATTGAGATACATTTCGCACCGACTTGGTGCTGCAAAATACTCTATGCAGGAAGCAATTGAAAAAGGCGTTACCTATTCGGCACCGCTGAGAGTAAATTTTCAGCTTTTATGTAAAGAAGACGATAATAATCTTCGTTCCGTGCTTGAGCAAGAAATTTATCTCTGCGACCTACCTCTGATGACACATCGCGGAACCTTTATCATTAATGGTGTGGAGCGGGTCATTGTTAATCAGATACATCGCTCCCCGGGTGTCTATTTCAATATAGAAAATGAACTATACTCAGCAATGGTAATTCCCTATCATGGACAATGGGTTGAATTTATAGTTGACCAGCAAAAGGTGCTCTGGGCAATTCTTGACCGCAAAAAGAAAATTTTAGGAACAACATTTTTGAAAAGTTTGGGCTATGTCAAAGACGAGGATATAATAAATCTATTTTTTCCGACAAAGACAATGGATTTGCAAGAGGCAAAAAACTTTTTTCTTGCGGAAAGTTTTACTTTTGGAGAAGTCGTCTGCAATATTGGTGATTTAATTGATGAATCTACTTTTGAAGCGCTTAGTCGTAATGGGGTAAAAAAGGCTCGTGTTATTAATTCGCACGATGTTGGTGTAACAATTATAGCAAATACCTTAAAATTAAAAAAGGAATCAATGAATATTACCACTGTAGAAGAAGCTGCCCGAAGAATTTATTCTACATTAAAATCGATCCCGCCACCCGCGCCTGAATATGCCATAACATATATTAATGACATTCTTTTTGACCTTAACCATTTTAATCTTGGAGAAGTTGGACGGTTCAAATTAAACAAGATGCTGGGAATTAAAAAAGAAGTAACTAAATTTACCAGAGAAGATCTGGTGTTTACCAAAGAAGATTTAATTATGGTTCTCAAGAAATTATTACGGTTTGCCAATGATGAATTTGAGCCTGATGATATTGACCATCTTGGCAATAGGCGTGTTCGGCGTGTTGGTGAATTACTTGAAGCTCAATTTAAATTAGCTATCACTCAGCTTATTCAAAATATTAAAGAAAGGTCTTCACTAATGGATGAGACTGAACTTTCTCCTCAAGACCTTATCAATCCCCATCTTGTTTCTAATATCGTAATGAAATTTTTCACCACTTCGCAGTTATCCCAGTTTATGGAGCAAACAAATCCCATATCTGAGATGACACATAAACGTCGTATTTCATCATTGGGGCTTGGCGGATTAACCCGACAGACTGCTGGTTTTGAAGTCAGAGATGTCCATTATTCCCATTATGGCCGTATCTGCCCGATTGAAACGCCAGAAGGGCCAAATATTGGTTTGATTTCAAGTTTGTCCAGCTATGCCCGTATTGATGAATATGGTTTCATTGTATCACCGTACTGGGAAGTAAAGGATGGAGTAGTTAAGCGTAAATTCACTTTTTTGCGTGCGGATGAAGAAGATGAATATACAATTGCCCAGGCAAATACCCCTATAGATAAACAGGGAAAGATTATCACAGAGCGGGTTTTGTGCCGCAAAAAAGGAGAATTTCCATTGGTTAGCCCGAAAGAGGTAACTCATATGGATGTCTCACCAGAACAGGTCTTCAGCCCTACTGCTGCACTTATTCCTTTTTTAGAACATAACGATGCTGACCGAGCACTAATGGGTTCTAATATGCAGAGACAGGCAGTTCCATTGATAAATCCAGATATCCCCCTTGTCCAGACCGGAATGGAAAAGAAGATCGCTTTTGATTCAGGCACATTACTAATTGCTGAAGATGATGGAACAGTGGAATATGTTGATGCTAACATTATAGTAATAAAAAATAGTAAAGGTAAAAAAACTAAATATCCTCTTGCCAAATTCTTACGTTCTAATCAAAACACCTGTATCCATCAACGTCCCCTCGTAAATATTGGTGACCAGGTCAAAAAAGGAGAAGTACTGGCTGATGGATATGCTACAAAGCAAGGAGTTCTTGCCCTGGGCAAAAATGTACTCGTAGCATTTCTACCTTATCTGGGTTATAATTTTGAAGATGCTATTGTCGTAAGTGAAAGATTGCTAAAAGATGATACATTCACCTCAATTCACATCTTGGAATTTGATTGTGAGGTGAGGGAAACGAAACTTGGACCTGAAGAGATAACACGCGATATACCCGGCGTACCTGAATTTTTATGCAAAGACCTTGATGAATTTGGAATTGTTCGTGTGGGCGCAGAGGTTGGACCCGATGACATCCTGGTGGGGAAAATTACACCCAAGGGTGAAACCGAATTGACTCCGGAAGAACGACTAATGAGGGCAATCTTTGTGGATAAGGCGACCAATGTGCGCGACACTTCGCTTCGCGTGGAACCAGGAGTAGAGGGAGTGGTGATAGATGTCCGCGTGCTTACACGCAGGACAACAGACCCACTTGCCAAAGCAGTCATGGAAGAGCGTGAAAAGAAGATTAAACAGGAATTTAGCCAATTGCAGAATGAAACAATAATAATGCGTAATGAACTACTAAAATTATATTTAATGGGAGCAACTGCTGCCTCAACTATTCGGGACGGCAAAGAAAATGTCATTCTCAAAAAAAATCAAACATTTGATGAAAATTTTTTCAATGCACTTACAACAGAAAAGATAACAGCAGATGAACAATTTACAGAAAATCCCAAAATTAATGAAAAGGTGATAAAATGCGTTCAGGAATATGAAGAACAATTACAGCAAATAAAGGCGGATAGAAAAGTTGAAGAAGATAAATTGATGCGCGGCGATGAATTGCCATATGGAGTTCTCAAGGTGGTAAAGATTTATATTGCTCAGAAAAGAAAAGTGGCGGTTGGCGATAAAATGGCTGGCCGTCATGGTAACAAAGGTGTCGTAGCAAAGATTGTTCCAGAAGAAGATATGCCCTATCTTGCTGATGGTACACCAATTGATATTGTATTAAATCCACTGGGTGTTCCATCACGAATGAATGTCGGACAGATTCTCGAAACTCACCTCGGCTGGGCTGCAGAAAAATTAAAATTTTATGCCCTTTCACCCGTATTTAATGGCGCTACGGTCGCGGATATTAAAGAAAAATTAAAAGAAGCTGGATTACCTGAAGATGGCCAGGTAATATTATACGATGGTCGTACAGGTCAAAAATTTGACTCCAAGGTTACTGTTGGAAATATGTATATGTTAAAACTTATTCATATGGTAGATGAAAAGATGCACGCCCGTTCCAGTGGACCATATTCACTCATCACACAACAACCACTGGGTGGCAAAGCACAATTTGGCGGACAGAGACTCGGAGAAATGGAGGTCTGGGCTCTGGAAGCCTATGGTGCTGCATATACACTGCAGGAAATGCTCACTGTAAAATCAGATGATGTTGACGGCAGGGCAGCAATGTATGAAGCATTAATTCGTGGCAAGAATCCTCCAAGACCACGTGCCCCGGCATCCTTTAATGTATTATTAAAAGAATTGCAGGGGCTGTGCCTTAATGTGGATTTCAAGAAAAAGGAGGAGAATGATGAAACATAATTGGCGGGATTCAATTGATATTTCAGATTTTACTGGAATAAAATTAAGTTTGGTTTCACCGGAAACAATACAGTCCTGGTCAAAAGGTGAGGTAACAAGGGCGGATACAATTAATTACCGCACACAAAGGCCAGAAAAAGATGGATTGTTCTGCGAGAAAATTTTTGGTCCGGTAAAGGATTTTGAATGCGCCTGCGGTAAATACAAAAAAGCAAAATACCGTGGAACAATCTGCGACCGGTGCGGTGTTGAAGTCCTACCATCGTCGGTCCGACGCGAACGGATGGGACATATTGACCTGGCAGTTCCAGTTGCTCATATCTTCTTTTATAAAATTCCTCCGAGTAAAATTGGATTATTACTGGACCTGACAATAAACCATTTAGAAGCAATCCTTAATTATGAAGCGTATATTGTTGTTGAATCCGGCACTTCTCCCTATCCAAAAGGTAAAGTGCTTGAAGAAGAAGAATATCAAGTTGCCAAAGAGAAAAAATACGAGGATTTTCGGGCTGATACAGGTGGTCAGCCAATCTATGACCTTTTAAAAGAGCTCGACCTGGAAAATTTATCCTCTGATTTACGGATTAGATTGGAAAAAGAGACACTTGAAGCAAGAAGGTTAAAATTACTTAATAAATTAAAACTCGTGGAAGCACTCAGGCTCTCAGGCAATCGTCCAGAATGGATGATGCTGACAAAAATTCCGGTTATTCCCCCTGATCTGAGACCACTCGTTGCCCTTGAAGGTGGTAGGTATGCAACCAGTGATTTGAATGACCTGTATAAAAGGGTAATCACGCGTAACAATCGTGTAAAACAGTTGATTTCCGGCATAAAGACCCCTGATGTAATAGTACGTAATGAAAAGAGAATGCTACAGGATGCAGTAGATGCACTCCTTGATAATTCCCGAAGAACAAGGCCTATCAAAGGAAGGGGGAATAGACCATTGAAGTCCCTGGCTGATGCATTAAAAGGCAAGCAGGGTCGGTTTCGTAGAAACCTCCTCGGAAAGAGGGTGGACTATTCTGGAAGGTCTGTAATCGTAGTTGACCCTACACTAAAATTATATGAATGTGGCATTCCAAAAGAAATGGCACTGGAACTTTTTAAACCAATGATCATTAGAAAACTTGAAGAACGCGGTGTAGTAGATTCAGAACGAAGTGCACGCAGACTTGTCCGCTCACGCTCAGCAGAGGTTTATGAAATTCTTGAAGAAGTCATAAAAGAACATCCTGTTCTTTTGAACCGCGCACCTACACTCCACCGTGTTTCTATCCAGGCATTTTTACCGGTTCTCAAAGAAGGTCGTGCCATTGCCATCCATCCTTTTGTATGCGTACCATATAATGCTGATTTTGACGGAGATACAATGAGTGTCCATATTCCTCTATCCCCTGAGGCAATAATGGAATCATACTTACTCTTACTTTCAATCCATAATATTCGTAGCCCGGCAAATGGCAGGGCACTAATGACTCCCACCCAGGATACGGTCATAGGTTTGCATTATCTTACAAAATTAAAGGCAAAGGACGGTAACCCAAAAATATTTGATAACATTGACGAGATACATTTCGCCTTGAATAGTGGCTATTTAACTTTACATGAACCAATTAAATACAAGTTTAAAGGTAAATTTTTGGAAACGACACCCGGACGGGTCATCTTCAATCAGATGTTACCTGAAGAGATGCAATTTAAAAATGAAACCTTAACCAAAAAGAAGATCGCTTCAATCGTTGATGAGTGCCTCAACAAACTCGGTACAGCAAAGACAGTGGAAGTTCTTGATAATTTGAAGAAAGCAGGGTTTGAATACGCAACCAGGTCAGGGTTAACAATTGGTATTGATGATATGAAGAGCCCTGTAAATAAAGAGAAAATATGGAATGAAGGATTGAAAGAAGTAATGGAGATAAACCGTGCACATAGAGCTGGATTAATTTCAGAAACCGAGCGCTACAATAAGGTTATTGATACCTGGACAAAAGTTACTATGGAAATTGAGGAAGAATTGATCAAGGAATTGGGACAGGATAAAGATAGATTCAACCCATTATATATGATGGTTGAGTCTGGTGCTCGCGGTTCAAGGAATCAAGCAAATCAAATATGTGGACTACGCGGGCTGATGTCAAAACCACAACGTAAAGCCAGTGCTGTTCAAATCATTGAAACACCGATAAAATCCTCCTGCAAAGAAGGATTATCAGTT
>JBBILZ010000078.1:0-9052 GCA_037444665.1 Caldifarciminota bacterium
ACGCAGAAATTTTCCTGGATATAATTTAGTAATGAAGCGAGAAGAGATTTACTATGATGAGTTGACCGGAATTTATAACCGGCGATTTTTACATTACTGGATGGATAATGAAATCAAGAGGGCAAATCGTTTTGCGACAAAATTTGGAATTATTATGATTGACCTTGACAATTTCCGGGAGGTCAATAATAATTATGGCCATCTTGAAGGTGACCGGGTATTGATTGAATTTAGCAAATTTCTGAAAAATAACATAAGGGAAGTAGATAATCTTGTGCGCTATGGTGGTGATGAGTTTATTATCCTTGTTCCTAATACTGATACCTCAGGAGTTTTAGAACTTGCGCAGAGGATTCTCTCCAATTTAAACAAGAGTTCTATTACTGGTTATAAAATTTTCTGTAGTATTGGTTTCGCGGTCTATCCTGATGATGGTGCCAATCTTGAGAGTTTAATAAATCAGGCAGACCGATTAATGTATCAGGCAAAGAAAGATGGCAAAAATCGTATTGGGTTAAAGGCAGAGATTATCAGGAAATTAGAACTTCCAGTAAAAGTGCTTGTAGGCAGAGAACAAGAACTTGGACAGTGCCTGCGTCAATTAAAAGAATATAATACACTTTTTATCAGTGGTGAGGCGGGTGTGGGTAAGACCAGGCTTGCCCTGGAAATAAAAAATCTATTTCCTGGCTGTGTGTATTTAAGGGCAAACTCCTATGGAGCATTGACGACGGTTCCATACCATCCATTCCATAATATGTTCAAAGAAATTGTTATGCAGGACTTTGTTCTTACCCAGCGGGTATTAAAACAGATGCCAGAAGTCCTGCGCCACGAAATAATGAAATTATTACCAGAGGATAAAATCGTTCCTGCAAAAATTGAAGGACTTGATAAATTCCGTCTTTTTGATAGTGTCAATATGTTTTTTAATATACTCACTGAATTATCATCACCGGGTCAAATTGTTCTGCTTATGGATGATTTACACTGGACTGACCGTTCAAGCTGTGAATTATTGGATTTTGTAATAAGAAGTGCCTCCACCAATTTTAAAATTCTGGGCACATACCGCACTGAAGAGATAAAAAATGCATCAATCTATGAATTTTTAGGAATATGGGCAAGGGAAAATTTATATTCAAAACTTGAATTATTGCCCTTAAGTGAGTCCCAGACCTTTAAATTTCTTGAATTGGTAATGGGCAATGTTTCTCAATCTACGGCAAAATTTATTTATAACCTGAGTGGTGGCAATCCATTCTACACCGAAGAGATACTGCGCGAACTTGAGAGACAGAATAAGATTTTTTATAATGGGAGAGAATGGGTTATTCTTATAGAGCGGGAGTTAAAGATTCCTTCAAGCATTGAATCAACAATACTTCGTAAAATAGAGTTTCTTGATACTGAAACAAAAGAAATTTTAAATATCGCGGCAGTCTATGGTCAGGAATTCAGCGATGAAATACTTGCCCATTGCACCCAGAAAAATGTTGGCGAAACAATGGATGCCATTGACCATTTAATTAAATTGGGTTTTATTAAGGTAAGGGGAAGTGAACTCTTCTTTTTCAGTGAAGATATTGTTAGACAGATAGTCTATAAAAATATCAATCGGGCAGATTTGCTGAAATATCACCGTCAGGTGGGAAATGCAATTGAAAGATATTTTCATAGCAGTCTTGCCAATTATTATGAGCAACTTGCCCACCATTTTACCATTGCTAATGACCCGTCCAGGGCGCTTTATTATTCGCGGAGGGCAGGAATAAAATGTATGGAAAATTATGCACATGAGCAGGCAGTAGAATTTTTTACAAATGCCCAGAAGTTTGAAGATAACATTGAAGAGATATTTAAGATAAAATCTGACCTTTCCGAGATCTATTTTTTGATGGGGAAGAGTGAAAAGGCAATAGAAAATCTTAATGCCTGTTTAAAAATAAATCCTCAGGATTATAAAATTTACTACAAACTTGGTCAGATCAATGAAAATATTGGTGATTACAAAAAGGCACTGGACTATTTTAAAAAGGGCCTGAAAATAACTGCGCAAGCCAGTGCATCCTATCAATTCAGGGCTGGTATAGTCTGGATTTATACAAGAATGGGACATTATCTCAAGGCAAAAAAGGAGTGTGAACAACTATTAAAAAAGGAGAAACAGATACCAAAACAGGAACTCGCTATTATTCTGATCACTTATGGAGTTGTTTTATTACACCTTGGTGACCTTGAGGGGTCAATTTCATATTTTAAAAAGGCACTGGATATTCGTCAGAAATTGGGTGATAAAAAAGGTATGGCTGCCTGCTATCTTGATATGGCGGTTGTTTACCAACAGCAACTAAATTTTTCTATCAGTGAAGAATATTATAAAAACGCGCTTAAACTCTATGAAGAGATTGGTTATCAGGCAGGTATTATGGTTACGCTTTTAGACCTGGGCTCACTCTATTTTCACTACAACTTAATTAAGGCTGAAGAATATTGTAACAAAGGGCTGAGAATTGCAAAGTTGATCGGAGCAAAGCGTGACATTGTTTTCCTTTATGATAATCTCGGGTCAATAAGTCTTCGTCGTTTAATGCTTGATGAGGCTTTAAGCAGTTTTAAAATTGCACTCCAATATGCTGAGGCAACAGATTTTATTGAAGGAAAGAATTTTATTAATATTCACTTAAGTGAATATTATCGGGAAACGGCCAAGAAAAAGAAGGGGCTGGCACATTTAAAAAAGGCATATATATATGCAAAGAAATTGAATTTAAAACAATTTATTTATGATTGTCAATTTGAAGAGATTGAGTATTTGCTCCTAAATAAGAACTTTAAAAAGGCAAAGCAGTTATCAAATACTATTTTTACCCAGCTGAGGAATGACCCGGATATGAACCGTCGTGTATATGCGTATATGTATCAGGGGAAGGTGGCATCAGCATTAAAAGAATATAAAAAAGCACAGGACTATTATAATAAGGCATTGAATCTTATTGTGAAACTACCGGACAATTCATTTACGGCTGAGATATACTTTCTTGAGGGATTAAATTATAAGAAACAGGGCAACTATCAAGAGGCATTACAGATGTTTTTAAAGGCGAATGAAATTTTTATGAAATTGGGAAATCTATTATATCTTGACCGCATTGAACACGAAATCGCCTCAGTGGATATTTCTAAATAAAGACCAATACAATACACATTTTTTTAAATCAGGATTTATTGATATATTTTGAAAAGGGGTTGGGATGTTTCATCCCAACCCCGCTGAGTCTTTTATTCTACACTGAGTATTTTGAATTCAATGCGGCGGTTCTGGTCGCGACCGGACTTTGTGCGATTATCAGCAATGGGTTGACTTTCACCATAGCCGCGCACTTCAAGTCTTGATGGATCAATATTGTGATAGCGCACAAGATAGTCTTTTACAGAATTTGCGCGTTGATAAGAAAGTTTCATATTATACGAATCTGAACCAATGCTATCAGTATGCCCACCAATCTCAACGCGCATCTTTGGTTTTGCAATAAGCACCTTTGCAGCATCATCAAGGACTGGATAGGACTCAGGTTTTATCACTGCGGAATTGAAGTCAAAATAGATACCACGCAAGATTATTCTTTCACCAACCTTAGGTACTTTTCTGAGTGAGAAATTCTGCACCTTTGTTTCATCCTTGGCAATTACAATTGGACTCGTTTCACTAATATAATCCTGCGCATCAACTTTGGCAACATAAGTTCCTGGTGCAAGTGTGATCTTATAAATTCCAGTGGTCGGGTCAGTGGAGATTGCTGGAATCTTTGAATCAACGAATGAGATCTGGGCAAGTAATGGTGTTCCATTTTCAAGGTCTGAAACCTTGCCGACGAGTGTTCCCTGGGCAAGACTTATTTTATTTAATCCGATATCTATGACCTTTGTGTCTCCTTCCTGAAGTGTGACTACCTTTTCATCAAACTGATAACCAGTTGCTTCAACATGGATTCTAAATGTACCCGGAACAAGGACTGCAGAATACATTCCTGAAGTATCTGAGGTGATGGATGGGAATTGTGTCTGGGGGAATGTTATGTTCGCAACGATCGGTAGTTTGGTTTCTGCATCATAAATTTTTCCAATTACCTTGGCAACCTCTTTTTTGTTCAAAGCAAAGTCAAGAATGATCTGGTCCCCATCTTTTAGTACTACACCCTGCTCTTTCCAGCGATATCCCTCTGCCTCAACATGGATACGGAAACTGCCTGGTGAAAAAGAGACATCATAAGTGCCATTTGCCGAAGTCTGGACTGCTTGTTTTTCTGAACCAGGGAAGGTAATAGTTGCAAGCACAGGTTCGCTGGTCTTTGCATCATAGACCTTTCCTGAAACCTTTGCGACAGGTATGTGAACTTCAACCTTTTTGATCAGGTCTGCACCACCTGAGATATTAAAGAATGCTTTCCACCAATTACTGCTCAATGGTCCACCAACAAGGCCGATCTCACAGCCGAGGTCAAAACTTACGCTACGCGCACCAAATCGTAAGCCCGGAGTAATCCAGAGTGATTCTTCCTGGGCATCCATATCATAATAGCCGTATAACTCGCATAAGATACGCACATCCTCAGAAGGTATCAACTGAACTCCGCCACCATGGATAATATAATCTGGCCTGGGATGAAAATCTGCATCCGCAACATAATTGGGTTGATGGTCTGTGCCAGTGGCTAAATAACCACAATTGAGGTGTGCGGCAAAAGGTCCAACCCTGAAATCTATTAATCCGGTTCCTGCATAATCGGGCTCATGCGGTATATAGGGTGGAAAATGAGGAGTAACTGGTGTGGCACCAGCATCAGTAAAAGAATCGGCATAGAATGCTTTGTCAAATGCCTGCTTGTCTTCAGGTAATGCAGGTCCCCAGTTGATATGACCTTCCACACCAAATGCATATTTTAGCGGTGTCATTTTGTCAGCAGTGATACAGTAGCCAACCTTGCCACCAATCTCTATTGTTTCAATACCCCAGGGTGGGTCAGGGTCTCCGCGTTTTATTGGGTAATTATTCATCTCAAACCATTTTAAAAATTCGGTCATACGGAAACGGAGTTCAAGATAGTCAATTACTGCATAGGAGATTCCTTCAGAAAGCGTGAAGAAATGTTTGCGGTCAGTAGTATTAATTCCTTGCTGTACTGTAGGTAATTCTTCATACCGTTCTGAAGGTGATAGATGAAAAGAGAGCACACCCATATTATGGGGCTCAGCATACTGAAGTTTGAACATACCACGGTTCCCATAAACCGATATTTCCTGGGCAAAACATACTACAATTAATGTTAAGCACAAAAACACTATTTTTCTCATAATACCCCCTTGTTCACAGGTTTTATGCACACTTTCACCTTTGTTAATTTAAGAACTATAAAGCAATTCTGGCCCCAACGGGAGTCGAACCCGTATCTTCACCTTGAAAGAGTGATGTCCTAACCACTAGACGATGGGGCCTTATGGGTCAGAATATAGAGATTCCTGAAAGATTCATTATCAACAATTGCCCGGTTTATCAGAAAGTAGTTCTCTAAATTAGCATTCGTGGTCATTATTCTATGGGAGAGGTCCTCACCCATTGCCATTAGAAATTTTGCTGCAACTTTTGGATTTTCATTGATAATTTCCATAAATTGATTCTTCTTTAAGACATAGAGCCGGCAATCGGTCTTTGCCTTTACTGTGGCAGAGCGGGGTTTATCTGTCAAAAGTGCCATTTCACCAAAGAATGATGATTCACCCAATTCTGATAGCACAAGCACAAGGTCGCCGCGGGTTAAAAAGACCTCAACCTTTCCTGATTCAATTAGGAACATTTCATCACCAGTAGTCCCTTCTTTTACTATTACTGTATCCTGGGCAACTTCTCTTGGTTCCCATCTCACCATCATCCAGTTTATCTCCTGCGGTGAAAGGTATTTAAAAAGAAGTACCTTGCTAAAATCTTTCATAACTCTATAATGTTATCCATTTTTTGAAACCTGTCAATAGGTAATATATCTATCAAGCATTGATTTTTCTGTCCAGTTAAATATAATACTGTCTATGCGGCCTGTTTTTCCAATTGTCCTGAGTTTCTGCATATTTCTAAATTGTAAGGTTTCTTCAAATAGACCAGATTTTAAAATTGTTTCCCTTTCTCCGGCAATGACCGAGATAATATTTGCCCTGGGTAGTGATAAATATCTTGTTGGTGTTACCACATATTGTGATTATCCTGATTCCGCAAAAAAAATCTATAAGGTTGGTGATTTTTCCAATCCTTCATTAGAACGAATTATTAATTTGAATCCAGACCTTGTGATTGTTAATCTTCCAGAGCAGAATCGCATTAAGTATCAACTTGAAAAATTGGGTATAAAAACATTTGATACTTCACCCAAGACCCTTGCTGATATTTACCAGGAGATTCTGAATCTCGGAACGATTTTGAAAAAAGAGAGGCAGGCAGATTCACTTGTCAATTATATGAAGATGAATATCAAATCCCGGAGGTTGAATAAAAAAAAGGTCTATGTAGAACTATGTCCTAAACCTTTGATTACTGTTGGTGGTGATTCATATCTGAATGAACTGATTGAGATGGCTGGTGGCAAAAATATTTTTTCTGACCTGAACAAAGACTATCCGGTCATTAGTCAGGAGCAGGTGATTATGAGAGATCCTGATATAATAATTGTATTGCATCCAGAAAAGATTATGGACCGTGTGGGCTGGAAAGGTATCAGTGCAATAAAGAATAAAAGGGTTTATATGAATTTGAATCAGGACTGGCTCATGCGGCCAGGACCAAGGCTTGTTTTAGGTTTTAAGGAACTGGAGGAGATACTTGAATAAAGTAGTGGTCAGCATTCTAATTTTTATTATCGTTGTTGTAATTGAACTGTTTATTGGTCCAGGAGAATTGTCAGGTTCAATATTCCAGTTAAGGTTATATCGTGTCATACTGGGTATTTTTGCCGGTAGTGTGCTTGCATTCAGTGGTAGTATTCTTCAGAGCCTGTTTGGAAATCCGTTAGTTGAACCTTATACACTCGGCTCAGCATCGGGCGCAGCACTTGGTGTAGCAATCGGAATTGCCATTACTGGTTATTCTAATCCCATCTTTGCTTTTGCCGGTGCCCTTTTACTGGGAGTCATTGTCTTTGTGATTGCCCGCATAGAAGGAGGATTATTGCGTGATCGATTAATCCTGGCTGGTGTGGTTATGAGTTTTTTATGCAGTTCACTGGTAATGGTCATTATGATTGCAGGAAGGAAAGAACTTTATGAAATAATCTATTTGTTGATGGGCTATCTCGGAATTATTATTACTCCTCAGAACCGAGTTATGATAATGATACTACTGGTCGGCACAGCCATATCAGTCTTTTATCTTTATCGTTATTATCGGGAATTTGATATTCTTGGCACTGGTATAGAGACTGCTGCTGGCTTAGGAATTGATGTTCAGAGATTTTCCTTAGAGGTCTTTGTTATTACTACACTTTTAGTCAGTTTTGTTGTTTCAGTGGTCGGCGCCATAGGATTTGTAGGACTTGTCATACCCCATATCTCAAGATTATTGTTTGGACCAAAACACATAAAAAATCTTGCTGGTTCTCTTTTTCTTGGTGCAATATTTTTATTGCTTGCTGATGGTGTGGCACGCAACCTTACCGTATATGAACTACCTACAGGAATTATTACTTCACTCATTGGTGTGCCATTTTTTATTTACCTGTATCGGAAAAAATAGTATGAATGCAGTGGAAATAAAAACACTCACTTTTGCATACAATCAAAAAATAATCTTAAGAGATATTGGATTTACCATAGAAAAGGGTGAATTTTGTGGCATTATCGGACCCAATGGAGCAGGAAAATCAACACTTTTAAGAGTCATCGCAGGAATCCTTAAGGCAAAAAGCGGAAGTGTTTCAGTGATGGAAAAGGATGTCCAAACAATTAGAAAAAAAGAGTTTGCCCGACTCGTAGGTTTTGTCCCTCAGGAGACACATTTTTATCTGAACTATACTGTTGAAGATATTATCACAATGGGCAGATATCCTTATCTTGAGCCATTCCAGATGCTGAACAAACAGGATATTTCAGCAATTGAATGGGCAATTGAACAGACACAAACAAGGGACTTATGCAAGCGTCCAATCAATGCACTCTCTGCCGGAGAAAAACAGATGGTTGTGATTGCCCGTGCCCTTGCCCAAAATCCAGAGCTCCTTCTGCTTGATGAACCCACAAGCCATCTTGATATCCAGCACCAGTCAGCAATAATGGAGTTATTAAAAAAATTAAATAATCAGGGAATAACGATTATTATTGTTAACCACGATTTGAACCTTGCGAGCCAGTTCTGTAAAAGATTGATCCTTTTACATCAGGGCAGGGTTTATAAAATGGGTAAACCCGAAGAAATTATCAACCAGAAAACGATTGCTGAAGTCTACGAGATTGATACAGATATCATACAACATCCAGAAAAGAATATTCCTCAGGTTTTATTAAAATAGTTATTACACACCGTTCCAATTTTTTGCAAATATTAAATTTATTTTATGATCTGAATCTGTGCAGGATTTTTTATAATAATCTCTGGTTTGCCATTATACTCTTTGATCAACCCGGTTATGCGCACCTTTCTATTTAAATAATAGTCTTCTGGATTTTTTGGAAATTTATCAAAATCACTGGCAAAGATTACTCCAGTAAAATATCGTTTCCAGTCCTTATGAAAATTTAAAAAACAGACCTTACCTGTATTATTTGTAGCAACAATTACTCCTTCCACGGTCTTTATTTTGCCATAATATTTTGGAGCATCCTGATACGATATGACCTGGTCAACGGTTTTTGTTGGACTGGTTTCTTTAATAAAGATTCCGCTTGTATCAGGGATTTGAAATACGGGAAATGCCCAGAGCCCTTTTTTATTTCTTATAGCAATCTTTTCTATTTGTTCAAACTCTCTTCGGTATAGTGTATCCGGGGGATAAAATCTCGTTTCGGCAAGGCC
>JBBILZ010000079.1:0-8807 GCA_037444665.1 Caldifarciminota bacterium
TTTGTCTTCGTATGAAATACCAACTCCCTTCTTTGTTGTGCCGATACCGTGGGTAGTCTCTTCTTTTATTTTATCAAGCAAAATATGGTAGGGCATTATCAGATGGCAAAAGCGCGAAATTTTTATACGTCGTTCAATATTATTATCATACTTCTTAAGTTGATTCAGCTCTTCAAAGAATACTGCCGGGTCAAAGACACACCCTGCACCAATGAAACCGATAGTATTTTTATTTAGCAAACCGCTGGGAACTAAATGAAAAATATATTTTTCACCATTACGCCACACAGTATGACCCGCATTGGGTCCACCCTGGAATCTAACATTAATATCAAAATCATTTGCCAGGTAATCAATGACCTTCCCTTTTCCTTCATCACCCCATTGCAGACCAACTATTGCGGTATTCATAGCTTTTAATATTACCTATTGAATAAAAAAAGTCAAGAGTTCACTATAGAAAGTTTTAGTCTGTATAACAATCTATTTTTCTTGACATCTTGGCATCTTCAGATATAGTTATAACTGATGAAAAAAAATATTTTGATTATCTTTGTATCAATTATTTTGTTTATAATAATCTTATTCTTTTTAACTCATAAACCACAAAAAGACCATATTTACGGTTCAGGGATTATAGAAATCAAAGAGGTTCTGGTCACCAGCCAGATTCCCGGCATTATAACAGCAATATATGCGAACCAAGGCGATAGTGTAAAAAAAGGCGATACACTCGTTATCATTGAACATAAGGAATTGATTGCCCAGAAACAAGAAGCACTGGCAGGTCTGGGGCTTGTTCGGCAAACAGCAAAAGAGATTGAAATCAAAGAAAAAAATTTAACAAAAGACCTTGAGCGGGCACGCAATCTTTACAAGGCAGGTGAATTATCCGAAAAAGAACTGGAATCAATTGAATCCCAATATGAGATCTTGAATGTGCAAAAAGAGAAAATTAAGGCACAGATTGCTCAAGCAGAAGCGAAAGTCTCATTGATCAGTGTGCAGATTGAACACACTTTTATCTTAAGCCCGACTAATGGTATTATTTTAAATAGATACTACGAATCCGGAGAATTTGTAAATCCTGCTTCGCCAATCCTGAAGATTGGTGACATCAGCGAAACCTACCTTAAAATCTATCTCTCAGAAAAAGACCTCGGACGGATAAGACTCGGTAATAGAACCCGGGTCTATGTGGATGCCTATCCAGAAGAGCATTTTTCTGGAGAGGTTACTTATATTTCTTCTGAGGCAGAATTCACGCCCAAAAATATCCAGACCCGTGATGAAAGGGCAGGTCTTGTCTTTGCGGTAAAGATAACAATCCACAATCCAGAAAAAAAACTTCTACCCGGAATGACTGCAGATGCAAGCATCATTGAGGAATAAAATCCTTGAGGCAAAAGGAATACATAAAAAATTTGGTAATAGATTCACTTTGCAGAATATAAATCTTGTGGTCTATGAGAATGAAATCTTTGGTTTGATTGGACCTGATGGCGCAGGAAAGACCACCCTTCTGAGAATCTTTGCCAATGCCTTTTTACCTGACCAGGGAAAAATCAATATTCTCGGATGTGATATTTTACAGAACCCGGAATCAATAAAAGATAAAATTGGCGTGGTTCCTCAGAATTTTACCCTTTATAATGATTTGACCGTGGAAGAGAATTTAAATTTTTTTTCTAAAATGTATCTTTTAAAAAACAGAGATTATGCCAAAACAAGAACAACCTTGTTGGATATTGCAAATTTGACACCATTTTTAAAGCGTCGTGCCGAACACCTTTCCGGTGGAATGCAGAAAAAACTCGCATTGGTCTGTGCTATGCTCCATAGACCCAAACTTTTCTTACTTGATGAGCCAACTACCGGCATTGACCCAATCTCCCGAAGAGAGCTCTGGGATTTTTTTTATGAACTTGTAAAATCCAATGCCACAATCATCATATCCACACCATACATTGATGAAATGGAACGTTGCACAAGGGTTGGATTTCTTTATCAGGGCAGATTGGTCATAGTTGATGAACCAGATAAAATATTAAATAGATACCACGGCAAAAAATTTGATGAAATATTTATCAATCTCATAAAAGATGAAAAAGACGATTGAGGTCTATAATCTCACAAAAAAATTTGGTGATTTTGTTGCGGTCAATAACATTAATCTTGTTATTAATGAAGCAGAGGTATTCGGTCTGCTCGGTCCGAATGGTGCGGGAAAGAGCACAATAATCAAAATGTTATGCGGCCTTTTAAAACCAACAAGTGGCTGGGGTTATGTTGCAGGTTGTGATGTAATCAAAGATTTTGACCGTATAAAAAGCTCAATCGGATATATGTCACAGAAATTCTCACTTTACGAAGACCTCACAGTAGAAGAGAATATTGATTTTTATTGTGGCATCTATCGTTTAAGTAAAAAAGAAAAACAGATGCGGAAAAGATGGTCATTGGAAACAGCAAAACTTATGGAATATCGCAACCAGATTGTTGCGGAATTGCCAAAAGGATATAAGCAGCGTCTGGCACTGGTCTGCGCCCTGCTCCACAAACCGATAATTCTGTTTCTTGATGAACCGACTGCCGGAGTTGACCCTATCTCCCGAAAGCAATTCTGGGATTTGATCTATAGATTAAAAGAATCTTTCAGAACCACTGCACTGGTGACAACACATTATATGGATGAGGCAGAACGTTGCGAAAGGATTGCCCTGATCCAGAACGGGAAAATATCTGTAACAGGGACTTTTGAAGAACTAAAAGATTTGATTAAAGATAAGGTTTACCTCATCAAGGCACAGCCGTATTTTGCAGCAAGGGAAGCGCTCAAGGCAGAACCAGGCATTCACCGTGTTTTATCTTTCGGTAATTCATTCCATGCCTTTTTTGCTGAAGATGCAGATATTGAAGTGGTAAAACATAATCTAAAGAAAAAAAATGTTGATATTTTATCCTTTATGCCGATACGACCTTCACTGGAAGATGTCTTCCTCAGTGTAATGGAAAAGTAATTTAGAGAAGATGAGAATCAGTGCAATCTTTCAAAAAGAGTTCATCCATATATTCCGGGATAGACGGATGTTGTATTTCTCAATTATCTGGCCTGTGCTCTTACTCCTTTTGTTTGGTTACACGGTAAATCTTGATATAAAAAATATCGCAGTAGATTTTTTGGACCTTGATGGAACAGAACTTTCGCGAAAACTTTTTCAGGTCTTCAACAATATCGGCTCATTTTCGCTGAATTATGAAAGAATTTATTCAGCGAAAAATATTGAACAGATGCTAACCCGTGGCAGGCGTAGTGCAGTAATCATCATCCCCGGTGATTTCAGTAAAAAGATAATGCGCTTTGAAAAACCTGAAATTCAAATTTTGATTGATGGCGCAGATAATAATACAGCACGGATAATTTCAGGTTATTTTAGTGAGGCGACAGAATATTATTTTAAAAAAGTCACAAAACCCACTATGACTGAACTTTTCAATCTCCATTTTCATTTTCTTTACAATCCAGGCCTGCGCTCACAGAATTTTATTGTGCCGGGATTGATTGCCATCATTATAATGATAATCTGCAACCTGATTACCTCATCCACAATTGCTGGTGAATGGGAAAGGGGTTCTATGGAACAACTGCTCTATACACCAGTAAAACCTTTTGAACTCATCATCGGCAAATTGTTGCCTTATGTAATAATTGGTTTTATCCAGGTAACATTGGTTCTATTAACCGGGATACTGGTCTTTAGAGTTCCTTTCAGAGGAAGCATCATTCTATTCTATATTGCATCTTGCCTCTATATCTTCTCTGCCTTAGGATTTGGTCTATTCATATCATTAAAGACAAAAGCCCAGCAGATTTCAACAATGATTGCATTCCTTGTTTCAGTGCTTCCCGCTTTTCTTTTATCAGGTTTTATCTTTCCTATTGAGAGTATGCCCATAATCCTACAGTTCATCAGTTACCTTGTGCCCGCTAAGTATTTTCTCTATATCATCCGCAATATCTTTCTCAAGGGCACGAACTTTACGCATCTCAGACTGGAATTTTTCGCATTATTTTTGTTTTGTCTTGCCTTTCTCGGACTGGGTATAACGGGATTTAAAAAGAGGTTACGGTGATCTATCAGTTGTTTGCATTTATAAAAAAAGAACTCATTCAGACCTTCAGAGACCACCGTATGCGTTTCATCGTCCTTGCTGCACCGGTCATACAACTGATAGTTTTTGGCTATGTCGCAACAACTGAAGTTAAAAATATCAAACTTTTACTAATAGATTATGACCGGAGCTCACTGAGCCGGGAGCTTACCTCAATGATAGTAAATTCTGGTTATTTTTTAAAAAATGACCTTGAAGAAATAAAAAATAGCAGACCCGATGATTTACTACATAAAGGAAGAGTAAAAGTCGTAATGACTATCCCTGCGGATTTTTCTAAAAATATTATGCGAAATAGTAAGAGTAACATTTTGATACAGATTGATGGCGTTGATGCAAACTCAGCAAATATTATAAAGACTTACTTAAAACAGATTGTAAATAATTTTTCCAAAAAGATTCTCCAACCTGAAATCTCATATCCTGTGCCTGAAATAAGTTTACGCTTCTGGTTCAATCCTGAATTAAAAAGTAGCCACTATATGGTTCCTGGAATAATCTCACAAATCCTGCTCATTATTACTGCACTCTTAACTGCCCTTGCAATAACCAGAGAAAAAGAACTCGGAACAATTGAGCAAATCCTTGTTTCACCTGTATCACGAGTAATTTTTATCTTAGGTAAAACATTGCCTTTTGTTCTTGTTGGTTTTATACAGATACTCCTTGTGCTATTTGTCGCAAGACTTGTCTTTGCTATCCCCATAAAAGGTAATCTACTATTTTTATTTATCTGCTCAATCATCTTTCTATTTACTACACTCGGGCTCGGACTTTTCAGCGCATCAATCTGTAAGACTCAGGCTCAGGCAATGCTTACTGTATTCCCAATAGTAATGCCTGCGTTATTACTTTCAGGCTTCTTTTTTCCCATAAATACAATTCCTGTAATACTGAGATGGCTCGCATATATCAATCCATTAACCTATTTTTTGATAATTGTCCGCGGTATTCTTCTGAAGGGAAGTACCTTTTACGACCTCTATAAGGAATTGCTCGTTTTAATTATTTTTGGTGCGGGTTTCATCACTTTCAGTTCACTGCGCATCAGGAAAAGGATTGGCTAACTGAAGATAAGAATCCAGTGGCGATAATTTAAAAGATTATGGAATCACCACAAAAATTTTTAATTGACTATCATTGAAAATCGCATATAATAGACATAGCAGGGAGGTCTCAATTGGCTGATTTTTATGAAAAAATAAAAAAATTAACAGAAAAAATAAAAGAGAATAATATCTGGCGTCAAAAAGAGTGTATAAATTTAATCCCGTCAGAGACGACCCCGAGTTTCCTCGTGAAGGTCTGTGAAATCTCTGACCCGGCGGGCAGATATGCTGAACACCGCACAATGAAAGGTGAAGAGGTCTATTTTTATCAGGGAATAGATTTTATCCGTGATGTTGAAGAAGAATTACGAAAGGAAATGGCAGATTATTTTGGTTGTCCAAACATTGAATTGAGACCGATCAGCGGGCAGATGTCAAATGAAGTAGTATTCAAGGCAGCGGTAAAATTTGTAAATCGAGATAGAAAACAGGGAGAACCATTTCGCCGTCTAAAACTTGTAATGAACAATGATTTAAACAAGGGTGGGCATCTCAGTTCCCAGCCAATGGGTGCATTGTTCAATTATGTTGAAGAGGACCCTACCACTGGTAAAGAAAAGGTTATCAATTTCCCTGTGCAATCTGATTGTATGTATAAAGCAGACCACAATAAAATTGCTGATATCATGAATAAAGAAAGACCCGAACTCATTGTGTTTGGTAAGAGTATGTTTTTATACAGAGAACCCGTGGAATTTGTTTATAATATTGTTAAAACCTGGAATCCCAGACCAATATTAATGTATGATATGGCGCATGTGCTCGGACTTTACGGTGCATTTCAGGAGCCGTTCAAAGAAGGTGCTGATATTGTAACCGGTAGCACACATAAAACATTTTTTGGTCCTCAGCGTGGTGTAATTGCCTCTACGATTACCAAGGACTCTCCTCTGTCAAAACTCTGGCTGGAGATAAAGAGTCGGGCATTCCCGGGTTCAACCAGTAATCACCATCTGGGCACACTTTTAGCACTTTTAATGGCAACCTATGAAATGAACGCATTTAAAAAAGAGTATCAGACTCAGGTGCAGAAGAATGCAAGGGCATTTGCCCGTGCATTAAAAGACTCTGGTATTGATGTTGAAGGTGATGAAAAAGATGGGTTTACTGAAACCCATCAGGTAGTAATCAGAGTAAAAAAATATGGTAGTGGAAATGAACTGGCGCGCCGACTTGAAAATAACAATATTATCGCCAATTACCAGGCACTCCCTGATGACGAAAGTTTTCTTGAGGCAAGCGGCATAAGGATGGGCGTTCAGGAAATGACCCGGTTTGGTATGAAAGAAAAAGATTTTCGTATCATTGCAGAATTTATTGCGGATGTAATTGTGAGAAACAAAAATATAAAAGAAGAAGTCAAAAAATTTCGCAGCCAGTTCTTAAAGATGCATTACTGCCTGTCACCAGAACAAGCAATTCCTCTTGCATCACAGGTCTTCAGCAGTATTCTACCTGATATAGAATACTTTAAGTTATTTGTGAAAAATCTTGAAGAGATAGCAAAGATTCTTTAGCATTCAGATTTCTTGCTGTAGTAGTGTAGCCCTTTAAGGGCGTTTATAAAGGATATCAGTATATCACGGGCATGAAGCCCTACACTACATTTTTAGTTGTTTTGGAAGTCCGTATTTGTCGTCAAAACAACTTTGTTTGTGTTTGCTCGTCTTTTAATCTTTGCTCAGCAGTTCTACAATACTCCTCTGATATATCTATCCCTATATATCTTCTCTTCAACTTATATGCCACAAGTGTAGTAGTTCCAACGCCATTGAATGGATCTAAAACAATGTCATCCTGATAGCTGAAAAGTTTTAATAATCTTTTTACTAATTCTTCTGGAAACATTGCGGGATGATTATATTTTTTCATATTGCCCTCAGGCGCAATGTCCCATCTTGCATAAACCCACTTCTTAAACTCATCACCAGTAATATCTATCTTTGCTGTTTCGCCTTCTTTTTTATGAGATTCTTTGCAAAAAATTTCAATAAATTCCCAAGTATATTTCAAATAAGGCATACTCGGACTTTTCCAACTGCCCCAGGCAGTATACTTACAATTATAGTTATGTTTTTCCCAGATAATTTCTGCTTTCCAGAGTAGTCCCAGATCTAACAATTGCCGAGATATGATATGATGAGTAGGCATATAATCAGAAAATAACGGTTGAATATTGACACAGAATCTTCCAGCGGGTTTTAGAACACGATAGCACTCTTGCCAGATTCTGTTTAATTTATCATAGTAATCTTGCCAGTATAAAGCGTCTCTATATTTGTCATTTTTATAGTCTAACCCAAAATTGTACGGCGGAGAAGTAACAATAATATCAATACAATTATCAGGAAATGTATTCAATATAGTTTCGCTATCCCCGCATAGAATTTTATTCACAAAGGCTGAAATATTTGCCTCAGTCACCTTAGTTCCTACCTTGGTTAAATCTTTTGTTCCACCTCGTATTTTTTCCTTTTGAACTCGGTCAATAACTTTTCTCTCCCTTTTTAATAATTTGGCATCGGGATAAACGCCTGAAATTCTGTATTTATGAGGTTGCTCACGAACAATTTTTCTTTTTGTATCTATACTAATAAGCATTGCTTTCCTAAATTGTTCAATGGCATAGATGACCCTTTCTTCTCTCAATGGCTTAAAATATGCGGGTTGGTGTAAAGGTTTATTAATATCTATATCCCCATCCAACAGCGTTATGACATTCATATTCACCTCCGGGAAAAGTCTGTTTAGGGTAATAACAGACTCGCTACCTTTCGTTTCAATATTTTTACCATAATCACCACCCAGAAAATTTTCCAATTGCACAATAAAGAAAGCAACGATTGTTGGAACAGCATTTTTCAGAAGACTCGCATCAACCAATACTCTTTTATACATTGCAACCTCGGTATAAGATTTGCACTCTATACTAATTCTAAAAATGCCATCAATATAAATATGAATATCTTGCGATAATTTATAAATCTCATTGTTTGTTTTAATAATTACTTTCTTTTTGTCCATTTTTACACGGCTGACGTCATTAGATATTTTTGACCAGGCAATTTTGATAAGGTCCTTGGTAATATCTTCAACAATTCTACCTTTTGTATATCTAACAGCACCAGCAGTGTCTTTTGCTCTTCTATCAGCATAAAGTTTTTGGGACTCAAGAATTGCTCTTTTGTATTCTAATTGAATATCCTTGATGCTTATCATATATAAGTATTATATCAAATCTATGTAAAAAATCAAGGGTAGTGGAAAAAAAGAACCGTTCAGCAAACTTGAATTTTAATTCTTTTTACATAAAATTAAAATATGAGGGCCCTGCTTATCAACCCCTGGATCTATGACTTTAAGGCGTTTGACTTCTGGAATAAACCAGTAGGTCTGTTGATTGTTGCGGATATTCTTAAAAAGGCAGGGTTTGAAATTGATTTTATTGATTGTATGGACAGGTTGAGCCCCTATTTTAAGACCGAAACAAAGACCGATATTTATGGTCGTGGAAAATACCATTAT
>JBBILZ010000080.1:0-8514 GCA_037444665.1 Caldifarciminota bacterium
GGAACGGAACAGACGATTTGGGTCGCAGACTTCCTGCAGGCATTTATTTTATTAGATTAGATTATAACGGAATTAAAAAAATACAAAAGGCGGTTCTATTAAAATAAATTTCAAAAAATTAACCTGGACCACAGCAGGAATGATAAAAAATAAACAAAATTGGAGGACATTATGAAAAAATTTTTAGTCTCAGCAATCTTTGTAATACCATTCTTTGTGTATGGGAATGAAGCACAGAATATAAAAAGACTCAGATATATAGACCCCTATGATGTACCAATGACATCTTACCAGAATTGGTCTAACCGGATAATGAAGGAATCGTTTAATATCGGCGAAGCGTACAGAACCAGGTACAGAGATTCTCGTTTACCTATGATTGATATTATTGTCTATGCTCCATTATATCCTTATATTTTTGATTCATTGAATACTTATATCACTGACCTTGAAGCAGAGAATTATACTGTCCGCGTTGATACAATCCGTGGCTGGCAGGCTCCCCAATTGAGAAACCACCTTGCCTCACTATTAAGCAGTGAACTTGTTGGTGCAGTATTTATTGGCAATGTCCCCATTGCATGGTTTGAATATACATCAAGTGAGGGGCGTGAAGAATTCCCCATTGAATTGTATTTTATGGACCTGAACGGGACCTGGACTGATAGTGATACCAATGGACTTTTTGATGGACATTCCGGAAACAAAGCACCTGAGATATGGGTGGGTAGAATCTATGCCGGACCTGTAACCTGGGGTAATGAAGTCTGGCTGGTCAATAATTATTTATCAAAGATTCACAAGTATCGCACCGGTGGTTATGGTATTCCCCAGAAGGCACTTGCTTATGTTGATGATGACTGGTATAGTTTTAATAATTGTAATCTAAATCTTCTCTATGATACTGTTGTAGTAGTCCGACAATACAATACTACAACTGCTTCGGACTTCAGAATGCGTCTTGATGACCCTTATGAATGAGTTCAAATCTGTAGCCACTCATCACCTTGGGGGAATACTTTTAAAAACACAAGCGGCTATGCAGGCACGGTCTTTAATTTTGAATTGCGGTTTGCTGACCCACCTTTTCTATTTCTTAATCTATTCCAGTGTGGAGGAACAAGATTCATTGAGGAGAATTCTGAAGGTAGTTGTTATATCTTCAATACCACAAATGGCCTTCTCTCAATCGGTTCAACCAAAGTTGGTAGTATGCTCTATTTTGATGATTTTTATGGACCACTCAATACTGGCATCTCAATTGGTGATGCATTCAAACAATGGTTTGCCCAGAATGGAATTAATGATATAGATTGGTTTTACGGAATGTGTATCTTGGGAGACCCAGCCCTGAAGCCGAGGCAATCAGCAAGACAAATTACGAACAGACCGCTGCTAAATAATTTAATATCATCTAAGTTAACCTGGACCGACCCAGCACCAGTTGATACGAATTCTGAAACTGATGCATTAGTTACGACTGCGATAGATGGTTCAGGTAGAATATGGACCGCATGGGCAACTGGCCGTTCAGTTACCAATGGCAGGACTGAAATCTGTGCATCATATTATACAAATGGAACATGGTCAACCGCGCAGATTGTGCGACCTTATACTTACTGGGATTTCTTTCCCGCATTATCAACCGATAATCAAGGACACCCCTATCTTACCTGGCAAAGGGCTTATGGCAGGAATTACGATATTTTTGGCAGTGTCTACACTGGAAATCAATGGGGCACAGAGGAGCAACTCAGTTCAAAGGCATCAAATGATATGTATCCGGCAATGACACGGGATGGAGATGGTAGAATGTGGGTCTGTCTTGAACGCTGGACCCATTTAAATGGCGACATCTATTGTCGTTATTTTGATGGAACATCCTGGCAACCGATATTCGCAGTTACTACTGATTCAGCAAATGATTATCGCCCAGCAATGGCTACGGATAGTAATGGTATTGCGTGGGTAACCTGGTGTAGTGAACGCTATCAATACAACCGAAACATTTATGTAAAATACTACAATCCAAGTTCTGGACACTGGGAAGGCTTATATAGAATAACTGGTAACCTTGCCCAGGACCAGGATCCCAAAATCGCCGTTTCTGGAGATGGAACAGTATGGGTCGTCTGGACTACCTGGCGCAATGGCAATAATGATATTTACGAGAGCCACTACAATGGCACAAGTTGGTCAAATGCCAGGGCAGTAGTATCTGATTCTGCCCGTGATGAACATCCGAACCTTGTTGTTGACCGTGATGGGTATCTCTGGTGTATATGGCAGTCAAACCGAACTGGTGACTGGGAAATCTGGGCAAAGTATTACAAAGATGGCGCCTGGCAGGATTCTGCAATCATAAGCAACCACACAGCAAAAGATATATTCCCCTGCGCAGTTGCTGATGATTCGGGATATATCTGGGTCTTCTGGCAATCAAACAGAACTGGAAACTGGGATATTTATTACAGCCGGTTATTCTCTGACCTTGTTGAACCAGAGGTTACAGTAATTTCACCCAATGGCGGTGAAGTCTGGAATATTAATGAAACAGACACAATTCGGTGGTATGCCCGGGACAATGTTGGTATTGATTCAACAATGATTGAATACTCCACTGATAATGGTTCATCGTGGTCTTATATTGCCACGGTCACAACCCGTGATTCAATTTATGCCTGGACTATTCCACCAACACTATCAACATTGTGCCTTGTAAGGATTCAGGCATTTGATGGCAGTAACAATATTGGGGCTGATGTATCTGACCAGACTTTTACAATCTATGACCCTGAAGCACCAGTTGTTCAGGTCTATACACCAAATGGAGGCGAGGTATGGTTCTGGAATGACGAGCATCAAATTGTATGGAATTCAGCGGATAATATTGGCATTGATAGTTTAAATCTCTATCTATCAATTGATAGTGGAGCTACATATCCATTCTTAATCGCACACTTTAATACCAATGATTCAATGTTTAACTGGACAATTCCGCAAGTTAATTCTGATGATTGTCTTATCAAAATTGTTGGCTATGATGCTTCAGGAAATATTGGTTTTGATGTGAGCGACAGTTGTTTTACAATCGGCGAGTATAGTATAAGTGAAGGCAACACAGCAATTCCAAAATTCTGGTCTTTTGCCACATCACCCAATCCCTGCCATAAAAAATTAAATATTCATTTCGCTAATCCAGTAAAGACACAGATAAAAATAAATATATATGATATAGCAGGTAAAGTTGTGGCTACGATTATCAATGAAACCATTGAACCAGGCTACCACACATTCAATTTGGATACCAAAGAGATTCCTGCTGGCATCTACTTTATTTCAGCCCAGACAAACGAATATTTCAACATCAAAAAAACGATAATTGTAAAATGATTAGAACACTCTTATCTATTTTCTTATTGCAAGTTCTTTTATTTGCTACTCCGCTCATTGACCCGCGCTATCATACATACGAGGAGATGGTGCAAGAAGTTGATTCTCTTATAACACTTTATCCCAATATCACAAAATTAGAAACTCTTGATGTCTCAACCCGCGACAGTTTACCAATATTGGCAATAAAGATTTCTGACAATCCTGCAATAAAAGAAGATGAACCATCAATTCTCTTTAATGGTATTCACCATGCCGAGGAATTACTTGGTTGTGAAGTCTGCTTATATCTATTAAATGACCTATTGAACAAATATGGCATTGACTCAGCAATTACATACTGGATAAATAATAGCCAAATCTGGGTAATCCCGATGTTAAATCCTGAGGGACACAATGTAGTAATGTCGGGTATTGATACAATCTGGCGGAAAAATAAAAGAGACAATAATAATAATGGTTTTTTTGATACAGATTCTGATGGAGTTGATTTGAATAGAAATTATGATTTTAATTGGGCATTGGGTGGAAGTGGAGACCCTACCAGTGAAAATTATCGTGGTCCATATCCATTTTCAGAGAATGAAACAAGAATAATCAGAGACCTGGCACAGGAAAATCATTTTGTTTTTGATGTGTGCTACCATTGTGTCCGCACGGGTCAGGGTGAACTGGTCTATTACCCATGGCGCTGGGGAACACAATTTTCAATAGACCATCCATTTATTAAAAGAGTTGCTGATACACTTGCCTCAAAAATAATAAATGATGCAGGTAATGGCACCTATGTTTCAATATATGGTTATGCTACAGAAGGCACAGCAAGAAATTGGCTCTATGGTGTCTGTGGCACATTTGCCTATACAATTGAAGTCAGTAGAAGCTGTTATCCACCCGGTTATCTTGTTGACAGTATCTGCATAAGAAATCTTGCTGGAGCATACTATCTCCTTGAGCGAACATTTGGCTCAAGTATTACGGGCATTATTACCGATTCAACAACAAACTTACCATTATCCGCAGAAGTAAGGATTGTGAGCTATTATGACTCCACACTCACCCCAAGATTGAGCGAGCCATTATATGGCAGATACCGGCGCATTGTAAACCCTGGCACTTACTCAATGCAATTTTTGAAAAACGGATACCAGACCATAACATTTGACAGTATCGTAGTATTACCAGGTATACCAACAATATTAAATGTAAAAATGAAACCGCTTGCAATTGAAGAAGACAATGCTCTAAAATACAAAATCAAAAATCCACATTTATCACTCTCCTCTACCATTTTTACAAACCTCCTCTATATTGATTATATCACAGGAAATAATGATGATATAGAACTTTCCATCTATGATGTTTCAGGAAGAATGGTTAAACAGTGGGACAAAAATATAATCAAAAAAAATAACCACATTGTATGGGATGGCAGTAACAATGAAGAAGTAAAACTTCCCGCAGGCGTATATATTATCCAGTTAAAGTGTGATAGTTTCAAAGTATCAGAGAAAATTGTATTCTTAAAATAAAATTTTGCACAAGTTTGCATAAACATTAAAATCAGACAGAATAATTAATAATTGATGAAATTTTTCCGTTCTTTTGCTATGGTCGTTGATGGACCATGGCCCGGATATACTATAAGATTATCAGGTAAAACCAATAGTTTGTTTTTTATTGAATTCATCAATGTATCATAATCACCATCATAAAGGTCGGTTCTACCAATGCCATCTTTAAATAAGGTATCACCACTAAAAAGATACTTATCCTCAAGCAGGATAGAGATACCACCACCTGTATGACCGGGTGTATGGATTATTCTCAGCCGTGAATCATCTGACTCTATCTCCTGTCCATCCTCAAGAAAGCAATCTGGTTCAATGTGCAAATCAGAAACTCCGAACCACGATGCTCCGCTCTTTTGTACATCTGAAAGTTTTTCAGCATCAAATTTATGACAATAGATTTTACTATTAAATTCCTTTTTTAAAATTGCTGTGCCGGAAATATGGTCAAAATGGCAATGGGTCAAAAGCACTATGGACACCTCATCAACATCATTTTTTATTTTTTTTATAAGTCTACCTGCCTCAGATTCAATAAACCCGGGGTCAATGATTATTCCCTTACGGTCGTGTGAAATAAGATACATATTTGTTTCAATATAACCAACAATATATGTTTTAATTATTAATCGCTCCATTTTCATTCAAATCCCCCTACCCCCTTTGAAAAAAGGGGAAAAAGGGGGATTACCTCCCCCTTTCCTTAAGGGGGACTGAGGGGGATTATATATATGATTCAAAAAGCCTACCCCATTCAGTGCGTAAGAATTTTCGCACAATCGGCTTCCCATACACATTATACCAGTAAAAATCATGATAAGCCCTTGATGCCAAGTATGACCAGGGAACGATTGGCGTGCGTAGTAATAAATGCTCAAATGGTTTTAAAAATCCCCAGTATATTGCCTTCTGCCCCCTTGAGACAAATGTATCAGCAGTCTTAAAATGAAAATTAACATTTGTTATATCCTCGCCCACAACTTCTATCTCTTCAGGCTTTGCATTACCCAGTCCCATCTCATGGGCAAGATTCAAAAACTTTAAGGACATGGGATTAAACCCCATCATCTTTGCGGCAATGGCATCTATTGCTACAGAATCCCCACTGGCAAGGAAATAATCTTTTATCTCGGGTTTCATCAATCTGGGACCAGCACCATTACCAGCAAAAGTCCCATCAGTCAGACAAAAGATTCCAGGATGGATCTCTTTTTGAATTTGTAGTAAATCAACGAGTGCTTCATGAATTACTGAATGTGTCCAGTGTCTATTATCATTCAATAGGCCGCCAAAGGCATTCTTCATTGCCCCGGTCATCGTAGTAAAGACATGGGTCTTTAATGTTGGTAGATGGAATGCATTCTTGCCAATGAATAATTCAGGAATCTGGATACCTTCTTTGTAAATCTTATCCAAAACAAGCATCTTTGCCTTTGGTCTGTAGTATATCCATTTGACACCTGGTTCATAAAGATAGACAAATCTCAATCCATGTTTGCACATAACTGAATTTAAATGATTATTCTCTGCACCGAGTTTTGGATTAATGACCACAGTGCGATTCTGAGCAGGGATTAAATCTTTATAGTCAAGTTTATAGAGTGCTGTTACAACACCATCTAATTGCCAGGGAGTAGTGGAACAGGCAGGATACCAGAAGTGCCAGGAAATATTAATCTTAAGAATAGTAGGCACATTCTTTGGTAATGATTGCTCCAGCCTTGCCAGTTTTAGGCATCTTTCAATATCATCAAGGACTGTTTTGGGGGTTGTTTTGACAACTGCAACTATTGATTTCATGTTCTAACTGCTTTCGGTTATTTATCTTATCCTTGGTTTACAGATTATTTCCCTCACCTCAAAATTGAAAAAGTCCTTGCCATGCTTCGGCACACAGACAATCGCAGTATCCACACCTGACCCTGTGCCACCAATAGAAACAATCTCTCTACCATAAGGAACCAATCCAGCATCCAGCGCCATCACTGCTATCTCCACTGCCACTTTTATTCCTTCGCCAAATATTCTCAAGGTATTTGCTGCAATCTCTTCAGGCTCCAGACCACCAAATTTTAATCTTATTGCCCTGCCAAAGCCACCAAAGAAATGCGTCCCCGTATACACTTTCACACCCTTTTTCTTTAAGAACTCAACCATCTCAGATTCTATCTCCATCGCGCCTGGTCTGGCAAATCCTGCCTGGTGCGTAACAACGACAATCTTTTTATTAATTGCCTGCTGGAGCAAGACCTTTGCCGAATAACCAGTGCAGGTAGCGATAATAATATCTTCAATCTTTAATTCATCTGCCCTTTTTAAGGCAAGTTCAATCGTCTTTTTAGTATTGCTCTTTCCCGGTTTTTCAAAATAAGTTATATCCATAGTTCACCCGTTTAATTTTATCTTTATTTTAAGTGAAGTCAAGTATAAAAGTCCTCACTCCCCTGGATCCTCTCCACTTTTCTGTTTTATCGTCTGCTTCTGCCAAAGATGAAATGCTCCCTGTATAAAACTGTAGTTGCCCGATTCATCGGGTATAATATCGGGTCAGAAATTCTAAATTCCAATTTTTTAAACAACGTTTGGAATTTGAATCACTGAGATTTAAATATTGTTTCGGATTTAGAAATTATGAATTTATCTGGGATGGCAATGATGATACACAAAAAAGAGTGAGTAATGGCACATATATCTTCGTCATTGAATCCCCGGATGGGATAATTACAAAGACGATTAGTTTGATAAGATAAAATAGGCATTACTCAATATCAGAGGTCAAACCCTTATATCGCTTTATACTTAATAATTGCTTTGTAGTTTCTCTGACAGTGTACTTGATTCAATGTATCATTCTTTTGTCCTGAACTCTTATTTTTATACTTTTATAATTATATAAACATCAAAATGGAAAGTTTGTGTAATCATAAAGCAGTGATAATTTTCTAATGCACTTTAGATTATAATAAAAAATTTTGGTCTCTTTTTAGGTTGAAACTCTGCACTTGCCTGTTTACAGATGATGGATTATGGATATAATTTATCATCAATTAAGGGGTAGTTATGGCAATCAACTTAAAGGGGAGTTCCAAATACTCTCTCTCTCTCTCTCGGAATCATTTTTCCTTTTTGAGTCAAGCACAAACCTTGCAAAAATTTCTAAAAAGGAGGCTTTATGCGGAGAATAATTTTAGCAATCGCTACCTTCATCTTCTGCCTCTTTGGGGCAGAGGTGAGGGTGGAGAAGGTCCTGGAGACAACAAGTATCAAAGAATATAATCAGTGGGTCAAAAAGAACAAGGCGAGATATCCAGGATTGAGGCCATACTACATAAAAGTGGAGTGCATAAAATTGGGTAAAGAGTGGAAAGTTATTTATTACAATGAAGATGGGGATTTGTGGAAAGAAGAATTATTAAAAGCGAAACCAGGATGGTGGTTGTATGTCCGTGACTATTCTAATTGGGGGAAAATAATGATTGTTGAAACTGACTCATCATTAGGAGAATCATCTCCCATTGTGCATACGATAAAAAACGAAAAAGGAGAAGAA
>JBBILZ010000081.1:0-8514 GCA_037444665.1 Caldifarciminota bacterium
GGTTATCCAGAAGAGACGAATGCGCCTTATGGCTTGGCAAAGAAGATGTTATTGGTTCAGTCCCAGGCATATCGTCAGCAATATGGTTTTAATTCAATATTTTTGATGCCAGTAAATCTATATGGACCTGGTGATAATTTTGACCCTGCCTCTTCGCATGTTATCCCTGCATTAATTAAAAAATTTGTTGAGGCAATGGGCGGGAAAAAAGCTGTCTTACGGCGCCTCAGAGGAAGTAAGGGTGATGGCGAGTATGCACGTTTGAAACAAAAAAGGTGCGGAAACTCCGCACACCGGTTCCCCGATTCTCTGACACTACCGTGTCAGTATGGGGGACAGGTAAGGCAACCAGAGAGTTTTTGTATGTTGAAGATTGTGCTGAGGCAATTGTGCTGGCGACCGAGCGGTATAATAAACCTGACCCGGTAAATATTGGCGCTGGATTTGAAATATCAATCAAGAATCTTGTTGAATTGATTGCGCGGCTTTTGAAATTTGATGGCAGGATAGAATGGGACAGGACAAAGTCTGATGGTCAGCCCAGAAGAATGTTGGATACTTCAAGAGCATCCAAAGAGTTTGGTTTTAAGGCAAAGACCGATTTTGAAACGGGTCTGCAAAAAACCATTGACTGGTACTTATTCACAAAAACACGATACTGAAAAGCCATCCTTTTCCACTTCGTAAGTGGTGGCGGAAAGGCAATGAAATTTCAATTCTTTCTGCAAACCCATTTTTTTCACTTCGTGAGTGGAATTGTGGAATTTTTATATAATGAAAATTTGCATTGCCATTGCAAAAATGTCTTAACATAGTACAAAATTTAAATATAATTAGTCTATGAATGCTAAAGTCTACATCCATCGGGAAATTGAGGCGATTTTAAAAACTCTCGTGAATCAATTTCCTGCTTTAGTTATAACCGGTCCTCGTCAATCCGGAAAATCAACACTGCTTCAGGAAATATTTTCTGATACCTATACTTATATTTCTTTTGATGACCCTCTTACCCGCGAAAGGGCAATCTCTGACCCGAGGTTTTTCCTGGAGGGTGTTGGCGAGAAAGTAATTTTTGACGAAATCCAGTATGTTCCTCAATTGCTTTCTTATATTAAAATACTCATTGATAAAGGACGCCAGCGAAGAGGCCGCTTTATTTTTACTGGTTTTCAACAATTTACTATGATAAGGGATGTTAGAACACTCTATAATATCGGTAATTTAAGGGATTTCCAGAGATTTATGCAACTTTTAGCTTCAAGATGTGCTCAGGACTAAATTTTAGCACGCTGGCTTTTGTTAAGACCTTATTATCAAAATCTGGGAAAGCGAATAGTCAAAAGCCCCAAGGTCTATTTTTTAGATTGTGGTTTATTATGCCATTTATTATCTTTAAAAGATGAAGATTACTTAATAAAAGGTCCTATGGCTGGTGCAATATTTGAGAATTTTTGTATACAAGAGACAATCAAAGCAATTTTCAATTATGGCAAAAATGTAAATGTTTTTTATATCCGCACCCATAATGGTTTAGAAGTTGATATGCTCATTGAAGCAGAAAAGCAAATTTTCCCTGTTGAATTTAAATTGACAAAAAGCCCTAACTTTACGATGGGTGAATCAATAAGAAGATTCCGTAATTTATTTTCGCAATTACCAGTTGCACCTGGACGAATTATATCTTTATGCGAAGAGAATATTCCTTTAAGTCGCGATTTCTCTGTACAGAGATTTGATGATTATCTTAGCTGGTTAAAGAATATCTGATTTTTATTATTTGTACACCTTCATTTCTGCCAATCACTTTTTCCACATAGTTGACTTTTTTTTTGTTTTATATATACTAATGGTATATATAAGGAGTGTCTATGAGATTACAAAAATCACTAAAAATCTTAATATATACGCTGGGGTTTGGTTTCCTGATGCTGTTTCTTTTTAACCCAGCATCTGCGCAGATCGTCATTACATGGGACGAGATACCGCATGAATTGAATACGCGCTGGCACAAGAATGCTGTATACCAGGTATCAGTAGACCTTGGCACAGCCGGTGGTCCGCAACACTGGTATTTTACGGCACAGCCAGTGGGCAATGATAGTGCGATGCACAGGATTGTTCCTGTATCACAAGCACCGCATCACGATTCATTCCCAAATGCCAACCTTGTGTATCGGGATATTTCAGAAGGGGATACAAGTTACCTTTTTATGGAACTGGAACCCAGTTTTCTGAAGACTTTCGGGATGTCAAGCGACCTGGAAACAAACATGTTTATCAGGTATGATACACCTGATTCTGCTCCGCTGCCTCTACACTATCTGGATTCACGTCATTTCTATATTACATATAGATTGGTAATTGATACAAATATGTATGTAGACCATACGCACCGGGGATATGAGTTTTTTGATGCCCATGGCTATGTGCACATACCCTACGGCACTTTTCCATGCCTGAGGTCAATTGTCTGGGATACTTTGACGCAAATTATGTACTGGAACGATATACCGATATTCTATGACACTACTACCCAGATAAGCCACCAGTTCATTGTTGAGAACCGCGGCGCCATGGTCTGTGTCGGAAGCGCGGAGGATGAAACTGAAACTTATTTCACAGATGCCGCTATTCTTGAGCGTATAACCTATTTTGCTACGGGGATTTCAGAAGGGTCTGATTATTTTGCAGACAGAGATGCTGTGCGCGTGGGACCGAATCCATTCAACAGGCAAGTAAGATTTGCATATCTGAATGAGAGCACTGAACCGATAACCGTGAAGATTTATGATGTCCAGGGTAAATTTTTAAAGAAAGTGGCGGCAAATGCCGGCAATAATATTGCGGTATGGAATGGCGCTAATGAACAGGGTGTGAGTATGCCCGCAGGCGTATATCTATATATTTTGCAGGCAGGAGAAACAACGATAAGGGGTAAGTTAGTGAAGATGGAGTAAAAAGTAAAAAGCGCATATACTGAAGATAATCGAAAAACAAGATTAATAAAATAAATATGAAAAAAAGATTTAAGATACTGCTCGTTGCTGGTGCTCGTCCCAATTTTATGAAGATTGCACCGGTCTATTTTGAATTAAAAAAACATCCGGAATTTAGACCAATCATTGTGCATACGGGTCAGCACTATGATAAAGAGATGTCCAGTTTCTTTTTCCGCGATTTGCAGTTGCCAAAGCCTGATATTTATTTAGGGGTCGGTTCAGGTACGCATGCTGAACAGACTGCAAGGATAATGGTTGCATTTGAACAGGTTTGTATCAAAAAAAAACCTGAGCTCGTGGTTGTGGTGGGTGATGTGAATTCAACTATTGCCTGCGCCCTGACCGCAGTGAAATTGTTCATACCAGTCGCCCATATTGAAGCGGGTCTGCGTAGTTTTGACCGCACCATGCCCGAAGAGATAAATCGTTTGCTTACCGACCAGATTTCGGATTATCTTTTTACTACCTGCGATGATGCGAATAAAAATTTATTGCGCGAAGGAGTGTCAGAGGAGAAAATCTTTTTTGTTGGTAATGTGATGATTGATACATTGAGAAAGCATCTCAATCTTGCCCGAACAATTAAAATGTGTAAAAAATTGGGTCTGAAAGAACGAAAATATGGTATTCTCACATTGCATCGTCCCTCAAATGTTGATGATGAAAGGGTCCTCCAGAATATAATGGATGGCATCAGCGAGGTCTCTAAATATCTGCCCATTGTATTTCCAATCCACCCCAGGACTGACCAGCGGTTTGACAATATTACTTTTCTTAATTATGATAGGGAATTCAATAAAGGTATTATGTTTATTAACCCACTTGGTTATCTTGAATTTTTGTCATTGATGTCAGATGCACGATTTGTGCTTACAGATTCAGGTGGCATCCAGGAAGAGACAACAATTTTAGGAATTCCCTGTTTAACCCTGCGTAATAATACAGAGCGACCAATTACAATTAAACAGGGGACAAATGTATTGGTTGGCAATGATAAAGAAAGGATAATCAAAGAGGCGAGGCGGATAATAAAATCATCTGAATTTAAGCCGCAAATCCCTGAACTCTGGGATGGCAATGCAGCAGAAAGGGTTGTAAAAATTCTGTTTTCAAAATTTATTAGCCCTGCTTCATAGTTTTATAGGTTCAATAACCATACTGGTTGTTATTTCCTATAAGCTCAGACCATTCTGTTAATCGTGCTTCGTTATACCTAATAATTGATTTTTATGCGAAATTAGATAAAATATATAAATACAAGGAGCGACATATGAAATTAAAAATAAATAAATTCTCAATAATACTACCCTTTTTTATGTGTCTGAATCTTTTATTCAGTCAGGTAGATACATTATGGGAGAGGCGCTGGAGTAGTTCTGGTGCATTGTCTGATTGGGCATACGCAATTACAATGGATAATCAGGGTTCTATTTATGTGACAGGCACGACAGAAAATTCAGGGACAAATAATGATTGGACAACCATCAAATATGGTCCGAATGGTGATACATTATGGGTAAGAAATTTTGCAAGCCCTGGTACATATAATGAAAGGGCAAGCTGTATCACTGTTGGTGCATCTGGTAATATTTATCTTACGGGTTATACGATGAGTTCAGGTGCAGGAGACTACTTTACAATAAAATATCGTCCTGATGGCGATACTGCCTGGACAAGAAGATATAATGGCACTGGTAATAGTTATGACTTTGCCCACTGGGTTGCTGTTGATGAACAGGAAAATGTTTATGTTACGGGTTATAGTCGTGGTTCTTCATATCAGGATGACATTGCTACAGTGAAATATGATTCAAGTGGAAACCAAATCTGGGTCGCCCGATTCAATGGTCAGGGAAATTACAATGATAAAGGGCACAAGGTGATTGCTGATAATAATGGTTTTGTTTATGTTACTGGTTATGTTAACCCTAATGCCAGTGGCACACTTTATGATTATGTGACGATAAAATATAATGCAGAGACAGGTGATACGGTCTGGACAAGATATTATAATGGCCCTGCTGATAGTTCAGATATTGCAAGGGATATTGCAGTAGATAATCTAGGCAATGTTTATGTCACTGGTTCAAGTCGGTATCCCGGCACATCAACTGATATAATTACAATAAAATATGATGCAAATGGCAGTCAACAATGGATTGCACGATATAATAATCATGATACAAGTGGTGCAGATGGTGGATATGGTATACGAGTGGATAATGCGGGTAATGTTTATGTGGTAGGGCAGAGTCAGGGTTTGGGCACAGGTGCAGATATTGTTTTGATAAAATATAATGCGAGCGGAGGTGAACAATGGGTCGCACGATTTGATGGACCAGCAAGTGCCTATGATACTCCTTCAGATGAAGTAGGTGGGAAGTGTATGGCAATAGATAGTTTGGCAAATATTTATATTGGTGGCGCGAGCCGTAACCTTACTACATACAATGATTATGTGACACTTATGTATGATTCAAGCGGTGTCCTAAAATGGGCTGCTTATTACGATGGCGTGGATTCCCTTGACTATGCACTGGCAATTGCAGCGGATAATGCGGGAAATGTATGTATTACTGGACGTAGCCTTAGTTCAACAAGTTATTATGACTGGGCAACCGCAAAATACCACACAGACCTGAGTCGGATAAATGAATCACAACAATTTAGGAATTTATATACATTCAAGGCATTTCCTACGGTCTTTAAAAATGAGATTAAATTCATTTACCAGACAGATAATACGGAAAGGGTCAGATTAAATATATTTGATATTACCGGAAGGCACATTATCACTCTGCAGGATAGGATTGCTCTACCTGGGACATATTCCATATTCTGGAATGGTATAGATAAAAAAGGAATGAAAATAAATTCTGGTGTCTATTTTTGTATCTTTGAAGCGGGTAAAAATAGAATACAGAAGAAATTCGTTTTTCAATAATCTGACTGACAAAAATTTCCCTTGACAATGGTTAAATAATGCATAAAATTGATAATAGGTTAGCCATTCTAAAGAATGGAATTAAGTCAATGTAGTTGCCTAATTTCCCGAAGGGACTCTCGTCCCATCGGGACGGAGCATTGGGCTTTTTTTAGTGCTTGATAAATCAAGCAACTACAATTTTAGGGTGGTTAAATTGCTATAAAATTTAATTAATTGCAGGGTCTTTATAAGAGGAGGTTCTTAATGAGACTTAAATCTTTAATAATTTTTTTATTCGCTCCATTGTGTATTTTTTCTGGTGTGCTTACTGAAGAACTCAATTTCTCTGAGACCGATTTTGTTTTTACAAAACTTGATGGCTATGACCTTATTGTATATCCGGGCAATGCAACAACGAGTGAAAAAGGTGCACCGATTTTACCTGTAGTTTGCAAGTATTTTGTAATTCCGCCCGATGCAGAGATTGAAAATGTGGAGATAATCGCTGAACAAAAAGTAGAGTTGCACGGTATGTTTGTGCCTTATCCTGCCCAGGCGGTTCGTCCGTTCTCAATTGATAAAACTCCGGAATTTGTCAATCCAGACCCTGTTATCTATTCATCCAGCACACCATATCCTGCAGAGATTATTAAACCGGTTCAGAGTGGTTGCCTTGCTGGTTTCCGTATTGCTGGTATAAATGTTCATCCGCTCCAGTACATCCCTGATAAAAAGACGCTCGTGCTTTATAAAAAATTGAAGTTCAATATTCATTACCGGGAAAATGTATATCAACCTGTGAAACTTACAAATGGCCAGATTGAGTTGTTCAAGGATGAGGTCAAAAACCTTGTTTCAAACAAAGAGATGGTAGATTATTTTACTCCACCAATCCAGGATTTGCGCGGTGATGAGATTGATTATCTAATCATCACCAGCCCTTCATTAAAAACAAACTGGAATCCGCTCATCAACTGGAAGACAAAAAAGGGAATCAAAACAAAAGTGCTCGGCACTGACTCAATCTATGCCCAGTATTCAGGCAGGGACAATCAGGAGAAGATTAGGAATTGTATAAAAGATTACTGGCAGAATAAGGGTTTGAAATATGTATTACTTGGTGGAGATGATTTTATTGTTCCTGATAGAAAGACCAGATTGGTCATTGAAGAGAGCACAATTACTGGTAACATACCAACTGATATGTATTATGCTGATTTGCAGTGGTCCTGGGATGGAAATAATAATAATCTTTTTGGCGAGATGGCAGACACAGTGGACTTGTTCTTTGACCTTTATGTGGGACGCGCACCGGTTGACAATGCAACGAATATCAATACCTTTATCAATAAGGATACAATCTTTGAGAAACATCCTGATACAAATTATGTCAGAACTCTGTTATTGCCTTCGGAAATGCTCTTTAGTCCATATCATGGTCGGGTAATCAATAACATTATCTACAGCTATTATCCTTCTACCTGGAAAAGGTCTAAACTTGAAGACCCACCCTCAAATGCAGTAAGGGATTCATTGAACACTGGCTATCAATTCTGCCATGTTGCAGACCACGGTAGTTATAATAGTCTGAGTGTATTGAGTATGTCACAGATTCCCACACTCACCAATGGTATTAAATACAATGTAATGAATGGTATTAATTGTGATTGTGGTTCTTTTGATGGCAAAGATTGTATTGCCGAGAGTCTGGTCAATTATCCAAATGGCGGTTGTATTGCTACAATACTCAATGCACGGTATGGTTTGGGTTATCCGCCAGCACTCGGTCCATCTGAGATGCTTGACCTTGAACTCTTTAAAAATTTCATTAATGGTATAAATGAACTGGGCATTGCCCTGGCAACTACAAAGAATAATTTGCGCAATCTCGCAATGAGCCAGGCACCAACACGCTGGTGTGTATATGAACTTACGCTCTTTGGCGACCCGAATAGCGCAATCTATACACAGAAGCCGCGCACCCTGACTGTTAGCCATGCCAACTCAATCACGGCTGGACCACAGATGCTACGGGTTACTGTATCAATTACCGGGCAACCTTTGAAAAACTGCCTTGTCTGTGCAATAAAAGGGACAGAGGTCTATGCTAAGGGCAGAACGAATTCATCTGGCTGGGTTGACCTTTTTGTCTATCCCACAAGTAGCGGCACAATGACCATTACTGCTACTGCGCCAGATTGTAAGCCTTATGAAGGTGTTTGCACGGTTGCAGGCAGTTCATCCCAGCCCTGTATCCTCTATCAATCACACTACATCTATGACCAGACAGGCAATAATAATGGCAAACTTGACCCGGGCGAGACTGTAAGAATGCGTGTTTTCTTAAAGAATCAGGGCAATGTAAATGCGACAAATGTATCTGGCACTTTGCGCACCTCAAATCCGTTTATCACAATTATTGATTCACTCTCTTACTACAATAATATTAATATAAATGATAGTGCGGGTGGTGATTCATTTACAATGTCAGTATCACCTAATACACCGCAGGGCACAGAGATTGAATTTCTGGTGAATACTACATCTAATCAGGGTAATTGGATGCCATTTTTCAAGGAAATGGTTGGT
>JBBILZ010000082.1:0-8027 GCA_037444665.1 Caldifarciminota bacterium
AGCGGTATTAATACTGAAAGTCCTACAATCAAAAAGACAATCCTGCGGTCAATTTTGAGTAATGATTCCCAGAATTTCATTTTCCGCCTCCGAGCCAGTTCCTTTCAATGCCGAGCATAATCTTTAAAGAAGTTGCGGCAATGCCGAGTCCAACTCCGAACAGGATTCCCCTTTTTGATGCAGTGTTTGGCACATCCATAATCCACTGGGCAAGATAGGGTAATTTGGGAGAAATATAGTATCCGATTGGAACCACACCCACCATTACAATAAATGCTGAAACAAGGAGCAATGTCGCTTCAAATGTGCGGGCACGGAATGCCCGATACGCAGCAGATGCCATAAAGAATGCCAGAAGGGCAAACATTGTTGCACCGAGCGGTGTCATAATATTGTCATAGATTACCTGGATTGAATACTTTATCTGAATGATCTTATCACCGAGCATAATCTGGGGCTGGACAGGTAATGGTCCTTTTCCTTCCATTCCACCAAAGAGTCCAATAATAGCAGTGATTACGATGGCAATGAGTGTTACCCAGGAATAAGGCCAGTTTTCCCTTCTTCTCTGGATCTTGTCTATGTGATGATTGATAAGGCTTCCCAGACCGAGCACTAAAGCAAATGCGGCAATAATACCGAGCCAGTCAAGAAAGTTCATATAGATATCTTTGGAAATCTTGTGCGGGATAAAGAATTGCAAAAGCATTGCAATTCCAATGATGAGCACAATCATTAAAGGTATTGTCCTCTGCATAAAACCTCCTTTCGTCTGGTTAAATGGATATTGGTTAAATTGTTAAATAAAATCATAATGTCGTTTGGGTTATTGGAATTTGGAACTTGTTTCGTATTTAGAAATTCGGATTTCGGATTTATCCGAACGATAGTGAGGATCGTGTTCTTCATTGTATGTTAAAGAAATTGAAGATTGGTAACCCTAATTTCAATAATGCAAGGATTGTTGCAATTACCATCACCCCAACTATTACCAATTTACTATAATCCTGACTCTTGAGTGCAGCAAGGAGCGTTGGGTTTCTTGAGATATAGGCACTTGCCGCATACAACTCTTCGCCGATAAGTGTATAATCACAGGCAGTAATAAAAAACGGTAACTGTGTTACTGCATCGGTTCCGGCAATCTGTATTGCACCTGTAGAAGCACCACTTTCAGCCATAATCAGTGATTCTGCCCAGAACATACCAACGAGAAAATTTGTTGCTGGTTTCTCTCTAATCATAATGCCACTTACTGCGGCAGCGTATGCAAATTGAGAATCGGTAACAAAATAGACACTATCAGGATTGAATGCATCAGGCCTGCCGACTTTATTGTATGACTCTTTTACGACTTCTCGGGCAACAGTATAGACAATCGGGTCTCTGTTGGGAACAATCAAAGGCGTATTATACTGGGCAGTCTTTTTTGCAACTTCAGCAAGGATATTTAATGAAGCGATAGTTGCGACATCATCAATGACCGATGTCCCGGGCACATACAATATTGGTCTACCCATCTCTGTTGCCCTGCCCACTGCCTCATCAATGGCAGATAATCCGGCAATACGTCGCACAAAGATATCCTTACTACTTTTCTTTGCATACTGTATAAAAAACAGAACCAAAAATATAAAAATAACAATTCCGATTAATGCATTGATTCTACCAAGATGGAACCATTGTGGTGATGCGATAATATAGGGTGTGGTTTCAGATGATATTTTTTCTCCATCTTTTGTAATTGCAACAATCCGATAGGCATAAGGCACATTATTAAAAATTCCTACGCGGTCCTGAAAAGAATTTACCTGATTTCCCAACCGTGCATAAACACCATAATTACCACTATCTTTTTCTGCCCTATTCACATAGTACCCTAAAAATTCTTTTGGTTCTTTTGATGGTTTCCAGGTGATAGAGATTTTTTTCTTTCCGTCAATCACTGTGTCTTGAACGATTTTATAATCCGCAAGCCGTTCCTTTACTGCCCTTGCCTCATAGATATATTCTTTGTCCGGCTCGGCAGTGCCATCAATAAATTTTTCTTCATCAGGATATGTATAATCAATATATTTAAAGTTATTTGCACTGTCCTTTTCTGCCCGATAAATAAGTGTCAGGTCATAATTCTGTCCAATTACCTTGGGATTTATCTTCCATTCTATTTTAATTACCCTACCAGTCATACCTACAGAATCAGAAATAATCTTGGCGGGCATCACAATCTGGTAATTTTTACCAATGTAATACCGATAATCAACGCCAGGTTTTGCCGTTGTATCTGTAAAGAAGAATGTATCCTTGAATGCCGCAATAGAATCATAGACCAGACGGATTAAGGCATAACTTTTTATCATATCATAGTTTGGTGATGGCTCCCAGGTGATTTTAAAGCCTTCGCCTTCATCATTGGGAATATCAAAGGCGTGGATAAATTTTGGCGTGCCAATTGTAAAGAGGGGAGGAGATGGATTTGAGAAAACCTTTTCATCTCCTTTGACTGAAGCCACTTTATAAAAATACTTTACACCATCCTTCATTGTGGTATCACGGAAAGAATTCTGAATCTCTAAAACTGAGCCAAGCAGCTCATAATCACCATTCTTTTCAGACCGCCATATTTCATAGGTCTCGCCCAGATATAGATCATTTGGTCTTTTCCATTTGATAATATTTCTGTTATTTACTGAATCCGTTACCAATTGATAGCCAATAGAAACGATTTTAAGAAAGTTTTTTTGGTGATTATATTCTTTCATCCTTTCTCTCTTTACCACATCATAAAGGTATTCATTATCAGGTTCAATCTTATCGTCAATGAAGATAGTATCCTGGGATATAGTTTTCAGTAATGTGTATTTTGAACGGTAAATCTCATATTTATCTATCTTTATCTCTTTTACCTTATCCCAGCCAATGGTGATACTGATGCTGTCCTGATTGACAATGTTTATCGCCCGCACATTCTCAGGCGGCGATATTCTGTTGAGCAAAAAATATATAAAGATGAATTCAATCATAAAGTCTCCTCTGGTTTTTATACTTAAGTATACTTATAATTAATTAAAAATCAAGTGAATAGAACTCTGACCGTCACCTTTTTTCATTTAATGAAAATTTCACAGACCTGCGGTTCACACAGGGGTTATTAAGGGGAATCAGGGGGAATAAAGGGGTATCAAGGGGAAGAAGGCATTTGTAGGTAATTTAAGGCAATTGAAGGCGTAGAGGAAGAGGGCTTAAAAAGACTATGTATTAGAGGGTGAAGAGACGATTTACGAAACGGGTAACTAAACCGTCCAACGATAGACGAATAACTACTGATTTCGGCTCACTCCGTTCGCCTCAGACCCTGTCCTGAGTAGGCGAAGGAATGATAGGGAGAGAGGTTGTCATTCGGTATTCGGTTTAGAAATGGGATACGGTTTCGTGAGTTTGGAATTTGAGAAATTGGGATTTGTTTAGGATTTCGTATTTAGAATTTCGGATTTATCCGCCTATGGGGAATACGGGCTTCGTAACCGTCCAACAACAAACGATTCATTTTTAGGCATTTAGGTATTTTGGACTTTTAGGTATTTATTTAATCACCCCCAGCCAGGGTCCTAACAAAAATTGTAATCTGCCAATCAATAAAGAGACCCGTGCCATTACTGTGTAGCCAAATGCTGCACCAAAGCCAATCATAATAAAGACAATGCCAGTGCGTGATGTAATTTTTAGCACTCCTTTATGCTCTTTTGAAAAATAGAAATAGGAGAGGGTACAGAGAACACCGATAAAGAGAATTACTGACCAGATAATTCCCGTATTACCTGCATGCCAGGACTGAAAATTTGCTGAGGTCAGAATTGTGCCCTGAATCTGCTTGATGATATTTGCCTGGATTCCAGCAGGGATTGATGCTCCGGTATAATAGCCGATTGTTATTGCAATAGGAATCCGCACGAGCCAGGAGACTCTGGGAATGAAACGGGTGAAATACAGGGCGCCAATCACAAATGAGATAATATAAAGCAACTTACCCTGTCTGAACAGTGGATCAAAGAGCGAAGGCACAAGGATATTGTGCCAGTAGAATGTCACTGCATAACCATTTGCCGCACCAACGAAAACATGTTCAGCAAATTTGTAGAAAGGATTGTCTTTATATAAAAAAGAGAAGATTGCAAGGCTCAATAGTGCACTAATCCAAATCCAGGGATCATGGCTCATCTTGACCTCCTCGTGGCAAAGTAGCCAATATTGCCAATCACAATGAAAATCATCATCACGAGATGCGCATAGGTAAGTGAAGGAAGTGATTCGCTTGCCTTACGCCTTTTTTGGATATTTAACCTTTGCTCCACGAGTTCTTCATATTCCGCAGCACCTTTCATGCCTACCATTAAGCCGCTAAATTGGCCTGTCTGTAAATATGGATAGTAATCACTCGCCGAGACAGCAGTGCAACCAACGCCAACCTTTAAACCAAATCTATTCTGGGCATAGGAAACCCACCACAATGGCGGGTCGCCACTGCTTATTGAGATGAGCAATTCAACATTGTTATAATTTTTAATCTTTTTCATTAGCGGAAGTGTATCGGTCTGATTACCATAATAGTCTTTTTTGTATACATTGGTTATACTCTCACCCATTCCTAAAATGGGAATTAATGGTGGTGGTTGCCAGCCCAAAAATACATAGTCCCTTCCATAAATTATGCTATCTTCGTATGATTTTGCCTGTTCATTGAATTCACCAACAACCTGGTCAAGGGCAGATTTTGCCAGACCGAGTGGTTGGACATATAGACTCAAACCGAGTAATTTAATCTTTCTTTTGAATGCATGCCTTAATATTGCCAGTGCCATTGGTTCAAGTTCAGGTTGTGTCTGTGGGTCATAATCAAAATCAATCATCAATGCCTTATCATTTTTGATTGTATCAACTGCTATGAATAATTTTTCTACGGGTGGCATCACCCTTACATGCTGTGCAGAGGGGAATATTAATGGAAGAATTACAACAATTGCCAGAATGAGGTATATTATCCTGCGGTCAATTTTAAGCATTAAATCAACAATTTTCATTCTCCACCTCCAAGCCAGGAACGTTCAATCCCGAGTAAAATTTTCAAGGCAGTGGCAAGTGAACCCAGTGCAATACCAAAGGCAATGCCCCTTTTCCCTGCCACATTGGGCACATCCATTATCCACTGGGCAAAAGATGGAAGTTTTGGTGAGATCTGGTTTCCTAAGGGTAGAATTCCGATCATTACGATAAATGCAGAAATTAAAAGCAAGGCTGCTTCAAATGACCGGGCACGGAATGCACGGTATGCAGCAGATGCCATAAAGAATGCCAATAATGCAAACATTGTTGCACCGAGAGGAACTTCAACATTGAGATAGATTGTCTGGATGTCAAAATGGAAGTTTCCTATCTTTGTTGGTAGAGGTCCGGTTCCTGTAACACCACCAAATAAACCGATTATTGAAGTGATAAAAAAGGTGATTAGCAATACCCAGGAATATTCCCAATTCTCTCTTTTCCTTTTTATTTTGTCAAAATGAACACGCAAGAGACTACCGAGCCCCAATACCAGGGCAAATGCGGCAAGGATCCTCAGTAAGTCATTGCGCAAAAATTCATCGGTTTGCTGAACGCTCGGATGCGGCACCAAAAAGGGAATGATACCAAAGACTCCAAAAACAAAGACCAATATCAGTGGAAAAGTTCTTTTCATTTTGACCTCCATTATTTGAATAAATTCAGAATTGGAAATTTTGTTAATATTCCAATTATTGATCCAATAATCATAATCCCACCAATTATCAATTTCCCCCAATCTTCACCCTTAATCGCACCCAAAAGGAGCGGTTCTTTTGATATATACGCAGAAGCCGCATATAACTCTTCGCCAATTAGTGTATAATCACAGGCAGTCACCAGAAAAGGGAGTTGTGCCAGTGAATCGGTTCCGCTTATTTGAATGGCACCAGTGGAGGCACCGGTTTCAGCAAGAATTAAAGATTCTGCATAGAATGTTCCAATCAAAAAATTTGTCGCGGGTCTTTCCCTGAGCATAATGCCATCAAGGGCTGCTGCATACGCAAACTGGGAGTCTGTAATAAAATAGACACTATCCGGGTCAAAGGCATCTGGTCTGCCAACCTTTGTATAAGACTCTTTAACAATTTCTCTTGCTACAGTATAGACGATCGGGTCATAATGTGGGTTTATTAATTTTGTATTATACTGCGCGGTCTTTTTGGCAACCTCACCCAAAATGTTTAGTGAGGCGATTGTAGCAATATATTCAATATAGCCGATCCCCGGGCAATAAAGGATTGGTTTTCCCATTTCTGTTGCCCGCCCTACTGCCTCATCAACTGCCTGCAGACCAGAGATCTTTCTAATATACAGCTCCTTTCCCTTTCTTGCTCGGGAGATGTAATATAGTATGATGCCACCAAAAATTATGAGGGCGACAAGAATATTTGTCTTATTGCGGTCATACCACTGGGCTGAACTGGTTACAGGTTGCGAAATTTCTGAGTATGCCTTCAATGTATCTTTTATCGCAGCAACTTTATAAAAATATTTTTTGCCATCTTCGGTTTCGTCTTCAATACTATTCCTTGTTCTACCGATGTATCCAACCTTTTCAAAGTCCTGAGCATTTTCGCTACGATATATTTCATAACCATCAAGAATGGCATCATCAGATGACAACCGCCATTCTATTATAATTGCACCACCACCATCATCAGGGGCATCGTAGGCTTGGATATCGGTTGGCGGTGCGATACTTAGAATAAAAGTTATAAAAATTAATAGCATTTAACCCCCTTGTTATTGGTCTAAAGGTTGAGGTTTGGGATGCTGGTTTTTTTCTTTTACCAAATGATTCCCAGACCAAGCTTAAACTATAAAGCTGCCGGGAGATAATTTCATACTCATTTATTATTTCATTACATAATTCACTCTCACAGTTGTATATATCACGAACCTGACTAAGAGACACAATAGTTTCATTACTATCTGCTAATGCATCGTCCAAATATTTCTGAAAACCTTTAACTTGATGCCTTTTAGAATATCCCTCTGCAATAAGTCGAGGTATTGCTTTAACTGAACGCCTTAACTGATCTCCTAAGTCATATTTTTCCTCGGGAGGCAATTTTGGTATTATTTGCTTTATAACGATTATTGCCGCCTTGTATGATTTTTGATAAATTTCTAAGTCTCTAAAACTTGTTATTTTTTTTGGTATTACTATTCATTAATTAATCCAGCATCTTAACTTTTAATCCTTTAGCCATTTTCTGTAGACCAGCCTCTCAACCCCAACCCACTAACCATTTCCATTACATTTACATGGCACACCATGGCATTTTGGACATCCCTTTACATATTTTCCCATTGCCCTTTCTGTGTCAATTTTAAGGATTGAACCTACGGACAGGAGCCAGGCAAGGCAGTCAGCAAATTCTTCGGTTATTTTTGTTTTATCGCCCTTTCTTATTGCCCGTGCGAGTTCACCAATCTCTTCAATCAACCAATTAAAGGTTTTGTCCAATCCCCTTTTTGAATCTTTTGCAAAATATATTTTTTCAATAAATTTTTGCCATTCATTCAATTCCACAGCACCCCCTTTCTCAAAATTTTTTTATTTTTTATAGGCGTGGGGTTCCCATAATCAAAAAGGGAAGGGTAAAGACCCTTCCCTTTTTTTGATTTTCTGTAATCCTTAGAATGCCTGCTCGTAGTCATCCCATGGTTCGCCACCAATGCCATTAGGGACTAATTGTCCGTCGAGATAATAACCATTTGTTGCCTTGACTTCTTTTGCAACGAAAGCCCGGCGACCACTACCAATTGTCCTTTTATAATAGTAATCAATCATAGTTCTATCGCCCGCTGTATTTGTATAGACTCTCATCTCACCAGGGACATAGCCGGTATTATCATAGACCTTAATGTTGCTTGCTGTGATTGTAGCATTATCAAGCAGTCTCGTAAATGTAATTTTCACA
>JBBILZ010000083.1:0-8026 GCA_037444665.1 Caldifarciminota bacterium
CCAACAAATATCTACGGCTCCGGTGGCAGACAGTTAATTTTGTATATGGGCAATCGCCGAATTTGTAATTGTGGTGATACTTTAAAAGACCCTTATGCTTATCCACTAATGGTGCAGGTCGTGGATTCAGCTGGGAATGGAATTAATGGCGACACTATTTTCTTTGCCGCAGATTATGGTAAGTTCGGCAACCAATCTTCAATGGGATTTATTACTGCTACTGTAGAATATGTAGATTCAATATTAAATGGTATTGCTGCGCCATCTGGGGATTTTCCATATATCTTCCCTAACGAACCTGAAGATATTGTTATAACTATTCAAGCAATGAAAGGCACAAATATCTGGGCGACAAAGCAGGTGCAGTTAAAATGTTTTCACGACACCGAGATTTCTGGATTGAATCCGCCAAAATGCCACGAAACTACCGATACTTTAAGCAAAGATGTTGAGATTTCAGGTGATGGATATAATGATGGTGAGGGTAAAAAGACAATAAAAGTTGAGATTGATTATGCGAGCAACATTATCGACAGAGACCTCGTAGAATGGTCTATAGATGAGATGAAAAAGATATTGAGCACTGCTAAGTTAGATACCGCAGATGCAAATTTTATTACAGATGAAGGCATTAATAATTTTCCAGATGAAATTTCTTCTGAGCAGGTAAAGTCATACCTTGCCCAATATTGCACCTATAAAGATTATTGGAGAAATGGCTATATACATATTGTTATTGGAAGTAAAGACCCTCAAAATCCTTTCGGTGGAGAAGTGGTAGCATATAATATTATTGACTGGGGACATTTTTCGCACACAAGATGTGCGCATCTTGCATCCACCGATTCGTCAATTTCCCAGACGTTTTTAGATAGCACAGGTATCATCATTTACGCTACCCATATATACGATGTTATGCACGCTGCACATGACCCTAGTTGGGATTGGTGTAAGGGTATTGGGCATGCAATGGCTCACGAATTGGGTCATGCTTTAGGTTTATCAGGACATCACCCAATAGGTGTGATGAAAGACAGTGTTGATTATAGAATTAATTATTCAAATTATAATTTTTTTGTGGATACTTTACTGAATAAAATGCCACCCCAGGATGCAATGAATACCAGAGATGTATTAGGCATTCACACAATAGATATAGCCTGGTAAGGAGGAAAAAATGAAGCGGAGCATTTTATTTCTAATCTTTTGTGTGGTCTGGGTTTGGTCAAAACCAAACTTTGACCGGTTTGCTCAAATATTTGGTAGAAAAATTGACATAAATGAAGAAGGGGTAAGTGGATATGTTGATGGCGAAGGGAAATTATGGGTGTTAGCAACTAAATGGCATACAAAAGAAACAGGGTTTGGTGGCTATACTTGGAAAGTTATCCGTCCAGATGGCACGGTAGACTCAGGCTATCACCCACCAAGATTGTTTAATATACGCACTTATCCTTATCTCTATTTCTGGCTTTATGATAAGGAGGGAAACAAAATCAACGAAGGAGCACTCGGAGATTCAATTCAAGGGGCATCTTTGGTTTATTTTGAAAATGGCGATGCGTTAATTATTGCACGGGTTGAAATAGATATAGGAAGAAGAATGGGTACTCCGTCAGAGGGTCATTATGTTGGATACTTATTGGATAAGTGTGGTAAAGTAAAAGGAAAAAGAAGGATAAATGGTAATCCTTACATAGGAGAAATAATTCCTATAGGTAAAGGCGACAAGATACTTCTGACAATGATTAACAAAGACAGCACCTTCATATTAGATGTTAAAGGCGATAGGATAAATGTCTTTGAAGGTCCCGAACTTCCCAGATTGACTCCAGACCGTCGTGCCTATCGGATAAACATAGGCATTGATACAACCCTCTTCTTTGGATGGACACAGGTTGATAGTGCTACTCAATTCCGTTACAATCCAATTCTTAAAACAACAACATGGGAAGATCTTATCCTTTTTAAAGATAAGATACAAGTCGCAAAATACGATCTCAAAACAAATGAGTGGGATGTAAAGCGATACGAATTGGTTGTTGCTTGCTCTCGAGAGTATAATAATTTTGCTCTATTTCCATTAAGTTCCATCCCTGCTATCAAGAATATTCCTGAGGTCCAGTGCGTGCGGCTAATGAGTGGCAGCATTGTTGTAACCGTCTTTTTGCAAGAAAATAATAAGCCAACTGCCTACCAGTTATTCTTTGATTTACTTGGAAATTATATTAAACCAGCGAAGAAGGAATTTCTAAGTCCAATGGACATCAGTCTAATTCCGGATGGCAGTAAGATTTATATCAGACGGTATCCTGCTGAGCGCACAAAATCAGGCAAATATAAAGGTGCTTATGTCTACATTTGGGGATATGGTTTAGATAATGGTATGCTATATTGGAAGAAATACCATATTAAATAAGGATTGGCAATGGCATTAATTTTTATTCTATTTCAACTCTGGACACAGCCATCGGTGCGGATGCTCGGTTTTGACAAGGAATTTGCTGGCTTTATTCCCGACCCAATTACAGATTTAATTTATAACCCCGCTTATTTAAAAACATTTGGTAAAGCCGATAAAAGTTTTAATACACTTCAAATCTATAGCGCTATGAGCACATTCAACTCAACTATGTTGTATAACCAGAACCCGGATTTAGAATTTTTCGAAAATAAAGAATTGTTATCGCTGTTCGTTTTGTATCCCAAAATTGGCTTTGCTTATCGTGTTGGTGCTTGGCAGAGGTTTGATTATCGCAACTATTATGAACTTGAACCATGGCTTTATGGGCAGGAGGGTTTTCTATATTCCTTGGGTATTGGCAAGTGGGTTAAATTGGGGGTTGAATATAGTTTCAGCTGGAACAATGGCCCAGATTGGTACAACATCATCATATACGACAGTTTAGACAATCCCCATGAGGCATCAATTATGCATTTAGAATGGAGTAATGAAGGTGGCATTGGTATCATTTTGACGGGCAATAATAACTGGCAATTTACACTCGCCGGGAAGAAGAATTGGGAGATAGATAGTTTTGCCGCTGACACAACTTGGTTTTATTGGCCTGAAGACTGCTCGCCAGCCTGGGATAGAGAATATAGTGACTTTTATATTAATAGCAATTTTAGAGTTAATATTACACAACTCATTATAATAGCTGGCACAAAGTATTATGAAAAGAATTGCGCTTATTTCAACTCTATAAACAGCAGGCTCTATTCTTACAGACCCGGCTTGGGGATTATTTTTCAGCCAAATAATAATCTATTTGTTATCGGCGCAATTACTTACGCATTAAATAAGAGAGACGATTACATTACTTCAAGGAAACTAATAATCCCTGTGGGTTTTGATAGAAAATTCAGTCCCATATTAAATTTTCGTTTCGGCAACACATTCATTTATGAGTACTATTGCGAAACTTATAATTTATTTAAAAACAAGGTAAATCTTGGATTAGATATTAATCCGTATGAAAAATTATGTTTATATTTTGCCACCCAGAATCTTTTTGATAATTCCGCATGGTTATTTGGGTTAAGTTTTGCATTATGAGGAGGTAGAGATGATAAAGAAATTTTATGGTGTGGTGATCTTATTTTTCTTGCTCCAATTATCATTCGCTACCTTGGAGCGGATAGGCTACGAGTTCGGTGGACAGATGTATTATAAATTGACCAGAAAGATTGTTCGAGATAGTTTTGATATCGCGTTGTTTCAAGACCCTTATGATGGAGTTGGTTTTACACTCGCCGACACAGGATTTTGTTTTATTACCGACGCGATGTGGCATCGGGTAATTTATGCCAGAGGTTGTGAAGCAGATCAAGAACATTACTACACAAAGTCCATAGGCTTTTGGGGAAGTGGTATCAATCAATTCAAGGCACCTCATGGGATAGCAATAGATAGTGCTCGCAACATCTATATTGCTGATACTGATAATGGGAGGATTGTGAAATTACGATTGCAAGCAGATACCCTTGCCTGGATTGATGAATTTGGCATAGGAACCCTTGAAAAGCCCTGGGATATAGAAGTAGAGGGAGATAAGTTATATGTAATTGATGCTGGTTTACATAAGGTTTTCCGTTTTTCTTTAACTGGTGCGTATCAATTATCATACGGCGGCTATGGATTTACTGAAGGAAAATTTAATAAACCAAAAGGGATTGGAGTTTATGGTGATTTTATCTATATCTCAGATACTGATAACCGACGGGTAGTGGCACTCAGAGATGTAGGTAGGCGTATTGAATTTGTAAGGTGGTTATATCCTGATTTGGGAGACAATACTTATCTTTTGGATATTGAGGTTGACCAAAGGGGAGTAATCTATGCCTGTGATGGCGGACGGTCAAAGATATTAAAATTTTCCCCGGGATTGATATCGCATTGTTGTTCGTTTGGAAGTTACGGGACAGAGGTAAATCAATTCAAGCATCCTAAAGGGATGTTTATTCGTGATACAGCAATTGTAGTTATAGAAGAATGGACCGATTACTCGGGCATTCAAGCATACAAAGAAGTAGTGAAAATAAAAGAACTGAAGGCCTCAAAAGCAACCTTTGATGCAACCGAGCAGAATATAACCATTAGTTTCAGTATTGATGATTTTTCTGCGGGTGCGAAGTTGACTGTTGGAGATAGGGGTTGGAGTTTCACAAATCTCAACCCTGATACATCGTATCAAGTAGTTTGGGATGGCAGACACAATGATGGTAGTCTTTTTCTACCCGGGGATTATATTATAAGACTTTCTTTGGACGAGGGGGATGTCAAAACAATAGGTGTCGCCATCAAAGGAACGATAAAGTCAGGCACGCTTTCCCCAAACGAGCACTGGACTGAAGCAGGGGAGCCGTATGTGCTGGTGGGGGATGTGGCATATGTATTTTTCGTTCAAAATTTACTCTTGACAAGCGGCAATGTACAGATATATTTTACTATAATAAAGGATATAATAAAGGAGTAGAATGGCGGCGATTTCATTAAGAGACTTTTTCTCTCATAAGTTCAAAAAATTACCCAAACCTATTAGATGGATTGGTATAATATTAATGTGGATTTTTATTATTAGGATCGGTTTGCGAAATAATCGCTGCAATTATCATTATTATTATTGCCCAACTTATCAACCATTTTGTTCTTGACCGATACATTTCAATGGCGCCACTAGCGGAAGTTTATTTGCATGAATATGTCTATATCGGCGGGAAGTACAATAATGATGTTGAAGATGCTTACATAAAGGTTACAATAACCCGTGAAGACGGTGTAATAGTTCATGAAGAAGATATTTCCGCTGCTGTTGGTAAGGGTTACATATATCAGACTTCTTGGTATTCAAGTGCTTTAGGAAGATATACAGCAAAAGCACAATTCATTGACCCCGTTAAGAAGGGTACTTTTGGTAGGCATGCTGTCACCGAAGATTTTTCAGTTGTTGAAGGTGAAGTAAGACCGTATGTTTTAAAAATATGGTGTGGTGATGAAACTAAAGGTAATCCTAATGAAGAACTAAATCTGCCCTTTGCTCATCCTATCGCTATAGAGGTAATTGATCCTTCAACTGGTGGACCACCTCCAGAATTTGTTAATATTACATTTGAAACTGATAAAGGTCATTTTACTGGTGGTAATTATATTACCATTCCTGCGACTTTAAGGTATGTAGGGAACCGCACAATAATGATGGCTTATGCTCCATTGTTTCTTTCTAATGAATTTCCGCCATCAGGTGGGATAGTTGAACATCACGTAATTGTAAGCTCTGATAAAACATCTAATACAGTTTTCTTTACGATCTATAGCATCAACGATGCTGAAAAGTCGCATAACATTGGCACTTACACGCATCAGAAGGGTTTTTATTATTTGATAGGTGATAGTATCGAAATACCCGGCGATAATTATTTAGATGATGGCGCCACTACAAATTATAAAAATGTAAGGGTAGAACTTGATTGGTATAAATGGGAAAGTTCGGTGAATCAGACAACAATACAGGAGATTGCCGGTTATATTGATCAGGTTTTAGAAACCGCGGGGATTCACGCTGAAGTTAATGTGGGTAATGAGATTCAAGCGGGTAGCGATCCGGGTCAAATGCCTACTACAACTGATCGTCAACAAAGAATGGCCCTGCTTGCTTACCATAAAGAGCCTTTATCAAATAATGATAGAATCTGGAATAACAGTATCCATGTAATACTGGGAAGTTCTCCGAGTGATTATGCAGGCGATGTAATGGGTATTATGGAGGATTACTCATCATTTTATGTTCCTTACAGCGATGTATGGCTTATGATGCATATGGCGAGCGGTGGTATAGATTTTTCAAAAAGTCACTTAGACAGTGTTGGGTGCTTTGTGTTTGCAGACAGAATTCAGAACTATCAAGATCGCATCTTAGAATTGAATCGGGCCATTGCTTTGGCAGCTGCTCACGAAATTGGTCACGCACTGGGTATGTGGCATTATCCAGAGTATTATAATGGCGATTGGGATCCTAATGTTATGATTAAAAATATGCATAATCCTTATGCATCTCTTGATGGGTTTGATGATTATGGGCGTTTTTCACCAAAAACCTTGAGCGGCAGATTTGATTTAGGATTCAATAATCAAGGGACTACAGAATATCCATGGGATGGAATGAACATAAGGCATGTCATAGGTATAAATAGTGTCAATATTGAAGAAAAAGTACTTCCTTAAGGAGGAAAGAATGAAGAAGATATCCATAATAGTTGGGCAAGTGTTTTTGTGTCTATTTGTGATTTCAACGTTAGCATACAGTAACGAAATGTTCAAGGAAATATCTGATTTAAAAGAAACAAATAACCGCCCTGTGATTTTTACCAGACCGGCCGGTGGCTACATAGCTTTGTGGAGTGAATTCATTAAAAGAAAAGAATTTATCAAAGGAGTCGAGTATAACCTATCGTATTATTCTACTTTCTATAAAATAGTCAACGAAAAAAAAGAAATAATTGTGAATAAACAAGAAATCGATTCTTGGAGAAGTAAAGTAGGTGCTAGCTTTAGCGGTGTATGGATTGATAAAGATAAGTTATTACTTCTTTGCTGGAGAAGGGCATATTATGAATCTTCAGTGCGGATAATTCTCAGTGCATCTGGTGAAATTTTATTTGGTCCAGATACTTTCAAATTCAAAGAAGGTAGTCTTGAAGCGACATTGGTCAGGGATAGCGAAAATAATGTGTACGCGGTGAATACGAGCGGCTTTTACGGCATTAGCATAATGCATATATATCCTGAGCTTACGCAAGAAAAGAAAGTTCCTCCTCAAAAACTTCAAGAATTTCATAAAAAATACCCGGCACATACATTTTCGTTCGTTAGAAACCCGCCCGTTACGATTACTTCGGATCATAAATTATTAATTTGCAACCGTCTTAATTGGGGATATGCACCCCATCAGAAAAGAAAAGTATGGCATTTACGGCCGGATAAGTTTTTTTATGTCTTTGTAGATCTTGACGGTAACTTTATTTCTGAACCGGTTGTGTTAGATATAGGTGAATATGCTTTCCGTAAAATTCCCGGGATTCATCTGGGTGGTTATTATTATGCCTCGCATGAAATTCAAAGTATTGAACAGGCATCGGCCGCATCTGATGATATGGATCTCAGTCGATTGCCAAACGGTGATATTATTCTTTCAATTACAGGCAAGGATGAAACAGGAAACCTTTGTGTATATCAAGTGAAATTTAGTCCAGAAGGTAAAGTGGAAAAACCAAAACAGATGAAGGTTGTAAATCCACTGCCTTTCCCAAAAGAAAGTATTTTGCCTGTTGCAAAAGTAGTTTTTGCTCAGAGTGTGCAAGACTATTTGGTTATGTTTGGTTTTGATGAGGAAGGTAATTTTTATTCGACTCGCGAGATTTGGAAAGAAAAGAAACGACAATGAAGGAAGTTTTTATCTTATTCTCTTTATTAGTATGCATAACCTATGGTATTGAGTATTCATTACGGATAAAAGCATTGGGGACT
>JBBILZ010000084.1:0-7852 GCA_037444665.1 Caldifarciminota bacterium
TGCTTCAAAGAAATTATGCGGTAGAATGCTGCCAAATTTATTGGTCTTTACCGAATCAGTAAGGTCACAATCAAATACGGCAATAGTATTAGGAGGGTTCAATCTACCTATCTCTGCAAGCACATCACCAAAGACATTTCGGGGGTCGGTCAATTCTTGATAGACTTTTGGTTTGCCTGTATTTATGACTGCCGGCGCAATATCTTTCTTCTGATAAGTTTTTAATCCTTGGTTTTTATGTTCAAGCAATGTGCCTATATCATCTTCTATATTTAATTCCTTAAGTGCCCGGGAACATTCTTCCCGGTTCAATGCCTGTCCATGATATTTTGGATTATTCTCCATAAATGATACACCTTTACCAATGGTAGTTTCACAAATAATGGCATAAGGATTTGCATTGTCTGCCAGTGCCTCTTTTAATGCAGTATAAATTTCTTTATGATTATGTCCGGATATTTCCAGCACTTTCCAGCCATCTGCCAGATAGTTTGCCTTTATATTTACCGGCATAACATCCTCAACCCTACCTGAAATCTGAAAATGATTAAAATCTATAAGCACAGTGAGGTCGTTTAAATTAAATTTTTTAGCAAATCTACGTGCCTCTGCAACCTGCCCTTTTGCCTGTTCTGCATCACTCATCACCACAAATGTATGATAATTAAAATTCTTTAATTTTGCTGCGAGGGCAAAACCGCAGCCTGCTGATAGTCCCTGCCCAAGGTTTCCTGAACTCCACTCTACCCCTGGAATGTGTCGCTCAATATGCCCCTCAAAAGGACTATAGATTCTCCTAAAACCTGTTAGTAATTCATTACGATTAATAAATCCAAATCGGGCAAGCGCTGAGTATAGACCAGGTGAAGTATGACCATGGCTGACAATGATTCTGTCGCGTTCAGGTGCATCATAATTCTCAGGTGTAATATTGGCAAAATATAAAAGAGTGAGATAAATATCAATGGAAGACATTGAACCACCAGGATGTCCTGAACCGGCAATGGTGGTCATTTTAATAATATCACCACGACACAATCTTGCCATCTCTTTAATTTCTTCCCAGATTTTGTTATCAATCTTTTTCTCAAAAAATATTTTCTTCATATTACAGAAACTTTAAAATCATCTTCTGCCATTGTAAAATCTGCCTTTATTTTCAGAATGAGGTTACAATCACGCGAAAATTTTGCCAGAATATCAGAACCCCGTGTGGTCAAAAAATCGGCAATACGCGGCGACACCTGTAATTCTACTATTTTGTTTTTTATGGAACGCGCATTATTAAAAAACCATCTTTCAATATCAGAGATCACGCTCATCTTTGAAATTATTCTACCCCTTCCTTTACAGACCGGGCATACTTCGCTCAATGAATAGGTAAGGCTCGTGCGTGAGCGCTCGCGCGTAAACTGGAATAATCCAAATTCACTGATTTCACCTATCCGATATCGGGCACGGTCATTACGAATAAAGGATTTAAACTCACGAACAATTCTGTCCAGATTCTCTTTTTTTTCCAGGTCAATCAGGTCCACAACCACAAGGCCACCAATATCGCGCAAACGGAGCTGGCGTGCAATCTCTTTTATTGCCTCAAGATTTGTAGAAAGAGCAAGTTTCTCTGCCTGTTTTTCACGAGACGATTTTCCAGTATTGACATCTATGGCAAGAAATGCTTCTGTCTGGTCAAGCACAATATAACCGCCGCTTGGTAACCAGATCTTTCTTTCAAATATTGTCTTCAATTGCTCTTCAATACCATATTTAAAAAATATGGGTTCTGGGTCTTTGTATAATTTAACGCGCGAACGCATGCGAGGTGAAACATGGCTAAGATATTGAATGATCTCGCGATACTTTATCTCATTATCAACATAGAGATTACGCACTTCCTGATTAAAGAGATCGCGCACAATTTTGATGAGGGTGCTGGGTTCAGCATAAATCAAACGGGGTGCAGGTTCATTTGCGAGTTTCAAGCTCCTCTCCCAGGTTGACCGCAAATAATTAACCTCCTGTTGTATCTCTTCGGGTCGGGCAGTTGCTGCTGCAGTGCGGATAATCAATCCCATACCTTGCGGTTTTATTTCTTTGCCTATGCGTGCAAGTCGTTCTCTTTCATGACGCTGATGTATTTTCCTTGAAACTCCTACATTTTTGGCATTTAATAATAATACAACATATCTTCCAGGTATTGAAATATAAGATGTCACACGCGGTCCCTTTACACCATATGAATCTTTTGTAACCTGAACAATAATTTCTTGATTTTCTTTTAGTTTAATACCTTCAGATTTAACCTCTTCATCTATTTCAATATCCTCATTTTCAAACATTTCAGAAAATTCTTTAAAAGGGATTTCATCAAGCGGTAAAAAACCATTCTTCTCCAATCCAATATCAACAAATGCTGCTTTCAAACCAGACATTAAATTTAAAACCAATGATTTATATATATTGCCAACAAGGCTAATCTGGTCAGGCCGATCTACATGAAATTCTATGAGCACATCGTTCTCTAACAGCGCAATCCTGGTCTCAGTAGTAGCAACACTTACAAATATATCCTTCCTTATCATTTCACCTCCATAGGTGAGTATAATAAACCACCCTGTTTAATGAACATCAGGGTTCTGGTAACTTTAAATTTTTTTGCCTCTTCTAAAGGTATCTCTGTCAGATAAGAACAGAGTTCATAAATATTTGCATATTTTTCACCATAATACAAACCACAGTTTAAAATGTTGTTTTTGTAAGAAATAGACTCTATTGTTTCCGAAAGATTTTTTACTTTTGACTTAGAAGTTATACAGATAGATTGGCCATTGAAAATATCTATTGGCTTACGCAATTCATTTTCTGGTATATTAACTTCGTAATAGATTAAGTTTATTGAATTTGATAGAGATGGTGTATTGTTAGAAATAAGACGCACATCAAGAATGCGAATCCCCGGCGGAAAACGGGTATTCAATTCACGGGAAATATTACCAAAATATTCACTGTCCAGACAAAAATCAAAATAATCTGATTTGGAGACCTGTCCCACACTCTTTGGTGGACCAAAAGAGACACGGGGAATGGGTGAGAATCCTGAACTAAATAGTAGTGGTAAATCAGTACGTCTGAGTGCACGATAAATGGTTCGGGTGATATCCAGATGAGAGGCATAACGAAAATCTTCGCCAATTGAATATTTAACACGATACATAAATGACTGAGGAGCCTTCCTTGGATACCTTCCATAACTTAAATATTTTTCTTCAGGCTTATGGAATTTTAACATATTGCCATCACATGCACCACATTGGGAGCAATCATCATAATAACAGTTTGGTGTTTCCAATCCTTTTTCTGCGCGTTCATACTCTGCCTTTAAAAATTCTTTTTTTACACCAATATCAATAAAATCCCAGGGCTGAGTATCTTGACTGTTTAAGTATTGTTCAGGCACAACCCCTGTTTTTGCAAATGCCTTTTTCCATTTCTGAAAATCAAAAAATTCACGCCACTCTTCAAATTTACCACCACTTTTGTAAACTTCTTCAATCACCGGAAAAATTTTTTCATCCCCGCGCGAAAGAAAGGCTTCAATAAATGAAACTTCTGGTGATTGGTAGTCCAGTTCTAATCTATTCTTTTTTATTTTTCTTAAAATCTCAATCTTAGCATTTAATTCATCAATTGAATGAAAGCGAAATGATTCAAATGGGGTGTGGGGTTTGGGAATGAAGGGAGAGACTGCCACTTTTATTCTACCTTTTGGATACAATTTTAAAATTTCACTGACCAATCTTTTTATCTCCAGCACATCCTGTTCCTGTTCAAAAGGTAAGCCAATCATAAAATATAATTTTACCTGACGCCAACCCTGCTCATAAGCAATCTTTATGGAATTTACAAGGTTCTGCTCAGAAAATGTTTTATTTATCCGTTGTCTCAAGCTTGCTGAACCCGCCTCAGGGGCAAAAGTGATACCAGTCTTTTTAATCTCTTTTAGTAAAGATGCCAGGTCTTCGGTAAATAATTCTCCGCGCATTGCAGGTAATGATATACTAATATTCTTTTTTTTCAATAGTTCATTTAACTTTCTTATAAGATTTGCAAGACCAGGATAATCAAGCACAGAAAACGACAAGAGTGAAACCTCTTCCCAGCCTGTTTCCCTGATACCTTTTTCCACTGCCTTAATGATACTCGGCTCAGACCTTATTCTCATCGGACGATTTACATATCCTGCCTGACAGAAGCGACAGCCATAAGTACAGCCCCTCATTATTTCAATTGCCAATCTGTCATGGGTGATATCACATATCGGAAGAATTGCCGGTGCAGGGATAGTATCATCAGTAAGATTGTTCAATATTCTTTTTTTTATAATTTTTTGTGTTTTATGAATCTGTGGTACCCACACGCCCTCCAATTTTGCCAGTGCTTCAATTCGTTCCAATTTTTTTTCACGGGGGATATTTATAAGAATTTGGCTGATCTCACCTGTTACTTCCTCACCATCACCGATGACAAAGGCATCAAAGACCGGGCTCAAAGGAGCAGGATTTAATGTGCAGGGTCCACCGGCAATCAGTATCGGGTCTTTGTTATTTCTTTCCATACTATTATATGGAATACCCGCAAGCTCCAGCATATATAAGATATTGGTATAATTCAATTCACTCTGTAGTGAAAAACCGAGCAGGTCAAATTCTTTTATTGGCTTTTTTGTTTCAAGACTGTATAAAGGAATATTATACTGTTTTAAATAATCAGAAAAATCTGGCCAGGGAGCAAAGATTCTTTCGCACTGAATTTCGGGCTGCTGGTTGAATATATGATAGATTATCTTTATTCCGAGATTGGACATACCGATTTCATAAATTTCTGGAAAAACAATACCTACTGAGATACGAGGATTATTTTTTATTATTGTATTGAGTTCACCTCCTGTATAACGAATCGGTCTCTTTACTAAAGGAAGGATATTGTCAAACATAAACTTTGATTAAAAACAAGTCTATATACTCAGCAATACAACTTATTTAATCAATAACCAGGTAATCAAATTTATTATAATAATTCGTATCCGCGATCCAGTGCGCTATCATTCAAGGCAAGTTGTGATTCACTTGCCTTGGAGAACCTTTTCCGCTGCGCCTTTTTCATTGTCTCAATATTGATTATTCCTATCTTCTTAATCAGTGCGCCGAGCATCACCATATTTGCAATCCTACCCTGTCCAAGTTCTTCAGCAATCTTATTTGCCTCAATCGGTATTATTCCAATATCATTTCTTTTCGGCCGTGATTTAATCAGCGTCTTATTGAAAAATAATTGTCCATTTGCCTTTACCAGCGGTTCAAATTTTAGTAATGATGGTTCATTCATTATGATTACGACATCTGGATTTGTAACCACGGGCGAAGCAATTTTTTGGTCCGATATTACCACTGAGCAATTCGCTGTCCCACCACGCATTTCCGCACCATAGGAAGGGAAAAAAGTGACATTTAAGTTTTCCAATAATCCAGCATAGGCAAGGATAATGCCCGAAGAAACCACACCCTGACCACCAAAACCAGCAATAATAATCTCTTTTGTCATTTTGTCTCCTTTGCTCGATTACGGAATTCACCAATAGGGTAATATTTTGCCATTACTTCGGCAATCCATTTCTTTGCCTGAACCGGAGTTACACCCCAGCCAGTAGGACACATAGATAAAACCTCAATAAGCGAAAAACCTTTATTATCAAGTTGATATTGGAATGCTGTTTTTATTGCCTTTTTCGTTTTGATAATATTCTTTGGTGCATCAACTGCAACCCGTTCAAGATAAAATGGACCATCAAGTGCATTTAACAATTCGCAGACCTTGATAGGATAGCCCTGTTTCACAACATCGCGGCCTTTGACCGAGGTCGTTGACCTCATTCCCGGTAAGGTGGTTGGTGCAAGTTGACCGCCGGTCATTCCATAGATTGCATTGTTGATAAAAATAATCGTAATATTTTCATTCCTGGCAGCTGAATGAACCGTCTCCGCAGTTCCAATGGCAGCAAGGTCACCATCACCCTGATAGGCAAATACAAAACATTCAGGTCTTACCCTTTTTATACCGGTGGCAACTGCTGGTGCCCTACCATGCGGAACTTGAATCATATCACAGTTAAAATATTCATCAGCAAAGACTGAACAGCCTACAGGCGCAATACCGATCGCCCTTTCCCTAATATTCATCTCCACGAGTAGTTCTCCAATAATACGATGAACAATGCCATGTCCACAACCCGGGCAATATCGTTGTTTAATTTCGGTCAAACCCGATGGTCTACCAAAAATCATCTTCATTTCTTACCCCTTATCTCAAGAATTTTATTAAATACCTCCTGGGGATTGGGAAGTCCACCACCAGGATGGCCAATGAAATGAATCTTTGCACGACCTTCAACCGCAAGTTTCACATCATCAATCATCTGGCCCAGACTCATTTCTACAACGAGAAAATTCTCTATCTTTCCGGAGAGTTCTGCAATTATATCTCCAGGAAATGGCCAGAGTGTAATCGGTCGTAATAGCCCGACTTTTATACCCTTTTCTCGAGCCAGTCTTAAACCTGCTTCTGAAACTCTTGCTGAGGTTCCATAGGCAACAATAATAATTTCTGCATCATCACAACTTATTTGTTCAAACCTCTGTTCGTTCTTTATTATCTTTTGGTATTTTTCCCATCTGCGCCAGTTCCACTCTTCAAGCTTACCTGGTCTGAGGTCATAAGAACGAATAATCCTTCTTTCTCTACCTTTGCAACCAGTGAGCCACCAATCCTGTTCAGGTAATTTTTTAGGATCAACAGGTTCACCTTTTATCTCTACAGGCTCCATCATCTGCCCTAACAAACCATCGGCAAGTATCAAAGCAGGATTCCTGTATTTTTCTGCAAGTTCAAATGCAAGTCTGGGAAATTCAAACATCTCCTGGGCACAATTGGGAGCAAGCACAATGGTGTGATAATCACCATGGCCACCACTCTTTGTTGATTGATAATAATCAGACTGGGCAGGTGCAATATTACCGAGACCAGGACCACCACGTACAACATTAACTACAAGCACGGGCACATCTGCGCCCGCAATATAAGAAAGACCTTCCTGCATTAAACTTATTCCTGGAGAAGAAGACGAGGTCATTGCACGTGCACCAGTAGAACCAGCCCCAAATAACATATTTATTGCTGCAAGTTCACTTTCGGTCTGTAAAAACACACCACCAATCTCATTCATTCTTATGGACATATATTCAGGAATTTCATTCTGCGGTGTAATCGGATAGCCAGCAAAGAACCTGCAACCTGCATGGATTACTCCTTCTACCAGGGCATGGTTTCCATACATCAATGCTTTTTCTGCCATTATATTCTCCTTTTATTTATATACCTCAATAGCGGGTTCTGGACAGGACATATAACAGTATCCACAGCCTATGCATTTTGCCATATCAGTAACTTCTGCAGGATGATAACCACTTGAATTGATTCGGTCCGGGGCGAGCCTGAGGATGCCCACCGGGCATATCTCATCGCAGCAAAGACCACACCCCTTACAAACTTCTTCTAATATTTTAATTTCAGGCATTAATCCTCCTTCAGGTATATTTCAGGCACTTCCATAAAGCTATTGGGAAAATGCTTGTTAAGAGAATGCCATTCCTGGGAAAAATAAAAAAATTTCCCAAGGCTCTGATTAAAATCAAAATTGGTTATTGCCGATATTCTCTTTATGCCTTTATTATACGAAAAAATCTTTGAAAGTCAAGCCCAGGATGTTTAAAACAAAATCACATCCTTAGTTTTTTAT
>JBBILZ010000085.1:0-7797 GCA_037444665.1 Caldifarciminota bacterium
TAGAAACCAACTCCCCCTCTCGGCATTTCTGACAGCTTATTTATATTCCTAATTTCTCCAACACTTTGACCAATTTCTGCGCTGTTCAACATGGACGGGGTCGTTGCTCATGTTCCTTTTTTTATGCGGTAAAATCTAAATCCAATGTAGGAACGTAGAAACCAACTCCCCCTCTCGGCATTTCTAAAAAAATCGTTAATCGTTATACGGTTGTGAAGCCCGTATCGTAAATTTGGGTAAATGGTAATTGGTGAATGACGAAATATTTAACCATTTAACCAATTAAATATTTCTGTTTCAAAGTAACCAGCATCCCAACCCATAAACGAACAACCATCTGTTTCTAATCCCCCTCGTTAATCTGTTCTTACGCATCATCCCTTAATTCTTAATCTTTGCTCTACCAGAAAAAACTTCTCATCAAGCAACCCACACCCTAAAACCAAACCAGCATCCAAACCCAATAACCTTAAACCATTCTTTTACACGGTCCAGTTTTTTAGAACAATATCTTTTAAGGCAAGTGATACTTTTATTAATGGTGTACGGTCAATCTCCATTCCCTCTTCCCTGGCTTTAATAATAAATTCAATATTATCCTCAGCAATTGATTTTATCTGTGACAATGGAATTGCCACCTCAACAATATCTCCTATTCTATAATTAATATTCTGTTCACTGCCAAGAATAAATTTTAAGCCTGAAGGTTTTTCAAATGCTATTTCATATTCATATTGATTTATATCCTGATTTAAAACATCAAATCTGATATATAAATTTTTATTATCAAATCCATAATAAACCATTGAAAAAAGCCCTGCAAACCTTTGCATAGTTCCGCCAATCCTCTTTAAATCAAGGCAACCTGCATTATACCATTCATAGAAAAAAGTAAGTTTTCCATCAATAATGGGTGAGAATTGGTCTATTGGCTGTGTTGCACAGATTTCAGCCTGAGGATTTATTGGCATAAATAATTCATGGGGTGGTTCTATACCAATCTTTTTGTATATCCAGATGGCGTTCTGCCTGAATAGTTCATCAAAGACCTCAGTCGTGACTGAAAAGAAATCATCACCAAACCACCAGAACCAATCACTCCCTTCTAAAAAAAATAACCTTATCCATATTTCTTTATCGGTTATCCCTTTTGCCACAAGTTTATCTCTCAAATCCTTTATTATCTTCCATGCCTTGTGGTCTTCGGGTCTGCCAATCCAGATATTGAAATTTGCACCAATCCAGGAACCCGGGAAAATTCTATTCAAATTATGTGGCGTAAATGATTTTTCTTTTAAAAATTCTGAAAATGTAGTTGTGGGAATATTTTCATCGGACAAAGTTTTATAAAGCAATTGGATAAATGCTGTGCCATCATTTTTAAAGTATTCCCAGGCATTTTCACCATCAAGAATTACTGGCACAATATATTTCTCCATAGGTGAAAGTGAATGTGAAATCTGCTTTATACGACCGATAAAATCATCTACTGCCTTTTCTGGTTCCCAGGTATTGTATACAAAAGCGATACGGTCAGATAGAAGATGGTCACGGAAAAAAATCTTTATATTTTCTGATTGCCAGGGGCGATATAACAATTGGCTATAATTAGGGATTCCATTATCATCACGTTTGAAAGAGACATTTATACTACGGGCAAGAATCTCTTCATCCGTAGCAATCCAGGTTATGCCGATTTCAGAAAGAATGGCAAACAATTCCTGGCACACGCTACCTTCTGAAGGCCAGAGTCCAGATGGTTTGAATCCAAAAATTTTTTCAAAAACATCAATCCCCAACACAATCTGTTCTTTTGCATCTTCAGGGTGTTTGAAATCAAAGGGAATATCAAGATTGGGATTGGAAACCTTTGCCAAATTACTATCAATCAATAATGGCAAAATTGGATGTGCCAGAGGCGATGTTGTAATCTCAATCTGCCCTGATTCTGCTGCCTTTTTATATGCTCCAAATATCTCATTTATAATCTTACTTTGAAGATTGATGATCAATTCTTTATCCTGCTCGCGAAAATTTTTGCCGCGTTGATATAGCTCTTTAATCTCATCACGAAACAATGGGTCAATCCAGGATAGATTTGCCCACACCTGTAAATCACGAATTTCATCAGTGGTAAAATTCTGGGCAACATTGACAAGTTCTTCAGGAACGAGTTTTTTGCCCCGTTTCATTAACAGCGAAAAATATCTTGGATATGGCTCAACCATCTTTTCCCAGTTGGCAAGGAAAAAATCTTTTAATATCTCAATCTTTTCTTCAAGGGTCAAATCTTCTGCACGCTTTTTAAATAGAACAAATTGCCTATCAGTAAACCCGTTCTCCTTATAATCCTGGATTTGCATAAGCAGGGATGGAGTAAAATTGAAAGTTGCATGGACTCCGGGATATTTTTCAAGATTTCTAAGCATATCCAGGTAATCTTTTATTGCATGCAATCTAACCCACGCCATCGGTAAGACCTTATCTTCAGGTGTTGAATAGATGGGTTGATGGAAATGCCACAAAAATGCGACTGAAAGATTATTCATCTTAGGGCATTGTTGAACACTTAAACATTTGAATAACTATTATTAATAAATCCTTTGCTCACTTATTAAAATAACCCAAATAAAATCTTGCATCACTGGCAATATCTTGGGGCGGATTCTGTGTTACAAGATTCTGCAAAATTTCATGTGCCTTTTCTGTGTTTCCAAGAATTCCATTTGTCCTTGCCCAGGCAAGCATACCCAGATAATAAAAATGAGAATCTTTATTTTTTGCTACCTTCTCATAATATTTAAGTGCACGCTCATAATCCTTTAAACCTTCTGCTGCGCATCCCGCACCAAATTGTGCTGATGGTGTAAGCAATGGGTCTTTCTTTTCCTTAGATAGAAATTTATCAAAATAATCAAGTGCTTCATTAAATCTTGCAGTATGGTAATTCAACACACCAAGATAATAAAACGCAAGCCTGCCAGGTCTGGTATTTCCATATTTTTCAGTCAATTGCAAAAAATAATTTTCCGCCTCCTGCATCTTTCCCATATTTACAAAATTTATTGCCTGGGTATACATCAATTCTGCTTCTGGATTTATCTTTTCTTTAGGAAAAGAAAGATAAGCAATAGCAAAAATAACGACTAACACACCAACACCGAGCCATATCGCGGTCTCCCGATGCTGGACAAAAAATTTTATTAATTTCTCCATTGTCCGCTGGAAAGAATCTTCTGTCTTAACACCCCTTTTCATATCTCTCATATTATCTCCTCAAAAGTTTACCAATATATCAGGAACGCTTCCACATATATCCATCCCTGTTTCTCTGATATCCTGATTCCCTGATACCCTGGTCCCCGACATACCCCTGACCCGATTTGAACGGGTGGCCTGCGGTTTAGGAAACCGCTGCTCTATCCTGCTGAGCTACAGGGGCATTAAATATTAAATTATATAAAAATGGACTCAAAAGTCAATACAAACGAAAAATTTATGGAATAAGTTTTATTTTCCCGGGATGTTCTTTTGTGATACGACCAATTATTTTTGCTGAGCGTTGATATCTATCCATAAAAATATTTACCTTTTGTTCAGGCAATACAATTGCCAGACCGCCTGAAGTTTCTGAACCAAATATCAAATTTGTGATATTAACATCCATATTATTCAATTCAACTTTTTTTTCAAAGGAATTGCGATTCATTGTAATACCTGGTTCAATAATGCCTGCTTTTATTATTTCTATCGCACCACGGTAAATCGGTATTGCTGAGGTATATAATTCTATACCCACATTACTCGCCTCAGCCATTTCTATAAGATGCCCGACCAAGCCATAACCAGTAATATCAGTAGCAGAATCAACCCCAATCTCCTGCATAGTCATTGAGGCATACTTATTAAGAGCCTTCATACCTTCAATCACAGGTTTAACTTCTATTCCTTCGGCTTTCTCAAGGAGTAGTGCCTGCACTATAGTTCCCACACCAATAGGTTTGGTCAACAAAATAACATCATCAGGCTTTGCTCCAGCATTAGTGATAATCTTCTTTGGATTAATATAGCCGACCACAGAGAGCCCATAAAACATTGCTTCAGAATTAAAAGTATGGCCACCACAGATAACAACCCCTGCTTCTTGTGCCTTGGTCTGCCCGCCCTTTAATATCTCACCTAATATTGTAGTATCCCCTTTTGCCGGAAAACCGATAATATTCAAAGCCAGTTTTGGTATGCCACCCATTGCATAGATATCAGAGATACAATTTGCAGCAGCAATCATTCCAAAGGTATAAGGGTCCTCAACCATCGGCGCCATTATATCCACTGTATAGACCAATGCAAAATCTTCACTCAATTTATAAACACCAGCATCATCAGCAGTATTCAATCCTACAAGTAGATTCGGGTCATTGATAACAGGCATTAAAGAAAGTGCCTGCGCTAACTGCGCCTTAGAAATCTTAGATGCTCAACCCGCACACTTAATAAAGGATAATAGTCCCTTAGGCATTGATATCACCCCCTTTCCTATAGCCGAACAATTATACATACTTATTAATAGATGTCAACCAATAAAAGTCCAAAATACCTAAATACCAAAAGGGAATTAAGGGTTATCAGGGGATATCAAGGGATTAGAGATACAAGGATAAGAGGATGTAAGGATATATGGATCTGAAGATGGGAGATATAGTAAGTAGTATATGCCCGATAAATCGGGCAACTACAATTTCATATTGAAATGATTTCATCTTTGACAAAAGCAGAACATGAATTAGAAGAGTGGATTACTATCAGAAAAAAAGGGGCAGGTTTTTACCTGCCCCTTTTGATAATGAATGGAGTAATTAGTTGAGTAAGATTACCTTCTGGCTCAAATCCCTGGTTTCGGTAGTCATCTTAATAAAATAGATCCCTGCTGGCATACGCTTACCTTGATTATCCGTGCCATCCCAGATAATAATATTTGCTGGCTCTGTTTGTGCCTTTTCCCATTGTCTGACCAATTTACCTTCAGCATTGTAGATTTTTAATTGATAGGACTCATTGAGTATAGGCAATCTTATTTTTGCACTCTTTGTGAATGGATTTGGTAGAACTTTTAGTGAAAATTCTGGCGTGCTGGAATTCGCCTCTTCAATACCAACGAGAACTGGCACTGCAATATCATCAATATACCAGCCTTCTGCATTGACACTCTGGTCGCTGATAAAGCGGAATCTCAAACGGACAGTCTGACCAGAATAGGAACTGAGCGGATAACTCACCTGGGTCCAGGAACTCTGGGTTCCATTATAGATGCCAAGAATCTGCCACCAGCCACAATTATTATCAATTTCACAATAAGAGTAGTCATAATTTAATTCTGTCGCATATTGGTGATAAAACCTTAAGAAACTGTCAGGTGTTACCACAAAATATGGAGAAACGAGCGAGGCATCATTTAGAATGGTATATTGCCAGGTATTCTCAACACCACTGTACCAGGAATGGGTAGGAGAATTGCTCTTATGCGTGGTGATGTGCCAGTTATCATTACCTCCAGAATGGGTCCAATTGCCCTGACCAGATTCAATATTATCTACAAACCCTGGTTGATTTGTGACGATAAAGTTAATTGTGTTCGTATCACCAGGTGTTCCGAAATTGAGAAGGAACTGAACCGTCCTTGGAGTTGGACAGGAAGAACTGATGTTGAAATTGGTTATTAAAACTGTATCAATATCTCCTGAGCCAATGGATACGGTCTGAGGGATAGATGAAGTAATCGTAATATAGGGGTCGCTGGTTGATATTGGTTATTAAACTGTATCAATATCTCCTGAGCCAATGGATACGGTCTGAGGGATAGATGAAGTAATCGTAATATAGGGGTCGCTGGTTGATATTGTTGCACCACCAGTATAAACTCCGTCACCGTAATTTTTACCATAAATGTAAGCCCTGATTGCCTCGCCAGGCTGGGCAATCCTATTGCCATTACCTGAAGTTTCAGTAAAGCGCAAACCATAATAATCCATATTTACTTTTCCAGTAACACCAACCTCTCCTGCTTGATAAATTTCCCGGCTTGAGCCCTGAACAAAAGCAACAATCTTACAATTATATTCATTCCATTCAGAGCTTATTGTAAAATTCCTGGACTTCACAACATTTCCACCAGCAGGAATTGATACTGCTTCACCATTGGCATCAGGCAACATATCCCGGCATACATGTTCAACAGTGGTAAGCCCATACCAGGAGTATGGAATATTATTTTCAACTATTGCAAACTGCAATGTGCCTGAGACCGTACCAGTTGAGGTATTTACAATCGTCGCAGTCACAGTGCCATTATTCGTCGTGGTATCATAGGTGCAGGTCATATTAATTGTAAGGGGACTTGACACAGCAAGACGCTGTGTGATCCAACGACGATAAATAGGATACATTGTGCCGGGCATACTCACGCCACCAACCTCCTGGTTATTGCCGTCAATCTGAACTATTGGTGTTCCTGAAATACCATAATATGTCCAGCGGGCAACACCATCAGGACAGGAGAATGGATAGCCATTTGCATGGTATGCAATCACAACGACTGAATCATAGTCCCGATTATAATTCTCAGCAAGACCTCTTGCTGCACCAGGACAATAAGGTCAGCCTGACACACGGGTGAACTCTTCAAAAACTACTACCCGTTGACTGGCAAAGACCAGCGCACTAACGAACAGACCCAATAGTGCTATCTTTTTCATATAACCCCCTTTCTTTAATAATATTATAATTAATTTATAATAAAAATCAAGGGGGGACTTAAATGTCAGTAAATTTTAGTTGTTGACTTTTTGCAATATATACATATAATCTTTAAATACTGAAAGGGGGTGATAAAGCAATAAAAAATGTGCGCACCAGGCATAGAAGGTTTTCTAATGCCTGAATAATTAAAATCCATAGTTCTTAAACAGGCATAAAAAAGGAGGTAATATATGAAATATGCCTTAACAATAGCGATAATGTTATCGCTATCTTCTGGACTGGTATATAATTCATTCAGATACCAGTCAACTGCGGGTCTTTTTGAGGATGATTATGACCTGCTCTTTGACCCGGCGAGGATATGTGAAATACAGGGCTCGCGCGTGTGGACCAGTCTATCCAATTTTGTAACTGGTAACGAAAATCTCTTTTCTAATGGTAGTGTGCCTTATGTCCTTGTTGGTGGTGCAACAAACATCGGAAGATTCTATCCTGGTATGGTCTATGACCGAAGCGTAACCAAGACTGCACAACCAACAGGTCTATTTGATCCAAACGGTAGCCAGATATATGGTGATGGCGAGGTTACTACCATTGACTGGGATGATAGAGATAATAATGGTATTTATGATTGGAGATCAATTGAGACTGAAACCCGTTCAGCTTATGACCTAACCAAGGATAACAACTTCTTTATCGGATTCGGATATAAAATGGAGAATCTCAGGTTGGGGCTCGGTTATTTACGGGTTGATTATAAAAATGCATTTACTGACCCATTAAACAACTTTACCTATGACTATACTGAAGAGGATTTGACAACAAATACTACAACCTTGATCAATCGTGCAAAGTCTTCAGGCGATAATAATTTCAACTATGGCGAAAACGACATTTTATTCAGCGTCTGGAGAGATATGGATAAGATGTCAATAGGACTCCTTGCTGGTTTTGGATTGCTTGGTTATAGTGATAAAGCAAATATCCTTGGTGATTCAGTTGTCTTCACCAATCCCGCAGACACAACGACTTCGTATATTC
>JBBILZ010000086.1:0-7596 GCA_037444665.1 Caldifarciminota bacterium
TATAGACGAAAAATAAAAAATAACATATTAACAGACAGTTATTCTCCCAGTGGATTCTTTTTAATAAATTGCAGTGCATAAAGGGTTTGATTACTCTTCGTTCTTCTTTATTATATCAATAACCTCCTGAGGATTGCTGGCATTTCTCAACTGGTCTCTCACTGACATCTTTCTCAATAGCCGTGATAGTTTTGCCAGTGCAATGATATATTCTGATTTTTTATTTTCTGGCGAGGCGATTAAAAATACAATGTGAGATGGTTTTCCATCAATAGAAGAAAAATCTATACCTGCAGAAGAACGGGCAAAGACAAGCACTAAATCGTCAACTGCATTAGTTCGTGCATGGGGAATTGCTATTCCATCCCCAATGCCTGTGGATTCAAGGTTCTCTCTTTTTGCCAGAGCTTCAAAGAGTTGCTCATGGTCTCGGGCAATATTCTTGCCCACCATAAATTCTACCAATTCCCTGATTGCTGCCAATTTTTCATTGGCATTCATTTCCATAATGACTGCTTCCGGCTTCAGGAAATTTGAAATTTTTAATTCCATTACACCCCCTTATATTAAGGCTACAAACCAATCACCGGGACTGGTGAGGAGACAAAAATTTTTTTTGTTTCCTCTCGTTTTTTTGTTAAGATTAAATTTATTTTATAATTTTCCAGGTACCTTTTTATCATTCTTACGACCAGACCGTTTTCCATATGGAGCGAAGTTCGGACCCCATTTTCTACAGCTTCGTCTTCAACAAGATAGAGCATTTCCCAGCCTTCTTCTTCAATTCTTCGTTTAATGGAATCTATATGTTCATGGGTTATGGATGCTAATTTTGCTATTCTATGCTCTTCCAGGACAAAAAGCACAAATAGTTGGCTTTTAAAAAATTTACAGAATTGTATTGCCTGACTAAAGATTTGCTGGTCAGTATTGTCAACGATGAATAATAATGTGCGCGGGAATTCCATGATTATAAAATATATCTTGACATATCAACATTTTTAACAATATCAGATAACTTTTTGTTGACCAGGTCGCCAGTTATTTTAATATCTTTGATACTGACATTCGGTGCAGTGTATAAGAGGTCCTCAAGGAGTTTAGTCATAACGGTGTGCAATCTGCGGGCACCAATATTTTCCGTTGATTCATTTACCTTTGCTGAGATTTCAGCGATAGCGCTGATGGCATCGTCAGTGAATTCCAATTTGATCCCTTCGGTGCTGAAAAGAGCGCAATATTGTTTAATCAATGAATTTTCTGGTTCAACAAGGATGCGGCAAAAATCATCTTTTGTCAGTGGTGATAGTTCTACCCGAATAGGAAATCTTCCCTGCAATTCAGGAATTAAGTCTGACGGTTTTTTATTATGGAAGGCGCCGGCAGCAATAAATAGTATATGGTCAGTCTTTACCATTCCATATTTGGTCATCACGCTGGTTCCTTCCACAATGGGCAGAAGGTCGCGCTGGACTCCCTCACGGGACACATCAGGGCCGCTGGTAATACCGCCACCAGCAATTTTATCAATTTCATCAATAAAAATAATCCCTGTTTGCTCTGCACGCTGGCGCGCTTCACTTACTACTTCATCCATATCAACCAATTTATCTGTTTCTTCCATTTGAAAATATTTCAATGCTTCTTTCACTGTAATCTTCTTCTTCTTTTTCTTTTTAGGAAGTTTATTGCCGAGTGCCTCTTCAATGGCTATGCTCAAGTCTTCAATACCTGCCTGTCCAAATATTTCAATAAATGGTGTGGCACGCCTTGTCACCTCAATTTCTATATTACGGTCATCAAGTTTTTTTGCCCTTAAGAGCGCGCGCATCTTTTCACGAGTCTGATTATCCAGCGCGGCTGAATTTTTTTCGCTACGAACCGGCGTTGGTAGAATAATATCAAGTATTCGTTCTTCTGCATAATGGCGCGCTTTTTGTTCTACTTCTTGATATTTTTCCTGACGAACCATATTCACTGCAATCTCAACGAGGTCACGTACCATTGATTCAACATCCCGACCCACATACCCAACTTCAGTATATCGTGAAGCCTCAACTTTAACAAAAGGCGCATTAGCCAGGTCAGCCAGACGTCTTGCAATTTCGGTCTTCCCTACGCCAGTCGGTCCAATAAGAATGATATTGTTTGGATATATTTCATTTTTTATTACCCCTTTTACCCTCTGACGGCGCCAGCGATTTCTCAAGGCAATAGCAACGGCCCTTTTAGCGGCAGACTGTCCGATAATGTATCGGTCAAGACGGGTAACGATTTCTTCCGGAGTAGGGTATTTTTCCGCGCTGGAAGACTTTCTAATAACTTTTTCTTCCATTATTTATATTATATAAATTATTTACTAAAAGTCAAGGGAGTAGTGAACATAAAATCAGATTTTTACGGTTTATTGAAAATCGGCTTTTAAAATTATCATATTAAAAATTTTATCCTTGAATTTTGTAGAAATTTTTATATAATTCACTATGGAGAAGAATTTATTTTTTTGTCTTGATATACTAATTATCTATAAAGGAAAGAATTTTCCAGTATGGCAGAGATTTAACTGATGCTCAAAATTTATGCGTGAATTACTTGCCCTGAAAAAATATTTTAAGAAATATTTCTGGCAGATTCTGTTTGGCATTATTGCCCTTGTCATTATTGACCTTTTGCAGTTATTTGTTCCCAGAATATTGAAGCTTGCGATAGATGCCCTGGCACAGGGCACTGCCAATCCCAAACTTCTTGGTTATTATTTCTTTTTGATAATGTTAATTGCAATGGGTATTGCATTTGGAAGGTTCTGGTGGCGATATTTGTTGATCGGTTCAGCAAGAAAGATAGAAAAAGAATTACGTCAGGATTTTTATAATCATTTGACCGTTCTTGATATAAACTTTTTTGATACACATAAGACTGGTGACCTAATGGCGCATGCGGTCAATGATATAAATGCAGTGCGTATGTCTATTGGTTTTGGACTGGTGATTCTGGTTGATATATTCGCCCTGGGAATAGCATCCCTTATAATGATGCTTTTAATAAGCCCGCTGTTGACATTTTATTCGCTATTACCGTTCCCCTTAATAACTTTTTTCTCCACTTATTTTGGACGTTTTATTCATCTACTTTTTGAAAAAGTTCAGGAATCATTTTCTAATCTGACCGAACGCGTTCGGGAAAATCTTTCAGGCATCAGGGTTGTAAAGTTATTTGTTCAAGAAGATGCAGAGGTTGAAAAATTTGACAGAACGAGCCAGGATTATGTGGGAAAAAATCTAAAGTTGTGGAAGGTATGGGCTTTGTTCTTTCCGATTATTATGGGATTAGCCGGACTGGGTGAGGTAATTGTGCTGGGCCTTGGTGGTCGTTATGTTATCTCAGGTGCAATCTCTGTGGGTGCATTTGTTGCATTTATGGTCTATTTACAGATGATGGTCTGGCCTATGATGGCAATCGGCAGGGCAATAAATATGTTCCAGCGCGGAGCCGCTTCCCAGGGAAGGCTGAATCGTATCTTTAATATTAAACCAATGATTAAAGGCGGTGACAAAAAAATACCAGAAATAGGTGGAGAGATTGAATATAAAAACATTAAACTTATTTATCAGGGCGAACAAAAACCTGCATTGAATGATATTAATCTGAAGATAAATAGTGGTTCGCTCATTGGTTTGACCGGTCCGATTGGCTCTGGAAAATCAAGCCTTGTCCATCTTTTGCTCAGACTATATGAACCACAGGATGGAACAATTGTGCTCAACGGCATTGATATAAAAGAATATGGGCTTGATGACCTGCGTCGTTTCATTGCCTTTGTGCCACAGGATACATTTTTATTTTCTGATACAATCAAAGAGAATATACTTTTTGGAAATAAGGATGCCAGTTTTGATGATGTGGTAAGAGTTACAAAGATTGCTGAAATACATAATGAGATTATGGACTTTCCTCAAGGTTTTGACACGGTTGTAGGAGAAAGGGGTATAACCCTGAGCGGTGGTCAAAAACAGCGAATTGCCCTGGCAAGGGCATTGATTCTCAAAAGGCCAGTATTAATTCTGGATGATGCTTTTTCAGCCGTGGATGCACAGACTGAGCAGAAGATTGTGAAGAATTTGAAATCAGAGATGGTAAATCGCACTACCTTGATAATTTCGCACCGGCTCTTTGCAATAAAAGAAGCGCATCTTATCGTTGTGCTGGACCAGGGAGCGATTGTAGAAAAAGGAACACATTCAGAACTTATTAAACAGCGTGAGCTCTATTACAATATCTACCGAACTCAGCAATTGGAAATGAAACTGGAGAAAATATTATGATGCATGAATTCCATACAGAAGAAAAAGATTTAGGAAGGGTTTTTGACCGAAAGATTATCAGCCGCTTGATTCAGTTAATCAGACCCTATCTTCGCTATTTAATAATCTCTTTTATTCTTCTTATTGTTGCGGCACTTGTAGAACTTGTCTTTCCCAATATTATGAGATTTACCATTGACCGATATATTACCAAGACCGGTTATAAACTTCAGGTTCAATATGACCGTAAATTACCACAACTTACGCCAGTGGTACATTTTATCACCCAATCACAACTGGCAAAGGTATCACCAGATTTAGTCCATAAATGGCGAAAGGATGGTTTGCTTTCCCGCGAAAGATACTATTATCTGTATAAAAAAGAGATAGATAATGGTGCACAGATACTTATTGATAAGTATGCTCAATTATTTGAGCAGTATCAGGATTTGACCATTATCTCTTATGATAAACTGGCAAACATCAAAACTTATGATTTAATCAAAATAAGAAAGAATGATTTGAACGGTGTCTTGAAGATGGCTCTTCTGTTTCTTTCAATTATAATCATTGGCGTGATTGTCAACTTTATCCATTTATATTTAATGCAGTATGCAGGGCAATTGTTTATGCACTCATTAAGAATGAGAATCTTTCAGAAATTGCAGGCTTTAGACCTATCCTTTTTTGACTATAACCCGGTGGGCAGGCTTGTTACGCGTGCAACAAATGATGTTGAGGCAATAAATGAAGCATTATCAAATGTTTTTGCCACACTTTCAAGGGACATTTTACTTTTGATAGGTATTGTTATCATCTTATTGTGGATAAATTTGAGACTTGCATTGATCACTTTTGTTGTTGTTCCACTTGTAGTAATACTCACTTCCTATTTTAGAATCAGGGCAAGGGATATCTATAGGCTTGTGCGTAGAAAACTTGCTCGTTTGAATGCAACACTACAAGAGAATATCTCGGGTATGAGGGTCATCAAAGTGTTTGCCAACGAGAAAATGAGCCAGAGAAAATTTGATGAGATTAACAGAGATTATCTGTCGGCAAATTTGAAAGAAGTAACACTGATGTCATTCTTCAGACCGATTATTGAAGTGATAAGTTCTCTCGGAATCGGACTTGTTTTGTATTATGGTGGTGTTCGGGTCATAACCGGAGACTTATCGCTTGGGGTTCTTGTTGCCTTTCTTACCTATGTTGAAATGTTCTTCAGACCGATAAGAGAACTTACTGAATCATATACAATACTACAGTCAGCAATGGCATCAAGCGAAAGAATCTTTCAGTTGCTTGATGAAAAGATAAAAATTATTTCCAGCCCTGCTGCTAAAGAATTGCCTGAAGTGAAGGGTAAAATAGAATTTCAAAATGTATGGTTCAGTTATGATGAAAAAGAGTGGGTATTAAAAGATGTGTCATTTAAGATAAAACCAGGTGAGAAAGTTGCCTTTGTTGGCCATACTGGCGCAGGTAAGACATCAATTATCAGTTTAATGTCAAGGCTATATGAAATCCAGAAAGGGAAGATACTGATTGACGGAATAGATATCAGGGAAATTGCGCTTGATTCCCTACGTTCAAAGATTGGGGTTGTGATGCAGGATGTATTTCTATTTTCTGGTGATATCAAATCTAATATTAGACTGAATTTACCTATTGAGGATGACCGCATAAAAGAGATTGCTGCATACATAAATGCAGATAAATTCATTGACCGCTTTCCCCATAAATATGATGAAGCAATAATGGAAAGAGGAGTGACGCTTTCTACTGGTGAACGCCAATTATTATCATTTGCCCGGGTTCTTGCATTCAATCCAAGAATATTGATTCTTGATGAGGCAACTGCAAGTATTGATGCAGAGACCGAGCAGTATATTCAGGAAGGATTAAAGAAATTAATTACAGGTAGAACTGCAATAATCATCGCCCACCGCTTAAGCACCATTAAAGATGTGGATAGAATTTATGTGCTACATAAAGGTGAGATAAAAGAGATTGGCAATCATCAGGAATTGCTAAAAAAGAAGGGCATATATTATCATTTGTATCAATTACAGGCAATGCAATAGAGAATGATGCAGAGTTTCAAGGCATTTCTTCAATTTTTGGTGGTTCTGGTGTATTCAGATCAATAATCTGTGGCTTTAGAATTACCAAAAAATCTTTGTGTGATTCAGTCTCTAATGTGCGTGAAAATAGAAAGGGCAATATTGTGCCAAGAATGGGAACTTTTCTTTTTGTTTTTATCTTTTCCAATTTTTTAAAACTCCCGAGTAAAAATTCCTGTCCATTTTTGATTATCACTGTATTTTTAACCTGCTGACCTAATTCGCTCGGACTGCCGCCTATAACCTCACCAAGAGTTGTCAGTTTGGCTGTAACATCTAATCTTAAATAATCGTTATCACCCAGCGAAGGCGTTACTTCTAAATAAAGTCCTGCGGTCAACTCTGAAGTTTCATAAATATTAGCATAACTTGAATAACGTGCGACATAGGTGATACGCGAACCATCTAATAAGATTCCGGTTCTGTTGTTAATCGTGGTTATTTTGGGTATGTTGGTTATCTTGCCAATGCCACTTTCCTGGATAATTTTGAGTAAATCACCAACAGTTATATTATTTGTAATACCAGCTACTGATGAAAAAACAGTAGATTTTCTTTCTGTTGAAATTCCGTTTGATTCTTCTTTATAATGGAGCGCCTCAATCATTGGTTGTGCAAAGATTCTTGTGTTGTCCAGGAATTTTTGCCAATCAAATCCTAACTCTGCCATGCGTTTGTTATTTAATTCTACTATTTTGGCTTCTATGACAATCTGCCTTGGTGCTACATCTAAGAAATCAATGATATTTTTTGCCTCAAGAACTGCACTTGAATCTCCTGTAAGCAATATCTGGTTCGTTGATTTATTAACAAGAAATTTAACATTTCCCTGCTTTGTTTGAAACATATAGTCATTTCCCAATTGTTTCTGTTGCTGGAGATTATCAATAAGTTCATCCGGTGAGATAAATTTTAATAATATAACCGTGGTGTATGAATTTGGTTTTAGCAACTGTGGTTGTGCTGAAAGTAAAATGCATAAATTCATTAACCAAACGATTCTTATTGAAAGGTGTTTGCGCATCTTACCTCCTTTATATAAATAATAATATTTAAATTTTTTGTTATGTCAACTGCCATCATACCGGTTCAGCTTTGAATAATGAACTCTTTATTTTTTTCAAGGGTCATATCAGGAAATAGTGTTGGCTGAAGTTTTTATTTTAGGG
>JBBILZ010000087.1:0-7507 GCA_037444665.1 Caldifarciminota bacterium
AACCATCAGTGCCTCCTCAAAATGATATCCAGAAAAAACTTTATGTTAAAATCAATCAAACAATTGCTCGTGTTACAGATGACCTTGAGAATTTTAAATTTAATACTGCGATTGCTGCATTATGGGAATTGTTGAACGAACTATACCAATATAAAGAAAGGGATGAATTCTTTGGATACGGCATTTATGCTATAGTAAATCTACTTTCGCCATTTGCTCCACACCTCGCGGATGAACTATGGACAAATATTGGTAATAAGGGCAGCCTGGTTTCAACTGATTGGCTCTCCTGTGATTCCGATTATCTGACCGAGGATAAGATGGTAGTTGTGCTACAGGTAAACGGAAAGGTTCGTGGCCATATAGAGGTTGCACTGAATACTGACGAAGAAAAAATAAAGTCACTTGCCCTTGCTGACGAGAGAATAAGGCGCCATACGGATAATAAGCAAATAAAAAAGATAATCTATGTACCCGGTAAACTTATCAATGTGGTGATTTAAGATATTATGGGTACATTGAAAAATTAGAAGGAGGAATAAAATGAAGAAATTAAAAAAGGCAGTAAAAAAGAGAAAAAGACTTACGATTAAAATGCTGATGATTGATATTTTAAAGAAGAGCAAAAAACCATTGCATTATCGTGAGATAACAAAAAGACTAAAGGCACGGGGTTTCAAGTTCCATCGCAAAGAGCCAGAGCGTTCAGTCTATATTACAATAAAACGGAATCTTAAAATATTTAAGAAGACTAAACCTGCTACATTCAAGCTCAAATAAAAGAGGGGGCGTACGCCCCCTCTTTTATTTCTTTCTATCATTCCTTTGTGTTTTCGCTTCTTCTTTTTCCGTTCCCTTCAGTTTTGCCGCATATTCCTTTAACTTTTTTTCCACAAGGTAATTTATACTATTTTTTTCAAAACCACTTTTGGTACGGCGTCCTGCCTTTATTCCGGTTAATATTTCAATGCCTTCGTCAACTGTTTTGATGGCGTAGATATGGAATTTTTTATTCTTTACCGCATCTACTATTTCCTGTTTTAACATCAGGTTATTCACATTCCGTGCGGGAATTATTACGCCCTGTTTTCCAGTTAATCCTTTTGCCTTGCATACATTATAAAATCCTTCAATTTTTTCATTTACTCCACCAATGGGTTGAATCTCTCCATTCTGATTTACCGAACCTGTAACTGCAATTCCCTGGTCAAGTGGGACATTTGATAATGCAGATAAGATTGCATAAATTTCCGCACTTGATGCAGAATCTCCATCAATTTCACTGTATGATTGCTCAAACCCTAATGTTGCATCCATTGACAATGGTATTTCCTGGGCATAGCGTGAGCGTAAGAATCCTGAAATTATGAGGACACCTTTATTAAATGTTCTACCGGCAAGGTTCGCCTCCCTTTCAATATTGATAATTCCAGACCTTCCTACTGAAGTTTTGGCAGTAATCTTTGTCGGTGTGCCAAATGTATAATCACCGAGTTGATGAACAGAGAGACCATTTAACTGTCCTACTACTTTCCCTTTTGTCTGTATCATCAGAACATCTTTTTTTATCATTTCCTGTATCTTATCTTCATACATATTGACTCTTTTGCGCCAGCCATCAATTGCTTTTTCCACATCTTCTGTATCAATGCTATTATGATTTTTCTGTTTTGCCCAGTAATCTGCTTCCCTGATGATATCCGCAATAATATGGAATCTTGTGGAAATTTTATCTTTCTGATTTGCAATTCTTACACCGTATTCAATAATTTCTGCGATGGCTCCTTTGGTGAATGGCAGCAATCTTTCTGATTCGCAGATTGATTTTACAAAGGAGGCATAGTCATTGATATTTTTAACATTTTTCTCCATTTCTGTATCAAAGTCTGCCTTTACCTTAAAAATCTTTTTAAAATCTTCATCACTATAATAAAGGAGATAGTAAAGCCACTCATTGCCAATCATTACGACTTTGACATCAATAGAGATAGGCTCAGGCTTCAGAGCAGATGTGGAAAAGAGATAAAAGGGGTCAAATACCTGAATGTCCACAACACCATTGCGCAGTGCCCTTTTTAGCGTTTGCCAGACCGCCGGCTCAATAAGGGCATCAAAGGCATTGAGCACTAAATAACCACCATTGGCACGCAAAAAAGAGCCTGCCTTAATATTCAAAAAGTCACTTATATATACACCTGGTGCTGGAGAGTATCTCTCAATTGTCCCAAAAAGGTTTTTAAAAGTGGGGGCAGTTTCAAAGATTATTGGTATGGTTTTGGTATCTGAATTATCAACCAGAAGATTAATATCAAACTGCCGGAATTCATCTGGCTTTGTATCTTTCTTTAAAAATTGTTCAATGTTTGTCAGAATTTCGGCGAGAACATCATCAAGATATTCATCAACTTTTTTATTATTGAATTTTTTCCTGATTTCATCAATCAGGTGCCCGACCACTGGTTTTATAATCCATTCGTCCAAATTCTTGAGCTCATTATTTAAGGCATCCTGGTTCTCTTTTGTTTTAACATAGATTGCGCCCATTTCCTGTTCCAATTTTTGAATTTCGTCCTTTATTTTTTCTAATTCCTGTGCCTGAAGTTTGCCTTCTTTGATTAATTGTTCCAGTTCTTCAAAGTTCCGCGGTTTATCTTCTATGATCGGTAATATTGCAGGCCTTACAAACGGTCCCATCTGTACCTGGACCAGTTTAAATCCTTTTTCTTCAACTTTTTTCTCAAAGTCGCCAATCATCTTCTGTTGTTCCTTTTCATATTTATTAACTAACTGCTGTCTCCTTTTCTGGTATTCATCACTGGCAAAGATCTGTGATATGTTTACTCTTAATTGATAGATCAAACGCTCCATTTCTTCTTTTAATTTTTTCCCTTTTCCAACGTCAAGGATAATGAGCTTTGGCAGGTCTGGATTCTTGAAATTGTTTACATATAACAGATCTTTTAATTGGTCCTTTTTTGTTTTTAGTTCTTCAAGCAATTTTGTGATTGCAGTAGTCCTTCCTGTTCCGACCGGACCAGTTATAAAAATGTTATAGCCAGGATACTTAACATTAAGCCCGAGTTTAATTGCTTCAATTGCCCTTGGCTGTCCAATAATACCTTCACACAGGGCAAGGTCTTCACTCGTCTTAAATTTTAAAAGTTCAGGAGTGCACTGCCATCTTAATTGTTCAGGCTTCAGTTCAAATTTTTTCAATTTCATTGCATTCCTCCTTAAGTTTAAAAATTATTAATTGAAAATCCCTTTTAATTTCAAACCGAGAACTATATTATAACCAGAATAACTTGTATGTCAATGAAACAAATTTGCCCCTTGATTTTTATATTTTTATTATTATAATTATTATTAGATAAGGGGGTTATATGAACCGTTTAATGATTGTGTTTTTACTGGTGGTGGGGTTTGTGTGTGCTCAAACAATGATTGTGCGGGTGTATGGTACCTGGAATGACCTGGCACGAATATCACCCAAATACAATCTTGATATAGCCTCAGCAAGTGCAAATGAATGGTATGACATCGTTGCTGACCGTAATACAATGGATAGAATCATTGGTTCAGGACTACCTTATGAAGTTCAGATATACAGCCTGGAACTGGAAAAAGAAAAGGTAAGGGGACAGTATTATACTTATGACCAGTATGTCCAGATGATGAGGACAATGGCACAGAATTATTCTTCAATCTGTAAATTTGATTCTCTTCCCATAAGAACATACCAAAACCGCTGGATTTACGGAGTGAAGATTTCGGATAATCCGAGTTATGAAGACCCGACAGAACCGGGATTTTTGATTGATGGTTGCCACCATGCGCGGGAATGGGCAACACCGTATATGGTCTATAAATTCTGCGATTCAATCACCAAGGTCTATGCGAGCAATAACGAAATAAAACAGATTGTTGATAATATAGAAATATACGCCTTTCCTGTTATCAATGTTGATGGATATGTTTATGACTATCCCGCAGGATATTCATGGCGAAAGAACCGTGAACCATTTGGTGGTGCCACAGGTAATGACCCGAACCGTAATTATGGTGGTTGTGGTGATAGTATTGCTGGTGACTGGGGTGCAGTGGATGAAGGTCAGGTTACACATTATCCATCACAGGAGACATTCTGTGGTGCTTATGCCTATTCTGGTGATGAGATAAGGGCTTTGACTATGTATGCCCGCTCAAAGATTATAAACGCCTATATGTCCTATCATAGTTATAGTGAACTCCTGATGTGGGGCTGGGGATGGACAACCAGTGATATCCCTGATGGCGTAGTATGTGCGAGATTTGGTAATCGTATGGCAGGAATGATAAATAAACTTGGTGGTGGAACCTATCAACCAGGCCAGATTCCAGAGATTCTTTATGCAGTAAGTGGTAGTAGTATTGACTGGTTATATTCCTGGTGCCACTGGGTAGGTGGAATTGCCAATCTCTCTTATACTACAGAGATTGGAACTGCCTTTTATCAGAATCAATCACAACTTGACCCAATCTTTAATGAGAATTTCAAGGCATTAAAATACCTTGCCCAGTTGTGCCGTGACTCAATTGGTCCGCTCGTTGAACCAAGGGTTGCACCACCACAGATATATTCAATCGGCAATGTGGGACAGAATTTCACTATTAGATGGCATCCAGTAAATCCCAATGAAAACCATCCGACCCAATGGGAACTCGTAGAATTATCAAATCCTACTGTAATTGAAGATAATCTGGAATCTGGTTCAGGACGCTGGGTATTGCAGGGGTTTACCCTTTCTACTGCCCAGCACCATTCAGGGTCTTATAGTTTCTTTTCCGGTAATACCAACAATATGAACAGTGCGGTGAGAACATTACATCCCTATCTTGTTCAGCCTGGAGATTCTGTGACTTTTTGGTGTTATTATAATCTTGAGAGCAATTATGATGTAGCAGTGGTTGAGGTATCAGAGAATACAAAGGAGTGGTTCAATCTTGATACGACGAGGTTTACTGGTACTCAGACATCCTGGGTGCGTAAGGCATATTCTTTGGCAAACTGGGTGGGTAAATCAATCTATATCAGGTTCCGTTCAATGACCGATGGTTATACGCTTAATGGTGGATTTTATGTGGATGACATCAGACCGGTCTGTTTATTCGGTAATGTGAATACGATTTCAAATAGTATTACTGACACCACCTATACATTCACCAATCATCCTAATGGTGAATTCTACTATTATGTTCGTGGGTACAATACCAGAGGCTGGGGTGAATATTCCTGTTTGCAGAAGGCGAGTGTTGGCGTCGGTATCAGCGAAGATGACAGGATAGAAAAAGGCAATGGTGTTAGCATAACATTTGCACCCACAATGTTCCGCGACAGGGTGAATTTCTATATTAATGGCAAGGTCAGTCAGGATATTCCCATTCGCATACAGATATATGATGCTACAGGCACATTAGTGAAGTCATTTGATCCAGTATCCAGTATCCAGCATCAAGTATCAAGTATCATTTGGTTTGGTGATGATGATTCAGGCAATGTGCTACCTGCGGGTGTCTATTTTATCAGAATGCAGAATGGTGAAAATATTCAAAACGGAAAGGTGATTAAACTCAAATAGCCTCTGAATAACGAATAAAGGATTAATAGAGTGTTCTGCTCCGACATTTGTCGGGGCAGAATTATTTAATAATGGTTAAAAATAATTATCCTTTACATTCACCTGAAATTCAAATCTCTTTATGTTTCTTTTTATGATTTTTTATTTGATTGACATCGTGTATTTTTTCTATATAATCAAAAGAAAAAAGGAGTCTTATGGGAATGAACCTATTTATATTATTAATTTCAATCCAGCCCATTCAGGTCTATGAGTATAAACTTGATAATGGTTTAAAGGTATTAATTTATGAAGACCATTTTGCGCCTGTTGTCTCCACACAAGTTCATTATCGGGTGGGTGCATATAACGAAATTCAGGGAAAGACAGGGGTTTCTCATCTTTTAGAACATATGGCATTCAGGGGAACAAAAAAATATGGTCCTAAAGAATATGACCGTATTATTGATGAGGCGGGTGGTGAAGAGAATGCTTTCACCTCAACGCATCAAACCGTTTACTGGGCAAATTTGTATAAAGACCGTTATGGATTGGAATTGATGATGGAGGCTGACCGGATGCAGAACTTATTGATTGCGGAGAAAGAATTTGTTCCAGAAAAGGGTGTGGTGATGGAAGAGCGCAGGCTCGGTGAGAATGACCCCTATGGCAGCCTATTTGAAACCCTGGATTTGATGACCTATACTTATCATCCTTATCGGAATCCAGTGATTGGTTATATGGTTGACCTGCAAAATATTGAGCGTGATGATGTATACAACTGGTATAAAAAATACTACAATCCAGCAAATGCAATAGTTGTTATCAGCGGTGATGTGGATAGGGGAGAGGCAATTAAGTTGGTAAAGAAATACTTCGGAAAGATAAAGGGTAAAGAAGTAAAGGAAATTGAATATACGGAGTCAGCACAGAATGGTGAGAGAAGGTTTAAGTTGGTTAAGGATGTGAATGCATCTGCCCTCGCAATCAATTATCGCACAGTAAATTTATCCCATCCTGATGCCTATGCCCTTGATATTATTGCCAAGATTCTGTCCTATGGTAAGTCATCCTGGTTTGAAAAAATACTAATGCAGGAAAAAGGTATGGCAGTAAATCTGGGGGTATATCATTCTGCATCTAAATATGAAGGCACTTTTTTTATCTTCGGGATACCACAGATTAATATAAGTCTGGAGAATCTGGAATATGAAATTTATGCCCAGATTGAGAGATTGAAAACTGGAGATATAAACGATGATGAGATAGAAAAGGCAAAGAATCAAACCCTTGCCCAGTTTGTTTTTCGCCAGGATTCGCCAAGCGGAATCGGTTTTACACTTGGTTACTGGGAGATTGTAGGTGGTGGTTGGCAGAATATTAATATTTATCCGGAAAAAATTATGAGTGTTACTAAAGATGATATTGTGCGGGTTGCGAATCAATACTTTACTGAAAAAAACAGGACAGTTGGTTATTTGATACCGGGGAGGTAAAATGTTGCGTTCATTACTTATCAGGGTAATTATAGTTTTCAGTATTTGCTTTTTAAATTTAATCTTTGCTATGCACATTGAGCGTGATACATTGAATAATGGATGTGTGGTTTTATTGAGTGAGGCGCACAAAATTCCTATGGTTGAATTAAAAGTGATTATTAAAGCAGGTAGTGTTCTTGACCCGTCAGGTAAAGAAGGATTGGCAAATTTTGTTGCAAGGATGCTGATAAGGGGTACCCAAATCCATAACGGTGATGAACTGCTTATGCGTATTGAGAGGCTTGGCGCCAGTCTTGATGCTAATGCGACAGAAGATTATGCTGAAATATCTGCGCGTGCACTAAGTAAAGATATCCACTTATTGTTGGATATTGTTTCTGAATGTATTACAAAACCACAATTTGATACAAT
>JBBILZ010000088.1:0-7350 GCA_037444665.1 Caldifarciminota bacterium
TAAGAATCTTGCTACCCTTTTTTCCTGAAATCCTCTTTTCCACATCTCCCGATACATATCCAACCTTGCTTCCAAAAATGTCCGATATTTACGAATGCCTCTTTTCATCTTGCTAATTTTAATAAATTTTCATGGAATGTCAACAATAGAAAAAATTCCCCCTTGTTTCAAAAGTTTAAACCAGTTGGAATTCGGAATTTCATTTAAGTTACAAACGATTATTCTCTATTTGCAAATATAACAATGTCATAAATATTTCGAAATACAGTATGTAAAGCGGAGCAAGAAAATAATATAGGATATGATATAAATTTATTTTTACAGCCACTTCTAATGGATTATAAATGTCAGTAATTTTTGTTAAACTGCCTGTCCCCCATGCAACTACATTGTAAATAAAAACTATAATAAAAAGTTTCACCCAATTTTTGTTAGTAATTAAAAAACTCCATTTAAAAGTATCAATAACTTTCGTTTTTTCTATTACTAAAATTTGATTGATAAATACAAAATAGGACGCGAGAATAAATCCAGGGATCAAGAAAAAAAATAAACCCATTATAACAATAATCAGTCCTAAACAATTAACTGCCAGTGCCTTGGGCAGCAGTTGAAATGCCTGGGCTAAACTATCTTTAATATTTGCTACAGTATGAATTCTAATATCTACAATGAACCGGATTACACAAAAATAAGTAAAAATCATAGCAAAGACAGAAATAGCTAAAATAAATATATAATCGTATATGTGTAAATACCCTTTTAAGACTAATATAGATGCAAACTGATTATGATTGAAAAAAATAAGTTAATTAAATAAAAAATACCTATTTGCGAGGTTTTGAACATCAATATTGTATCGTGCACTGTCTCAAATATCTTTCGCCAAGTTAATCTGAACTCTCTCCTGTCACAACTCATGTTTTATCAAAAAATAACAGCAAAACTTTCATATATATCACTACTTATTTCTGCTTAGTAGATGACGGATAGTTATTTCTATCTATCCTTTCAGCAAAAAATATAGGGCAACTCCCATTAGTATTAATGTCATTCTAACTTTCCATAACCACACATCGTATAGCGTTTCTGGGCCGCTTCCGGGAAAATGGCGGTAGAAATCCCATATTCGCTTTGGGAAAATATTAAATACCAAAGGAAGGATTATTAGTAGTATCCAAAACCATTTAGGCATAGGTTATTATTTTAATTCTATCGCTTTTTTATGTATACAGCGGTGTGATCAGCTACCCACGGATAAAGTTGTGGAGGTTGCGTAGCGGGATGTCCAATAGTTTCCATCATTGCGGTATATACTCCAACTACCGCAGAATATCGTAGAGGAAGAAGTACTCCAGCAGTACCTGTTATACCATCAAATAAAATATCCGCCTCTGTAAACGTGCCTTTTGGTGCCATTAACGACCCGACGAAAGAAGTAATAGCACAAGCACCTGCAATAAGTCCTGTCATTGGTGCAAATCCAGGAGCAAGTACTGTAACGAGACCCGCTGTAGCACCTATCCATGTTACCCATCTATGTCCTTGTCTATGAGATTCTTGAAGGGCACTTAAATGGCGAGGACTGCCACTTGGACTCTGCATTTTTACATCCGGAGGCTCCTTTATTATTTCTATTCCATTTTCAGTACCAACACGAAACTTCTCAAAACCTTGATTCCCTAAATTTAGCATCACAATCTCTTCACGAGATGGTGGCACAAATCCCAGGGGACGGCCAAAATCGCCGATATTACCATAACCCAGTATCTCAGAAAGCCTTTGTAAAGATGGTAAATCAGGATACCAACGCTCTGCCCAAACTACACAAGGAGGTAAATAATCTTCTGGCAGTCTCCAGTAATCATCATCGCCATCTAACCCCAGCGGGTCAATGTATTTAAGGGGATTGTTCATACAATAGCCGTATCTCATCTGGGTTTGGGGGAGCTCAATGTAACCGCCAAAGGGGTCAAGGGTCATAAAACGACCGATTTGGGAATCGTATAATCTTTGGCAGAAGTAATTTAAACCCATCTCCGCATCCAATTCCTTCCCTGTAAATCCATGCACATTGCCCGAACCTGTTATCATCTCCCCAAACGGCTGATACGCACCCGTCCAGGTGGTAATACCATTCTCATCCGTCATCTTTGGAAGACTCTTTCTCATCTGAATAATAATACCATAAATTTAATAAATTTCATCACCAATAACTGCATTCACCAGCAGTTGTGTTTTTTTTATACCTTTTATACAAGTGTTTCTTAACTTTTTTATCTACTTGCTAAAGCAATATCCTCTAACACAACTCTCCGAAATATCTCCAAATCACCAAAACGCTTACGTGCATCAAGTAGCTCAATACCCGCAACCCTACCATCTGAAGCATAGTCTATCGCTATTCCCTCAGCAATATGCTGTGTGGTTACTGTAGTCTCAATGAAACGAATATATAACGCATCAACTTCTTTATCGTAAGTTATTCTCATAAATTTAAACCTCCTTCCTAATAATAATAAACATAAACCGTAATTACTACAATTTCATCCAATTCTTCAACAAATATAGGACGCACTTGTTTTGTAGTATAAAATTTACCATTCCATGCTTTACCATAAACAAAATCCTTTCGGCATTCTAACCTTCCTTGTTCAGCTGAAGACCACGAGCTACTCCGTATTGTTTCAATAACTTCGTCTTCAGTTGCACCACGAAAACGAATTATTTCGCGTGCATGACCCGAAAGACGAATCGCTTTCATCACTTGTAAGTATAATCAGCTTAAACACCCTGTCAAGACTCGAAATGTATACTAAAAATTGCCAAAAGTTTAAAATTATCAGCCTGAGATTCTTTAATAATTTCAAAATTCAACATTTTTCTGCCTGGCAGAAAAATGTTGAAAAACGGGATCAGGAATTTTTATAAAGTCAGTATTTTTTTGGCGATGTCAATACTGGTGGAAAGTATATAATCCTGCATTGAAGGATTTGTATAATAGCCTGAATTCTTTGTGGTAGTTTGCCGAATAATAAGCACATCTGCCTCACTACTGTTTTCTGTCTCAATGGTCAATTTATTTAAAGTAACGGGCTTAAATTTTTCCAATAATTTAAATGATGGTCGGGCAATAATAACACTGTAGCAATAAGGATATACTTTTCCCTGCACAGTATTTATGGAAATCTGATATTGCAGACCAATAAAATCATGGGGCGCATCTTTGAATCTGACCAGAATTCGTGTATCATTGGGAAATGAACCTTCTTTGGTCTCACCTATTTCCAAATATGGTATTATTTTCAAAGATGGGTCTTTTTTAAAATCTGGATGATTTAATATGCGCTGAATCACTGCTGTTTTTGTTGACAGGTTATTGGGTATCCAGACTGAACGCCGACCACTTATCATCAAACCACCAAAAATTACTAAAGAATCAATGATTAATGCAATCACGGCAAAATTATTTTTTGCACCTTTTGCGAAGATTTCTAAAAATGGCACGCCAAAAATAAAAAGAAAGATAGCGAGGAGGATAAAAATGACGCAACCAAATTCTCCACCCCGGATACTTTCCAATTTCTGACAATGTTGATTGACCTGGTCAATCTTCTCAGGAGTAACCTCTTTCCATTCTAATTTCATAGCATGAACTGGTTTTAAGGAAAACCCTTTTACCCAGTTTAATAACACACAAAAGATAAAAAATGGTAGTCCGATAAGTATATTTCTTGAACTTAACTGTAGTGCATAACCGATAAAAAATACGAGAACGGTCAGGACATTTCTCAACCCGGGAGAAATCTGGTCAAATATATGATATGAACTCATACGATTCATTCTTGACCCATAAAATATTTTGGAGGGTTGTTTTTAAATGGACTCGCCTTCCAGAATATTGGACAGGCACCTTTACATATTTTGAATTGCAAACACTCGTGGCATTGTTCTGGTGCATAGTCAGCATATTTAAAATAACTCAGGATTGGTGATTCCCAGATTTCCTTAAAATCATTTTTCAATAAAGAACCGACAGGCTCACGCCACGAAGAACAGGGCAGGACATTGCCCATCGGGTCAATACTCAATAATCCCGTAATTGCGGCACAGGATTTATTACCAAATCCATAGGCAATAGGATTAAATTCGCACATCGGCAATGGTGAATACCACAGAAATTTTATATTCTCTCTTTCTGCAAGATGTTTAATTTCTAAGATATAATCTCCAATCTCTGAATATGGCACCCAGAGATGCTTCTTGTTTTCGGCACTACCACAGGGTATTAAAAGGTTCATTGACAATCTTGGAAGTCCCATCTCTTTAGTAAACAATAATATCTCTTTTAAAAATTTTAAATTACTCTTAGAGACTGTAGTATTAGTATGAACCGGTATGCCGTAATCTTGCAATATTTTTATTCCTCTAATCGTTGCATCAAATGAACCAGAGATTTTTGTAATCTGGTTATGAATTTCTGAATTGTGCCCTTCCAGACTCACCTGTGCACTACAAAGTCCGGCTTTTTTTAAACTTTTAACCGTCGTATCATCAAGTAGGGTTCCATTTGTAATGAGATTTGTCCAGAGACCAATCCTTGTCGCATATTCAACAAGGGGTATAATATCATTTCTTAAGAGTGGCTCACCACCTGTAAAACTCACAGAAGGCACTCTTGCCTCATAGTAAATTTTAAATAATATCTTTTTCAAATCAGAAATGCCGAGTTCTGGATAATCTTTATCGCCAACATAGCAAAACTCACATTTTAGATTGCATTTATAAGTTACTGCAATCTCAGAAAGAACTGGATAATTATTGAGGTCACCATTAAATTCATAATAATAAACTGCCTCCCTCTTCTCGCCTTCACGCAAACAACCACTGATGATTGCCTGTAAATCACAGAAGAAATAGTGCAACTCTTTTCTCTTTTCTTTACTATCTCCTATCATATCCAGCAGTTTATTTATTGAATTTCCCTTTAATAAAAAATCCAGTATTGCAATGCCCGAACGATTCAATTTATATGTCTGATTTGGTATCAGAATCAATAGATTGTCCATTTCCCGCACATAAACATAAGATTTTATTTGTTTAATGAACCTATCTACCCATTGTAAATCATAGGTTAATTGTTCATTTGAAATCTGGACTTTCATTTTTTCTTTTAGGTATTTAGGGATTTTGGATTTTAAGTATTTTATCATTTACCTTGCTCCTCCACTGACACAGGCAGAGTGGCAGGCAGAATGGCACGCACTATGACAGGCTGAATGACAGGCTGAATGGCACGCTGAATGGCAGGCATCATGGCAGGCAGTGTGGACATAACAGGCACTATGGCAGGCATCAGAATGAACAAATGCAGAATAATTTTTTATTGGTTCGCCATATATCACAAAACCCTCTTCCATCTCTTTATAATAATCTTCTCCGTCAAATGGGCGTTGCCTGAGATAATAATAGTATGACATATCATTATAGTTCTCATCTATTGGTTCCTCAACATCTGGAGAGCCAATCTTTTCTGTATAATATGCCTTGGTTGCCTCAAGGTCACAATCCCATGCCTTTGCAGAAATATTTTCAATAATTTGCATAATCAGTGCCTTTAAACCCGCTTCGTCCATAGTTCCATCAGTATTTATTGCATCAAGAAACATTTTTTCATAATAAGTTAATCCAGAAGGTCGCTGTAGTATTGAAATTTCAATCGGGAGGTAATTCAAAATCTGTAAAACCCCATTCTTTTGTAACTTTTCAGCAATGATTGTGAAAACTTTATTCACGGGATAATCAAGGAGTATTGCTGCCTCAATCAGATCAAGTTTTGCTACTTTGCCTGACTTACGAAATGTTGCCACTTCAATCTTTGGTGGCACCCAATCCTGCCTGAGCCATTGCAGAGCCTGAACATCACTGTACAATCCTTTTATTTTTTGCGCTTTCTTGTTTGAATAGAATAGATAGGGGATAATAGAAAATATCATATAAATTAATTCATAGGGAATGAAAAATTTCTTTTTTCGTTCTGGTTTGATTTCTATCTTCCCAAATTTTTCAGTAGTAAAGTATGCAGATGGAATGTATTGCTGAATCAATATTTTTTCCATAGTATACACATCGTTCTTGTGAATTCTAACCGTAAAGTAGTATTTGCCTTCAGACTCCTGTCCGAAATAATCCAGGAGATAATTCTCATTCATAAATTTCTCCGTACGGAAGCCATAATCATCAGGATTTACCTGTTTTCCTGAAACCTCAATCGGATAGTAGACATTAACCGTATAATGTTCCATTGGCTCATCCCATTGTGGTGGTGCCCAGTGCATGACCACAAGTTCACCAAATTCACTCTGGGTAGTGGCGAGATTTTTACTCCGTGCTAAATCACCACCAAAATGTATAATGAATGTGATTTCACCAGGTCCATATCTCTTACCATTGCTGAGAACAATATCATATTTACCTTTACCAAGGTCTTTAATGTCAATTGGGTATTTATTATTGTATTCATCAAGGGCATAGGAATTTTCGTAATCAAAAAAAGGTTCCACAGAAAGACCCATAAGGTAAAAGGCACTCATTGAACCGGAAATGACATTCCAGCGTATCTTATATACAAAATCTGCCCTGCCGTCTTTCCAGAGCGCAACATCAACTTCAGTCCAGCGTAAATCAGCAGTCAATGAAATAAGGCAAAATAGCAACATCATATCTTTATATATTTTGGCATTTTAGGTATTTTAGACATTTAGGTATTTAGGCATTTATACCTTTATTCCTTTGTTGCTTCTATCCTTGCCCTCAATAGATCTGCCTGGGCAGAGATAAAATCAGAATATGCCTGTTTTGCCTGTGACCAACAGGTCTCATCAGGGAATGAGTTCACTATTCCCTGCCAGACGAGTCTGTAAACTTTCTCAAGTATTTCTTTTGCATTGCCCTTACCAATATATTCAAACTGTGCAATAACTGGAACAGGTTGGAATACTGGCGTAGGACCAGCAACCAATTCGGTCTGGGCACCCAGAAAAATACAACCCATCTCCTCAATCACATCAAGATGGAGCTTTATTGCCCCAAGAACCGAAGCAATAGAATAATCTGCTGTAGAAAATTTCATCATCAGTAGATTATTTTTTATTTCACCAAAAGGTAAGTTCATAATGCCTCCTTTAATAAAAAATATTAAGAGTTATTATAATCAAAATTTATAATTAATCAAGCAACAAAAAAGGCTTGCCATCCCCCAGTTTTTAGAGCGTTTTATAAAATGTCCACATCATATATTGGGGATATTTTGAGGCCCTGAACCAAGTTCAGGGTGACAAAAGGAGACTT
>JBBILZ010000089.1:0-7044 GCA_037444665.1 Caldifarciminota bacterium
TTGTTTTTAAGATAATCCCTTAAATTTACACTTTTTATAACATCATTCAAATTTAAATTTTCAATGAGATAGCGGGAAAATCTTATGGCAAAGTCTCTAACCTGCATTATTCATACTCAATGTCATTGCGAGCCTTTGCCGAAGGCAAAGGCGTGGCAATCTCTGAACTGTGCGATAACAGATGAGATTGCTTCGGCAAGTGCATTGCCTCGCAATGACGAGGAAAAAAACAGAGTGTCAAAAATTTTTTCTTGCTGAAAAGTGCTGTGGACCCGCTCTGGGACTGCACCGGAATGAATTTAGCCAAAAATAGTATGAATAATCCGGGCTAAATTCCTCGGTTTTTATTCTTTGTTCTAATATGCCGAAATTATTTTGAATTTTGGCAACATACTCAGTAACTGCAAGTTTGAAATTAGCAATTAATAGATGTCGGTCATAGTTATCTATTTGATTCACAAATTTATCATAGACCATCTGGGAACTTGTCATTTTAAGAAAAAGTTTGCGAAATGCTAAATCATATTTAATGTTTAAAATCAAATATTCAAATATAGCATCCATATTTATTGAATTTAATTTTTCAATATCAAAGACAAAGTGAATGAGCTGCGCATTAGTAAACCGCAATAATTGAAATAGTTCTTGAAAGACTAAAAAACTTTTTGGAAATTCCACAATATAATCTGCAAGACTGTTAATCGTCCAGGGCTTTTTGCTTTCCAGAATTGATATTTCTTTTTTTAGAGTATCAAGTTTTACAGCAGAACTTCGGAATTCTTTCTGGAAGAACTCAAAAAATGATATATTTGCTGCAAAATTAAGGTATTTTTGTTCTGAATCTCCAATCTTCATATTTATTACCCGTTAGATAACTTCATAAACGAGTAAATATTTATGGATAATATTTAAGTAATTATTTTTTGAATTCTCAACGATAATATCTTCTTCATTCTTTGCAACCACAATAATTTCCTTAAGCCACAACTTCTTGTTTGATATAGTATCAATTATCCACTTTGCGAGTGACTCAATATAGCCATTTATTCTCACATCATTGGTTTCTATGACCAAATAATCTTGCCTGTTCAGGTATGGTAATTCTCTATTGATTATTGTTTTAATCTCTTCAAGATAGAGGTTAATCGCTGACGGTGGGAGGCCGTGGTCTAAAAATAAAGTTTTTATGAAAATTAAACTATTTCTTCTACATTTCATTCTATTATCTGATAGATCTTCTTGCGGAATAGGTAATAAGGTAATTATTTTATAACCATCACCGCGCCAGTATCGCTTAATGATGTTTTTGTTCATTAACTCTTCAAAATCCTTTTCAGGAAAGATCCAAACTGTTGTGGTTTCAAGTTCTTTTAATCTTCTTTTAAAATTTGGCTTTATTGTTTTGGATGCAATGTCACTATAGATTTCTGCTTCTTCTTTCACAATAGATGGCTCTAATGGTTTTTCAAAAATGGGTAAATATTCATGAGCCAGAAGTAAAAAGTTGTATTTAATACTATTCGCATACCAAAATCCAGTCGTTTTGCAGTTATGCTGTCGTTTAATGATAAGTTCCCTTAATTTAAAACCTGCCTTTAAATAAACATCAATCAGTTTAAATCCAAGGGGAATAATATGCTTCTGCTTACGCATATCACCGATGAGGATTGCACACTGTCTACCCGGTTTTAAAACACGATAACTTTCTAAAGCAACCTTTGCCATTTCCCGTAAAAATTCCTCAATCGCCAGGAATGACAAATCCCCTGGTTTTGAATCGGTATAATGGATAATATTCGCATAAGGGGGATGGGCACATATTAAATCAATTGAATTGGTTTGTATAAAAGATAAATCTCTGGCATCGCCTACCAATAGTTGGGGTTCATAAATTGGCAGAGGGAATTTATTTTCCAATAACCCAAGCTGACAGGAACCAATCCTGAAATCTATGCTCTTTTTTGCTAATTCAATTGCCTTATCATTGATATCTAAGGCAATACATCTTCTCCCTAATAATTTTGCCTCAACTGCGGTTGTTCCTGCACCGCAGAAGTAATCCAATACCACTTCTCCAGGTTTAGAATATTTTAAAATTACATTCCTTGGGATATATGGTGACCAATTCCCACGATAACTTCCATTATGCGTTGCCCAATCTCCACGTTGCCTAAAACTCCAGACACTACTCTGCTCTTCTTTAAAGTCCTTGGGCGAAAACTTTTTAATCTTTCTTATCCCATTCAGGACACTGACATTTATTCCTTTTGACTTCGTAATGACATGCTCAATATATCTGTATGTCACGCCGTATTTTTTACCAATCTCAATATCCGGAGTCCCTCTCTCTTTCTCCATTAAGATTGCCTCTTGCAGTTTCTTATCCGCCAATTTTTCTTTCATATTATGGTAGATTATATTATAATCCTGATTACTGTCAATGCTCATTTGCAGAGTTTCAAGAATTTTCGGACAGGGAAAAGCCCTATAAATCTAAAATGCCTAAAAGTCCAAAATGCCTAAAGTTATTGAAAGGAAGTATTTTCTTCAGTTGTGTATTTTTTGCCTATAAACCATGCCCTATGACCATACTGGCTGCTATGCCTTATAACCTTAGACCTGTTTCTAAACCAATCCCTGGTATAATGCCCGATAAATCGGGCAACTACAGTTTGATGTAGGTATATCATCGTTTTTTTCTTTTAGTATTAACATACCACTCTACCTCTTGATATAAGTGTCTATCATATGGAAGCATACACGTCATTCCTTTAAATATACGTTTTTTCTTAAAATTCCCGGTTTCTACATCAATTTCATATTCCCATTTGTCTCGGGTAAAAGTAGCTATTATCTCACCATCACATTGTAACTTAAAACTTATTTTTGTAGCATCAATAAGGGGATCAACTTTCATAAGTGAATTAAAATCAATAACTTTAGTTATTGGATGTAGATTTATATTTTCGTAAAAATTGCTTGTTGAAGTGCCAATACGCACCAACTCAAGAGTTTTATAATCGTTAGAATATGTAAAATAAAGTTTAATCTTTAATCCTCCTGATATTTTATCAATCCATGAATTCGTCAACCAGCGATATTTGTAATATCCGGCGATTCGGGAACAATCAACAATCTTTCTTTCTTTTTTATAATAATCTGCCCACCTGCGCGCCCCAGTTTCTTCAAGCAGAAAATTTTTTTGGATATATTCTTTAGTTAGTCCTCTGGCGTAGAGTTGTTTCAATATCAATGGCTTCACGAATATGGGATTAATCGTATCAGGGTCTGAAAGCCATTTGATATGTAATGGTTCTCCGTAATTTCCCACTTCAACAAAATCATTCTTAAATTCATCAGAAAATCCTTGTATTCGCCAGACCTCAACAATATTTTTGCTCATCATAGGCGCTCAGCATACCGAATAAAGTGTATTGAATCAAAGTCAGAATAATCCAATCCCTTTCTTTTTATCATTCCTAAAAAAATTCCATATTTTGAAAGAAATTTTAGTTGCGCAGGGACCTTTTGCAATTTAAAATATGTTACTCCAAATTCTTTATTATATTTAATTAAGTCATGCGCGCCAGCATATATAAAATCGGGCCATTGATAATGACACTCCTTAACATCTGATATATTTACCAACTCAACCAGCGCACTGTCTTCTTCCATCTCATTGATAATTTTTGCTAAAGTAAAACCATCCGTGAGTTCTAAACATTTCTCAAATAAAACATGTTGCACCTCCCAACCATTGAGCAGAACAGAAATTTTGTAATTATAGTGAATATTATATTTTGAAATAATAGTATCTCTAAAATATAAATCTACAGCTTTATATTTCTGACGATAGAGGTCAATGACTGTAAATGAATTACGCTCTTCTAAGGTAAAATTATAACTCATCAGTTTACACCTTTTAAATTCTGATAAGAAAGGGTGAGTTGAAACTTTATGAAGTATATAATTGGGTTTTACGATTGGTAATAAAACGATAACTATCAATAAGATTATACAAAACCATATAAATATCCTCAGTATTATATTGATTATATCTCGCGGCTTTGCCATCTTGAAAAACCCTTATCCCACTCTGTTGTCGCTACATTTCACCTTGCCATCGCCTGTTTGCATTTTTAATTACCTGCAAAACTAAAGTTTTGCCCTACGGATATCTTGCAGGATTACTTTGTTTCGGTCTTTGCCTTGGGTGATGCCTTGGTGTAGATATACTCCGCCTTTAAGTTCCATCTGCTCAAGGCAGCGAGTTCAAATTCAGTATTCAACTTGATTGCATCCACTGGGCATGACTCAGCACACTGCTCACAATGGACACAACGGTCATTGTGTATCACCATCTTAAATTTCTTCTCTGCCTCATTGACCGTAGTGATCTCTATTGCCTCTGCCGGACAATCACGCTGGCACGCATAACAGACAATACACTTTTCCGGTATCAAAACCGGTGTTCCCCTGAATCCCTTGGGCACTTCAAGTTTTTCAAATGGATATTTTACAGTGGCTGGTTTTTTAAAGATATGCCGAATCAACTCTGGTAAAAAAGCAGCAATTTTCATAATACCTCACCTCTTAAATACGAAATTCGAAGCACGAAATCCGAAACAATATCTAATTTTCCAAATTCAAAAATAAGTTTAGAAAATTGTAATTTGGAATTTTGAATTTGTTTAGAATTTCGGATTTCGGATTTAGAATTTGCAGATAAAATATGCACACCCATATACCTCTTAAAAAATCAAAGATTTTAATATGATCACAATCAACAACTGTAATACTGCAAGGGGAGCAAGATAACGCCAGGAGAATGATACAACCTGGTCAATACGAATACGCGCACAGAGCGCCCGAATAAGAGAAAGCAAGAATATTACAATCAGGGTCTTGATGATGAAATAGATGAATCCTGGTATTAACCCACCAGGGAAGCCACCTAAGAATATTGCGGAAATCAAACCCGCACCGACCACCATCTCAACATCAGAAAGGAGCCTAAAGAATGCAAGTTTCTTGCCTGAATATTCAGTAAATGTCCCACCAACAATCTCAGTCTCAGCATGTGGCACATCAAATGGCACACGCTCCAATTTTGCCTGCAGGGCAATCAAGGCGATGAAAAAGCCGATGATATTGACCAACAACAATAATGGATTTTCCTGATAGAACCAGGTAATTCCTAAGATACGCCATGAACCAGCAAGGATTGCTGGACTCAATACCGAAAGGAATAGCGGCACTTCATAACCGAATAACATCGTCAAAACACGCACCCCACCCACAATAGAGAATAGATTTGTTGAATGCCAGCCTGCAAGGAAGAAGGCAAGGGTAGGAAGTGTTAACAGAAACAATACAACAATCAAATCGCCATCAAAGGAGTTAAATGTGGACCAGACCTCATAGTGCCAGACCGGCAGATACATTGCCGCAGTTGCGACACAGGTCAGGGCAAAAACCGGTAATGCGGAAAATATCGCCTTGTCTGCCTTTTCCGGTATAATATCCTCTTTTGCCATCAATTTGATAAAATCCGCAATCGGCTGGAGCACTCCGCGCGGACCGGTATATAATGGACCAATCCTGTTCTGCACGCGGGCATAGACCTTTCTATCAAACCACTCAGCAAATGTTGAATACAAGAATAAGAATATAAAACCAGGATAGACCAAAAGATAGAGGATTGTCTTTAAGATATCCATTGATACCGTCCTGTTAGCACAAATCCGAAATCCGAAGCACGAAATCCGACACAATATTTAATTTCTAATTTTCCAAATTCAAAAATATGTTTAGAATTTCGGATTTCGAATTTAGAATTTTGTATCATAGTGGCCATATCACTTCCTTCTTCGGTGGATTCTTCTTATAGAATTCAATAGAGAACTTGCGCAATTCTGCCATAGTCATTATCCGTTCTTTTTTGGTCTTTGCATCAACAAGGGAAATAACCCTCTCGGCACAGCAGATACAGGGGTCTATCGCTGCAAATATTAAAGGAATATCTGCAATAAAACCATTCTTTAACATATATATTGTTGCTGCATAATTGCCCAGTGTTGGTGCACGAACCTTTAACCGCTCTGGTTTATCCGTGCCATTGGATTTAATATAGTGAATATTCTCACCCCGCGGGGCCTCATACTTACTCACCACCTCACCTGGCTTTACCTTCCTCGGCACCTTTACCTTTATATCACCAGATGGCAGATTCTTCAAGATATACTCACACATTTTATATGATTCAAATAATTCCTTTACACGCACAATCACCCTGCCGAGCACATCACAGGTATCTGCAGTGCAGACCTCAAATGGAATTTCTCCATAAGCAGCGTGTGGGTCGTCCTTACGCACATCACGCGGAATGTCTGAAGCCCTTAAGGTTGGACCAACTGCACATAATTCCATCGCCTTTTCCTTAGGCAATTTACCCACACCAACAAGCCTTGCTACAAAGGTCGGCTCATTCGTACCAATATTGGCATAGTATTCAGTTCTCTTCTTTAAGATTTCAAGATAATCAAGACACTTCTTAATCTGTAATTCATCAAGGTCACGACGTACCCCACCAAAGGTATTCATTGCATAGTGGACACGATTACCAGAAATGATTTCCAGGATGTCCATCACCAGTTCACGGTCACGCCAGGTATACATAAAGAATGTATCAAAACCTGCCTCATGACCGGCAACACCAAGCCACAAGAGATGGCTATGAATCCGCTCTAATTCACACACAAGTGTCCTTATATAAATTCCCCTCTTTGCCGGCTCAATCTCCATCAATTTTTCCACGCCCTGAACAAAACAGGTGGTATGGGAATGTGAACAGATACCACAAATCCGCTCAGTGAGATAGATATTTTGAATATATGTCCTTGATTCAGCAAGTTTTTCAATACCCCGATGATTATAACCGAGTCTCAAATCAGCATCTTTTATGATTTCACCCTCAAGCGTCATCCTTAAACTGATGGGCTCTTTTAATGCAGGATGCTGTGGACCAATTGGAACCTTAAATTC
>JBBILZ010000090.1:0-6813 GCA_037444665.1 Caldifarciminota bacterium
CATAGGTTCTCATATTGTTGTATCAATAGACATCTTCCTAATGATTATTGACAGCTTTGGCTATAAAGCTATAATTACAATGATTGGAGGTTCTCTTGAAAAACAAATGGATAAAATGGATGTTTAAGAAGATTGAAGAAGCAAAAAAGAGATACGAGCATCTTGAAAAACGAAAAGTTAAGAGGGAGTTGCTTAAGAAGCATTGCGCTGATATTGAAAGAAGATTAGCATGGATTAACTACTATTATAAATTGTTAGACCAAGGGAATAAGGCAGCCAAGACGATGGTCTGCAATAGATTTGATATTGATTATAAGACCTTTAATTGCTGGTTAAAACGGTATGAAGAGAGTAAGCGAAGTACTTTTGCCCTCATCGATTTGCCAAAACGGCCAAAGAATATAAAGTTTAAAGTGCCGTTTTGGGCTGAGGTTCTGATTGTTTTGGCACGGATAATCAGGGGTATTGGCGCTGAGGCATTAGCCGCGGAATTTAAACATCGTGGGATTTTTGATATCAGCCATCAAGGGGTTCACAATATTTTCGTCCGTTATGGTTTGAATCATATTAAGCGCTTGAAGAGAAAATCTGAAAGGCGTTATGAGCGGGGTAAGCCCAATGAATTGTGGCACATTGATATTAAAGGGCCATTTTGGATTAAGGGTGTTGGCAAGGTTTATACAATCGGCATTATTGACGACTATTCACGATATATTGTTTCTTGCGAATTGAGGATGGATCAAGAGATGGAGACTGTGATTGGGGAATTAAGGGCGGCGATTGCGAAATATGGTGAGCCTTTAGATATTATCAATGATAATGGTTTACAATTTGTGAGTCTCTATGAGGGTAGTTTAAATGGTTTTCAGAAGTTGCTTCAGGAGTTAGGGATAAAGCAGATTCGTTGTCGGGTGCATACCCCGGAGACGAATGGCAAGATTGAGCGGTTCTGGCAGACCTTAGAGCGTGAATGTTTGTCCTTGTATTATTTTACCTCTTTAGAGGAGGCTCAGGCAAAGGTAAAAGAGTTTGTTGATAATTATAATCACCATCGGTTGAGTAAGGCTTTGGGTTGGCGGCCGCCGGTTGAGCGGTATTTTGGTAAGCGAGTAAGTAATGAAGGTTTTAAGAATTTCTGGGGATTAGAGCCTTTGGATGCGGTTTATAAGAGATTAAAATGTGGTGGTGAGTTTAGTTTAGAAGGCGAGGAGTTTAATAAGGTGCCGGAGGTGGTGTTAGCCTATCGGCAGGCGGCTTAAAAAAGTACTTGACAGTAAAGAATATTTGGATATAATTGGACACTTGGTCTTTGAAAACTGGTTCTTAATGGAAAATGGCTGACGTCTGTTCCTGTTTTGTGCATCAGGGTTACGAACCATAGGTTCGTGAAATTTCTCATCAGGGATGTGCAGAGTGCTAAAAAGGGTGCATAAACTTTAAATTTTATGCATATCGGGGTTTCAGGGGTATCCCCTGATGTATGATGCTTTTTGGGAACCTGGCTAAAAAACGGACCTTAAAGGAACCGAATTCCACCTTTTAGGAGGTTTTTTCAGATTCGGTTCTTTCTGGGGCGTCAATAAAACTACAATCTAAAATTTTTTAGGATTGTAGTGGGAAGATGTCTATTGATACAACAGAATTCCTAATAATTTTGTGATATAATTTAATGGCATTGGTTGGTTCTCCTTTTTTAAATATTTACAAGATACATCGGGTATCCCCCAAATGTATCTTAAATTATACCAACCAATGCCTTATTTTTCAATACTTTTATCTATTCAACATTTCAACAAGAGCCGATTTTTTATTATTCTATATTATTGGACACTACAGAAGTTTTTAGAAATTTATACAATCTACAGGCTTTACCAACGACATTTTTAATAGATATGAATGGAGAATTACTAATTAATTGGCTAGGTTATAAAAAAGACGATGAAAAGAAAATTATTGATTCAATCTTTACACTTTTCAATGAGTAATAAAATATTTAAACAAAACAAGATGCATTCTGATTAAAGGCTTGATAATATAATTTGAATAGATATAATACTCAATGTCATGCTATCGTATAAAGGTCAAGGGCATTGTGCAGGGTGTTGGCTTCAGACCCTTTGTATACCGTTTAGCCCATTATCTAAATTTAACTGGATTTGTGCGCAATACCTCTTTTGGTGTAGAGATAGAGGTTCAGGGTGCAAATAATAAAATAAAAGAATTTTTGAAAAGATTGATATCAGATAAACCGCAGGCATCAATCATTGAAAATATTGAAACAAAAAAAATACCCACTCAAAAAAATAAAAAAATATTTGTTATCAAAGATAGCAAAATTGCCAGTGGCTTTACCCAGATTTCTCCAGACATTGCAACCTGTTCAGAATGCTTTGAAGAATTCAATGACCCTGATGACCGCAGGTATAAATTTCCATTCATCAACTGCACCAATTGCGGTCCAAGATATTCAATCATCCACAATACTCCGTATGACCGCAAAAAAACTTCAATGAAAGCATTCAGAATGTGCCCTGATTGTCAGGAGGAATTTGAAGAGGTTAATAACCGCAGGTTCCATGCCCAGCCTGATTGTTGTTTTAAGTGTGGACCACAATTCTCACTTTATAAAATCAACGGAATAAAAATAAGAACTAACAATCCAATTGCTGAAGCAATAAACCTTTTAAAAGAAGGCAACATAATTGCGATAAAAGGTATTGGTGGATTCCATATCAGCTGTGATGCAACAAATTCAAAAGTAGTAAAAAGATTACGCAAATTAAAAAATAGACCAACAAAGCCATTTGCCATTATGACCAGTGAGCAAAATCTAAAAAGCATTGTAGATATATCGCATGAAGAAAAAATAATTATTAAATCACCTGCTGCACCGATAATGCTACTGAAGAAAAAAAAGAATTTGATTTGCGAAGAAGTTGCACCGAAAAACCCTTACCTCGGCGTGATGTTGCCTTATGCACCTGTCCATTATTTATTAATGGAAAAGATACCTTATCTGGTAATGACCAGCGCTAATATTGCTGATGAACCACTGGTAAAAGATGACCGCGAAGTTCAGAAAAAATTAAAAAATATGGTTTCGTTCTATCTCACTCACAATCGGGATATAATCAACAGGTGTGATGATTCTGTAGGATTCTATCAAAAAGGTCAGGGATTTTCAATAATCAGACGTTCAAGAGGTTATGTGCCAGTGCCGATTGAGTTGCCTTTTAGAGTCAGACCTACCCTTGCATTCGGACCATATTTGAAAAATACATTCACACTGGCAAATAAATATTCAGCCTATATCTCTCCACACATTGGCGACCTTGATAATCTGGAGACCCTTAATTTTTTTAATGAAATGATAGAGAAATACAAAGAGTGGTTTAGAATTGAACCTGAATTGATTGTTTATGATTTGCATCCGGACTATCTTTCTACAAAATATGCCCTTGAGGTAGCAAAAAAGAAAAAATTACATAAAGTCGGAGTCCAGCACCACATTGCCCATATTATCTCCTGCCTTGGTGAAAACAGAATTTTTGATAGAGTAATAGGCATTGCCTTTGATGGCACAGGCTATGGGTTAGATGGAAAAATCTGGGGCAGTGAATTTTTTGTTGGTGATATAAAAAACATAGTGCGCGTTGCACACATTGAATACCTACCACTACCTGGTGGAGAAGAAAGTATAAAAAAACCGTATCGGATTGCAATTGCGTATCTGTATAAACTGCTCGGCAAAATCCCGAATAATAAAATAATAAAAGCGTTCCCTGAAAATGAAATCAACACAATCTGCCGAATGATTGACAATGATTACAACCTTGCCTATACCTCAAGTATGGGTAGACTCTTTGATTGTGTATCAGCAATGCTCGGCATAACAAGTGAAATTACCTATGAAGCAGAGGCAGCAATAAACTTGGAGTACATTTCACAAAAAGGGACAAAAGATTATTATCCTTATGAAATTTCCCAAAATAGATATGATGATTATAATAAAGAATTTGTTATATTGGTCCGCCGAATACTGAAAGGAATAATTGATGATGTGAAAAAAGGTGTAAGTAAACCAGTGATCTCAGCTCGTTTCCATAATACTATAATCCAATTTTCCCTTGACATTGCACAAAAATTGCGTAAAATCTATGGTATGAACAAAGTATGTTTATCTGGTGGTGTTTTTCAGAATCGTTATTTATTGGATTTGATGATTAAGGAACTCAAAGACAATGGTTTTGCAGTGATTACCCATAAGAGATTACCCACTAATGATGGATGTATTTCCTATGGCCAGGTTATCGCAGGAAACTTTGCCCATCTGAGGCAAACAGAAATTTAAGGAAATATGTGTCTTGCAGTTGTTGGTAGAATAGAAGAAATTAAAGATGATATGGCAATCGCTGAGATCATGGGTGCACGTCGGGAGATTTCAATAGTGCTTACCCCGGAAGTAAAAATAGGTGATTATGTGATGATTCATGCAGGTTTTGCCATCAACCTGATTGATGAACAAGAGGCAAAAAAGACTGAAGAACTTTTAAGAGAAGTTGCAAAGTATTCATAGGTCTTATTTGTCGTTAAATAATATTATTTTTTACGGATTGCCCACCACTTATGCTCGCCCAATCCTTCAGCAAAATGTGTTCCTTCAATACGTTCCCAATCTTTTGATAATTTCCCTTTAATAATAACCCGGCGCTTGGCATTCTCCCAGTAAAAGACATTACGCCATTTGCAATTTACATTTCCATCGGCAAGGAAATCGTTATTCAGCAAAATTCCATTGAATTCCCCCTTGTAAGAAAGTTCTCTTGAAGGCGTGTGCTGATACTTCACTTTAATCTGGTTACCATCTTGTTTTATCGTCATCTCAAACGAGGCATTATAAGTCACTCCATTTTCTCCAATACTCCCGACCCAGGTGCCAGCAAGGTTTTTCAGCACAACTACTCCCAGGTCAATTGTATCATCCTGCGTGATATTGATTTGTTGGGTGTAGAATTGATACCCAGGAAATTCAATCACAAGTTTATGTGAAACTGCTGATATACCGGCTGAAACATAAGGGGTTTTACCTACCAATTCTCCATCAAGATAAACATTAGCACTTTCAGGTTGAGAATTCACCCGAAAGTATCCGTAAAGAGGAATGAGGGCTGCCTTAATTATAACATCCCCACCAAATCCAATATTAACTTTTTTCTGCCATTTATTATATCCCTCTTTTTCAATCGCAACAGTGTACGCACTTATAAACATTTCAGGAGTCTCAAACAAACCCGGCTTCCTTGATTGCAATTCAATTTGTTTATTATCAATAAAGATTGCCACACCATTGGAAGGTTCAACAAAAATAACAATCTTATTATGTGATAGATGCCACACCAGAATGAAAAAAACAATTATCGCAACTGCACCGGCGGCAATAGACAAAATTTTTCTTAAAAATTTCTTATTTGCTAAGGCAATCTCTGCCCTGGTCTTCTCTAATATCTGTTGATAATCCTTCACGCCAGGGTCGTAATTTATTGCTCTTGTGAAAAAAGGGATTGCCTCTTTTGATTTATTGTCTCCAAGAAAATGTTTTCCAATTTCATAAAAGATTGAAGCCATCTTTTTGGCCAGTTCTTCAGGTAGACTGGCTGATTTTTCTGCAGGTATTTCTCTTGCCAGAGATGTAGCATTTGATATATCACCACGGGCAAAATGGGATAGCATCAGATAAATATTGATGTCTCCGCCCATTTCATCAGAAATATTTTGCTTATTAAACAATCCAATAAAATGTTCAATCGCCTTGTCATGTTCACCAGAATCATAGTAATATTTACCAATTGCAAAACCCAATTTTATATCTTCAATCTTCATCTCTTCCATTTTCTGATAATATTTTATTAGACCCGCAATATCGTTCTGGTCTGTAAAATACTGGACAATTTCTTTAATAACCTGTTCATTATCAGGAACAAGTGATTCCAATTTTTGTAATTCCAAAAATACTTTTTCTTTGTCGCCTTTTTGTTTGTAAAGATTTTTTAGAAGCATGTGAAATTCAACATTATCTGGCTTCAATTTCACAATTCTTTCACCCAGGGCAATCGCTTCCACAACCTTATTCTCAAGATAGTAAACACGGAAAAGACCGATAATGGCTTCTTCAGATTGGGGCTGAATATGCAGGGCAGTACGGAAACCACTTTCAGCCCTACTCAAATCCTTCAGTTTAAGGTAAATTATTGCGGATTTACAATGGGCATCATAATTATTCGCATCAAGGCCAAGAACTGTTTTATATTCATCCAGTGCTTCGTAAAGAAGTTCATGCCTTTGATAAAGGTTACCAAGTTCAAGACGGAGTTTGACATCTTTTGGCTCTGCCTCTATTTTCTTACGCAAGAGATTTATGTGGGCGGTTGTCTCTGTGCTCAAGGTTGTTAATATTGTTCTACACCTACTACACATTTTATAATTTTCTTTTATTGGTGCACCACAATGTGGACAATTATTCATATATCTATCCCCTTTTTAAATATAGACACTTAATTATACAAGACATTTGGAAAATGTCAAGTAAAACTAGCAAACGTTAACACACATCCTTACCAGTTTAAAAATGATCTTAAGAAGCTACTTGAAATAATGGGCCTCCCTGGTTATATTAAAGAGCTAATAAAGTTTTCTAAAACAAGAGAGGCCCTATGGTTTTAAGTGATAATTATATTATATGCTTTACATTAGAAAAAGCAAGAAAAAAAATGGGAGGCAAGTATGGTTTCCATAGAATATCGTGAGTTAGTAAGG
>JBBILZ010000091.1:0-6482 GCA_037444665.1 Caldifarciminota bacterium
CATTTATTAATCAGTCTGCCCCCACAATTGGGACAATATGAATTTTGCAGGTTTGTGGCAAAAAACCCGCACTTTGGACAGAGATTTATCATTTTCTTCATACCAAATTATACTTTAAGGGTATTAGGGAAACTATTAAATAGGGGAGGGGTATTAAAGTGCTGTAGGTCCGCTCTAAAACTCTATTTGGACAAATTTAGCCAAATAATTCAAGTTAATCAGTTTTTAATTATAGAATGGTAAAGATTTATTGTGGTTTCTGATGGTTCACAACCCAATTCTTTTTTGAATATCTGGGCACATTTTTTATATTGCTCAATCGCCTTTTCTTTTTTTCCTGCCTGGATATAGGCAGACATTAAAAATCGGTGTGCCTCTTCATCAAGCGGGTCAGAGATAATCAGTCTGGTAATCAATCCAATCGCCGCTTGAGTATTCAATTTTTTAAGATAGATTTCTGCAAGCATCAATACTGCCTCACGATACTGTTCATAAAGAAAATCCCTCATTTCCAGAACCCAATCATCATAAAAGTCTTCAAGATATTTTCCTTTATATAGTTCAATTATCTTGTTGAGCTGGTATTCAGCACCGTGTATCTTATTGTCGTTCAATAATTTTTTTGCTTCACCAATAAGACCAAGAAACTTTTCTGCATCAATTGCTACATCAGTGAGGCTGTAGGTCTTTTCACTGAACTGGATATATTCTTTACCAATAACGCTCTTTAGTTGATTTAGCGCTACATGGAAGTTGTTCACAAGTTTATCTTGTGGAAGTTCAGGCCAGAGCATTGCGCCAATCTGGTCACGGGACAATGATTGTTTTTTTAGATGGGCATTGAGAAGGATGGTAAATAATTGTTTTGGTTTTGCCCATTCCCATTTGTGCTCCTCAATAATACGTTTATCAGGAAGTTTTATGGTCAATCTACCCAGTGTATATATCTCAAGGGGAAGGACTTCTCTTTTTATAGAAGCAGGACTCAGATAATCAACCCATCCCGGCATACTATATTTTTGGGCATATTCTAATGCCTGGTCTTTGAACTCCATTGCCTTTTTGTGCCACATTTCAAATTGACTAAGAGCATTCTTACAGATTATCAAAAGTTGGACAAGTTTTACATAATTCTTTTGCCTAATGAGTATTTTCAGGCTATTTTCTATATCTTCAATCTGGTTATGGTCTTTGAGCGATAGAAATCCTTTTAGTAAAATAAAATCAGCCTCGTTATCAAGTTCTTCAGAATATTTTTCTCTGAGAAAATCAAGCGTCTTCTTTAATTCACTAAAATCTTTCTGCAGCACCTGGAGATAACCATGACACAAGAGATTTAATTTACTAATTCCACCATCGCCTAATTGAGAATTGATTTCCATCGCTTTTTTCAAGTAATTCTTACTTGTTATATAATCCCCTTTAAACATCAAAAAATATGCATAGCAATAATATATCGCGGCTAAATCTGGTTTAAAATTTAGTCTTTCAATGATTTGTAGTGCCTTATTAAATTCATCATCGGCACGGCCGAGATAACCCTGGAAAAAATAAAAATTTCCAAAATTCAAGTGTGCCATAAATTCTTCTCGGGTCCAGTGATTTTTTTTGCTCAATGTTTGATGGGTTAGTAGATGGTTCATAGCATCATTAAATTTACCAAGGAACATATAGGCAATACCGAGATTGCCATTCATTGCTGCTATATATCTCACATCACCAATTTTTTTGGCAATGGTCAGTGCCCTTTTTGCCCATACCACAGTATTTTGCCAGTCCATTATCCGAAAATATGTCATTGCAATACAGTAATTAATGCGAAATTTTTGATTTAAATCATCCGTATTATAGAAATTATTCTTTAATTTAAAGGCAAGTTTTAATGCCTTTTTATGCAGGCCAAGTTGGGCATAAGCGAAAGCACGATTTGTCTCTGACGGCACAATCACCTTATTTTCGGGTTTCATTTTGAATAATTTGTAGCACCGTTTAACTCTATCTGCTGACCTGATTACACCCTGGTAATCACCCAATCTTAATTCTGCATATGTTCTACACATATACACGAATGGTATTATCTCTTTTGCTCTTTTTCTTTTATATTTTGTTAAAAACTTCAGGGCGATATTATAATACTTTATTGCTTCAGAAAAACGATTATAACGACGGAGTGAACTGGCAGAATCAACCAAAATCGCAAGTGTTCTTAATGTAATTAAATTAGGAAAAGAAGAGAGCAATTTGAGGAGATGTTCTTCATATAATAATGCTTTATAATTTTCATTCCTGTTTTTTAATTGTTTAATCAAGGTAATCAAAAGGTTCAAGAACTTCTTATCGTGCCTCTGGCTAATGATAAATTGATTAACTGCCTCTTCAATATATTGATTTTTAAGCAGATATTCGCCGAGAAGGTTGTGCTCTTTCATCCTGTCTTTTTCCGGAATAAGATTATAGATTATCTCTTTGATCAAGGGATGGAGAAAGTGATATTGTTCATTCTGTTTGATCAATAAATAATGACGGAGAATTTCATCAAGGTCATTCTTTATAATTTTAAAATTTACTGCCCTGAGTTCAAATTCTTCCATCGTAAGGAAAGATGATCTTTTAAGGAATTTCTGGGCAGAAGGTGATAGATTTGCCAATTGCTCTTCAACGATTCTGTTCAGTGTTTCCGGAATTTTAATCTCTCTAAATAATTCAGTTGCGCGCCATTGATTATTTGTTGTATCAAGATAAATAATTCCCTTACGAAATAGATAGAATAGAAATTCCCTTGTAAATAACGGGTGCCCATTTGTCTTTTGATGAATCCAGGTAAAAATATGATTGGGCAAGTCACCAGCAAAGAGCAGTTGATTGAATTGCTTGACCTCATCGGATTTTAATGGTTCAAGTTCAATCTTAAGCAGGGGAGAGGATGATTTCAAGGATTCAAGGTATTTTAAAACACCATCCACTGGCCTGGAGGCAATGACTATAATTATGGGAAGATTATGGAGTTGTTTTATCAATAGTGTAGTAAATTCCTTTATTTCAAAACCAGACTCGTGGAAATCATCAAGGAATAATGCAATGGGGGAGAGGTGGGATAATTTATCAAAGAATGAAGATACAATCTCTTTAGAGATTGAACCTTTCGTTTTCTCCATCGGCTCATAAGGAAATGCTGACTTTAAAATTGGAAATCTATGGGCATAAGGATTATAGACTTCCTCATCAATTATCATAGGTATAATATTACTGAGCATTGGTCGGTTTAAAAACTGGCTGAGAATCTGTTCAAAACAGTCATTTAAACTCAATTTAGGTGTGGTGGCTATAAAAAAAGTAAATATTGATTCTCTTGGTGTGAGTTTTAAACACTCCCGGATTAATCGTGTTTTACCAATGCCAGGTGCCCCAATGATAGCAAGAATCTGTCCGTTGAATGTCCTAATCTGGAGGAGTCTATCCTGATAAGTCTTTATGAGTTCTGTCCTGCCAACAAATGGTAGTTCAGTTGATGTCCAAACTCTTCTTTCCATCTGATAAAAAGGGTGGCCATTTTTACAATTACCACCCGCTTCTTTTTTTAGTGCTTATAATTTTAGTATTTCGTCTATGTTCTTCAAAAGTTCCTTAATCTCATCCAGTGTCAGGTCACCCATATGGGCAATTCTGAAGGTCTTTTCTTTTAAGTCGCCATAGCCATTAGAAATCTGCATTCCTCTCTTACCGAGCTCAGAATTTAACTCGGCGACAACAATTTTCCGGGTATTATCCACACAGGATACGGTCACAGAATGATAACCCTCTTCAGAGAACATCGCAAAATTCTTATTTGCCCAACTGCGCACATAGTTTGCCATTTCAAGATGCCTTTTATAGCGATTTTCCATTCCTTCAGCAAGGATTTTGTCCATCTGTTTGTCCAGGGCATTGAATAGAGAAATTGCAGGAGTAGTAGGTGTCTGTCTATCTTTATCAAAGCGTTTTTGCATTGCATCAAAGTCAAAATAATAGCCACGGTCAGAAACAGTGCGCGTTTTATCCAATGCCTTTTGGGTAACTGTACACACAGCAAGTCCAGGGGGTAAAGCAAAGCACTTCTGGCTGCTCGTGATACAGACATCAATGCCTAATTTATCTATCTCAACTTTATCACCCATTAAGGAACTTACAGTATCTACCAGCCAGAGCACATCTGGAAATTTTTTCATAACTTCGGAAATTTCCTCAACTGGTGAACGAACCCCGGTTGAGGTTTCATTCTGAACCATCGCAAATGCCTCATATTTTCCAGTCTTCAATTTATCTTCTACCATCTCTGGTTTTATTGCCTTTCCCCAGGGCACAGTAATTGCTTCGGCATTCTTACCACAGGCCTTACTGATCTTAAACCATCTATCACTGAATGCGCCATTCACGCCATGAAGTACATTTTTGACAACACAATTGCGAATTGAACCTTCCATTACACCGGTGCCTGAAGAAGTAAAGACATAGACATAATTATTCGTGTTTAGCGCCGTTTTGATCTTATTGTTGATACCTTCACAAAGCGCACTGAATTCCTTTGACCGATGTCCAATCATCGGCTTTGCCTGAGCCTGCAATATATCTTCCCTGACCTCAGTTGGTCCGGGAATGAAAAGTTTTTTATGCATTTTGCCTCCTTTTGATAAATGCCTAAAAATTTTAGGTATTTAGGCATTTTAGGTAATTTAGGTATTTTGTACAATTTTCACCCATACTTCTCTTGTTCTTGGACCATCAAATTCGCAGAAAAAGATTCCCTGCCAGGTTCCAAAACAGAGTCTTCCATCTTCAATAAAAAGGGTTCTTGATGAACCAACTATTGCTGCCTTTATATGAGCATCTGCATTGCCTTCAGTATGGGAATAATTTTTATTATATGGAATGAGTTTAGCAAGATAATTTGAAATATCTTCTCTGACCGAAGGGTCGTAGTTTTCGTTAATAGTGATTGCAGCAGTGGTATGGGGGCAGAAGATGTGGATGATGCCATCCTTTATCTTGTGCTTTTCAATTATTTTCTTTACCTCACCTGTAATATCAACCAGTTCATTCCTGCTTTTTGTTGAGATCCTAATCTTTTCAATCACGCCTGATTATATTCAAATTTTCACTTAAAGTCAACAATGATAACAGATTGCCATTTCCCTGTATGTCTGATAATATATATTATGTAAACTTAATAAAGTATAAATTGAATTTATGATTAAGACACAAGTTAATAATCAGTATTTTTCCTCCCCCTCTTTTCATAAAAATGTAGCGTCCGACTTCAGTCGGACGAAAATCACAGAAACCACCTTCTGAATCATATTTTTATTTTTCTATTCTTTACTGGCATCCACGCCCAATAACCATATACCAATTACTATGTTATTCGCGTTTGCTTGATTTTTCTATTTTTTTATGTATAATTACCCATGATTGGCACAATAACGAATACTTCAACAGTGATTTTGGGCAGCCTAATCGGACTTCTGATTAAAAAAGGCATTCCTGCAAACATCAAAAGAATAATAATGATTGGACTCGGTATATTTACCTGTGTCCTGGGCATAAAAATGGGTATCAGCATGGAAAAACCGGTTATAATTGTCATCAGTCTTGTGCTTGGTGGGATTATTGGAGAGGTCCTCAAAATTGAAGAATCAATTGAAGTAATTGGAGAAAAGTTTAATAAAATCGGGGGGTTTTCAGAATCTGGAACATTCAGTCAAGGGTTTGTTACTGCAAGTATCCTATTTTCAGTAGGTCCAATGACAATTTTAGGTTGCATCCAGGATGGCTTATTGCATAAACCAGAACTTTTAATCACAAAATCAATAATGGATGGCATTTCCGCAATAATCCTTACCTCTACCCTGGGTATTGGTGTTATCTTCTCAGCGATTGTGGTCCTTTTATTCCAGGGTTCAATGACTTTGCTTGCAGGTCAATTACATTTTCTTGGTGAGCCTTATTATCTAAATGATTTTACAGGCATTGGTGGGATGCTTGTCTTTGCCATCGGAATCAGACTTTTAGGGATTAAAGAGATAAAGGTCGGCAATTTCCTGCCCGCCTTAATCCTCGTTATTATTTTGAAACTACTGGTCTCATTCTACTTTAATTCATAATCCTTGAGTTCCATCTATTTCTACCCTATCAATTATCTCAATTGTAACTTCATATAGACATAGATTTTATAGCCCCCAGAATTTCCTACATCAACCAGAGAAACTTTCATTTTCAAATTGTAGCGTCAGGTTTCAACTGGACGAAGAATAAAGAAAGTATAGAGTATTAAACTCCACGAATCCAGCATCCAGTATCACGTTTACATAATTCCACTTATGAAGGGGTGGAACTAATGTTAATGTCAGGACACAATAAACCATTACTCTTTTTTATGTCTTGTCCTAATAACAAATTTTTCAAGTAGATTGCAGATTGCAGGGATTGTTTCATCCTTTATCCAGTAT
>JBBILZ010000092.1:0-6456 GCA_037444665.1 Caldifarciminota bacterium
AGATCAAAGGGCTTAGGGGGTAGGCAACGCTTTATCTGCATTATCTCCTTTCCTCTTCTATGCCGTTTTGGATTAATCCCTTCTGCTACTATAAGGATGTCAAAATCAGAATCAGGTGTAGCCATCCCCTTTACCCTTGAGCCAAAGGCTATCACACCCTTAATCTTAAATTGAGTCTCACAAGTGCTCACAGCTCTTTTAATATCATCAAAAATATCCATGTTTAATAAATTATCATGGTTCAACCCCATGATTTATCTTACGCCTCCATTTAATTTATCCCCCTGCCCTTTTACAGGGAGTCGTCATCAACCATATTTAAATTATATCACCTCAAACCCGCCTGCTCAAGGTAATTTTCACACTTTCAGGCTCTACCCAGTAGTTCTTTAATCTTCATAATTAGGATCTTAAAATTTTCCTTCATGTAATACTTTCTTTGGTCCGCATCAATTATTGAGCCGAGTTTCACCGTGTAGTCCTTTTTGCCAAGGGATTTTATTCCCTCAAGTAGTTTCTGTAGTTCTTTCTTTGTAGCTTCTAACTCAATCCCTCTTTTTAACAAAAACTCTATGTCAAAGACATCCCTTATCTCTCTTCTGCTTAAAAATGCCTCTATCTTTGACTTCATAACCTCTTGAAGTGAAAGGGTCCTTACCAGAACCTGGGTATTTGAGTATTTGCTGAAAGCAATTGAGATGTCTGTCTTAATCTTTTCGGCTTTTTTTCTTATTTCAATCTTAAGGCTTCTTGGATAGTTTTCTGATTTTATTTCAAAAAGCAGAGTGTAGAATTTATCTTCTGCATCACGGATTGTATAATACTCAGAAAGAAATTCTTTCAGCCTCACAAAGTATGCTTTCACATCAACCTCTTTGTAAATCCAAAAATCAAGGTCAACAGAAAATCTATTAAGACCATAGCAGAGCCTGAGCATTGTTCCACCGGTGAAGACGAGTTTGTCAAGGAACTTGCCGCTTTTAAGCCTGTCTAAAACCTCTATTTCAAACTGCTCCTGTTTTATTAAACCCTGCATATTCTTTTCGCCATCAATTGCGTTCTTTCAGGATAAACCTTAAGAAGTTTCCTTATCCTTTTCCCATCAAGCTTTGATGCATCAATAGAGTCTACGTCAAAGGCATATTTTCCAAACGAGTAAAGATACACCGCATCAAGAAAGGCCTTCTCTTTTGTTGCAATAAAGAAGTCTCCCTGCTTTGTAAAATCAAAATAAAGCTCCCGCTTCAATTTATAAAAATTAAAGATTATGCCTTCAATCTCATATCTCACTGTCCTTTTTATGCAGACAGACTCAAAAAATCCCCTTTGAACCTGTGTGGTTACCTCATAAAATGAAAGTGCTGTCATCAATGAAATATAAGAAGGCACCTGCAGCATATTGGAGAGCTTGAAAAAATCCTGTAGAGAGTTCTGCTTCCATCTCTCACTGAGAACATAGAGGTTCTTTTTTAGTCTTATAAATAACCCCTTTTCAATATATCTTGAACAGAGGACCTTCGCTGAAGCAGGGTTTATCTTGAGCGTATCAGAGACGTCTTCATAGGTAAAATAAAGGTGATTAGGTAATTTTCTAAGTTCATGGTATCTCATAAGAACATATTATTAACATTTTTATTAACTATGTCAATTTAAAATGTCCCAAAATTTCCTTTAGTAAGAATCGAGCTTAGTTAGTCCCTCGATTATGGCACAAACAGCGAACAAGTAGTTATGTTCTTCTGAATTTCTTTCGAAGGGCAAGAATAAAGCTGGAAGCCACGGAAAATGCCTACGACCCGCTCTCAGGGAAAGAGTTGAATTTCTGCCATGTAATACCTCTGCGCACTCTGTGGTTTCATTTTTCTCTAGAGACCTTCACCTTTTCTCGAGGACCTTTTCAAAGGCTGTCTTTCTTCTCCCATTTAGATTCTCCCTTCTTCTCTATCAGTCTGCTGACCTTCCTCTTATCTATGCCCCGGTAATTACCCCTTTTGATAACCTCTGTTATATTATGCTCTGTTACTGGTTCTTTGAATTCAGTATAACAGGAGCCAACATCCTCGGGCCTATGGGCGTCCGATCCTCCAGTATATGGCAGATTCAGATCCCCTGCCATCTCAATAGCCTTTAGATTCAGATGATACATATTGAGACCGTTAACACCCTCTATTGCAGATAACCCGTTGACCTTCCTTATGGTATCACCCATACTGTTTATGCCCCTGTATGGGTGGGTCGGGATCAGGACGCCACCTGCTGCAGTCACAATCCTTATAACCTCTTGAAGGGGAAGGTTTTTGATGGGCATTCTGTCTGTGTTAACTCCAAAGATAAGGCAATGGCCTTCCGGGGGTGAGAACTCAACGCCGCGAATGAGTCTTATTGAATTGTATTTATCCCTTAATCCCTCGATAAAATCAGAGGCCTCGTAAGAATAGTGCTCTGTAAAGGCTATCCCATCAAGTCCTGCCTCTATAGCCTTTATGATTATCTCCTCAGGCTCGGAATCGTTGTCATAACTATACTTAGAATGAATATGGAGGTCCACCCTGAACATCTTATTCAGTCTCTATGATAGCACTCGCATGGCATTAAATCCAGACCCGGAATTGTCTCACCAAAAATCTAAACGAAACATAATCGTTGCCTCATTTAAAAATCTTTATAAATGAGGGGGTAGTCAGGTATGGGATAGTCTAAAAGAAAGGCTCTACGGATTGAAAAGCGAGTTGTTATTATATAATGATTCGGTATAATTCAGGAGTTATGCCTGTGAAAAAAATCATAAAAATGGTTAAAATTAGATATGTATTTCAAGAATCAAAAAGAGTTTGCAATTTCATCTCAAAACCGTGATAATAAATGACTGAAAGGGAGACATAAATGATTCCTAATCGCAAAGGTAAAATAATGTTGGAAAAAGCAGAAGATATAAGCCAGTTTTGGGCTTATGACCTCAGTTATTCAAAAGATGCAGACTTAACTTTACTGGATAATGTGCAGTTTATCTATGAGCTATCACTGGCAGAATTGGAATTGAGGGCTTTAGGGGCTGATTATGAAGTTACTAATGGGCTAAGAGAATTCAAATTAAACAATAAATCAAACGAATTAAATGAAAGAATAATAAAAAAATCATCTTACTTTAAGTCTGTTGGAAAAAATTTTACTGACTATTTTCAAATTATCCAGAAAAATAGAACACGGTCTGTCAATCAATACCTTACTCATTGGATTTATCCGTATAAGGGTAAATTTCACCCACAAATGATAAGGGCATTGCTAAACATTATTGGATTAAAAGAAGGCGATACTATCTTTGAGCCATTTTCTGGAAGCGGAACAACTGCATTAGAGGCGCAATTACTTCGTATAAACTTTATGGAGGTTGTATGATGGGTATAGCCCAACAACAACTTTTTCATATTGAGGAAAATGAGATTCAAAGACACCGAAACAGAAAAAAACATAATCAGTATTTCACCCCTGAATTTGCAGTAGAAAAAGCCCTTTCTCTCATTCCAGAAATAAAAGTTGAGCATATAATTGACCCAGCTGTAGGCAATGGGGTATTTCTTAAAAAAGCCTCAGAAAAATGGAAGAATGCAAAATTATTTGGGATTGATATTGATAAAGATGTGATATTAAAATTGAAAAAATCTAATCTGCCAAATTCTTATTTTATCGTGGGGGATAGCCTTTTACGAGAAACATGGCAATCCCCTGAAATACAGAAAGTTATTTCAAAAAGGGGTTTTGACCTTGTTGTTGGGAATCCACCCTTCAGCAGTTGGTTTCATCGGGTAGAAGCAAGCGAAATATTATCTAATTATGAACTGGCTAGAAATAATGGAAATTTCAAAAGAAGTCAAGCAATTGAAATACTTTTTCTTGAAATCTTTATAAAACTGGCTATGGAAAGAGGCCTCATTGTAATTGTCCTTCCTGACGGCATTCTCTCTAACCCTCAATATCAATATGTAAGAGAATTTATCTTAAGAAAAACGAAAGTTTTGCATGTTATTAGTCTGCCAAGAAATGTATTTGAGGAGACATCGGCTAAAACAAGCATTCTTATTTTAGAACATAAAGAATATAATTTGGACTATATTGCAAAATTACATGAGTTGGAAAAAACCGGGAGGGTCAATAATACAATAAAAGTTTCTGGTGCAAATCTATTAAAACGAATGGACTATCACTATTACAATAAACTGCACAAAAACTCACTGCAAGAATTGTCAGACAAAGGAATAATATTCAAACCCTTAAAGGATTTTGTAGTTTACTGTAAAACAGGCAAAACTCTTTATGGAGAAGAACGGATATTTTCTAAGAAAGGCTTGAGATTTTTACATGCAACAAATATTACCGATATTGGGATTAACTACAAAAAAGATAAAAAATTTATTGACCCTTTAGGCAAAATGAATTTCCCCAATGCCCGGGTCAAAGTTGGCGATGTATTATTTGTCAGAGTTGGAGTTGGCTGTGCAGGAAGGGTTGCTATTGTGGATGTCAAAGATGATGAAGGAGTAGCCACAGATTACATCCATTTTTTCAGGGTTAAAGAAATTAACCCGTATTTTCTTGTTATATATTTAAAAACAAAGTATGGTAAAGATTCTATAAATCTTTTGCGGCATGGAGTAGGAACAGTAAGCATAAATAAAACTGACCTCTTATCAATACCAATACCAGTTGTATCTGAAAAAATTCAATTTGAGATCGAAAAACAATATAAAAATATCCTTGCCGAATATCGGATAAATGGAGTTGATGTTGCCCTTGAAACAAAATTTCTATCTTTAACACATTATCTCGAAAAGCAACTACAAGAAATGAATTTAAGTAGAGAGAATAAGGAAAGGATGGTTTGTTATGTGGAAATGTGAATCATGCGGTAAAAAATTTAGTGAAAAAACAATGGCTGTAGAAGTAAAATTTGGTTATGTTGATAGTGAACGAGCAGCAAAGGACAAGGATCAATACATGGCTTTTAATACAGAAAATGCCTGGGCTCCATTATGCGATGATTGTGCGATTGCCTATATTAAAGGAGAGAAAATAAGTGTCTCAACAATCTAAAGCCCCACTAAAAGAATTTACTCATAAATGTAAGAACCACCTTAACTCTGTAAAAATTCCTGTTAAAATAGGTAAACATAAGATTGAATTATCCTCAAGAACACTTTCCGATGTTATAGAAAAACATACCATTGATTATATGATAGATTATTTTGGGAAAGACAAAGTTCAGTTTAAAAGCTGGCGGGGTTATGATGTTATAATAATTCTCCCCAAAAAAACAATATACATAAATATAAAAACACAAGAATATAATGAAAAACTTGATGCCACATGGCTTTTCAGTGCATCGGTGGTTAAAGAATTACAAAAGCAAAAAATCCTTGAGCATCTTTATTGCATTAAGTTTGACTATATTAAAAAGGACCGAGATTTTCTTGAGTTTGCATCGGCAAAAGTTGCAGGTCCGTTGTCGCAAGTTGATTTGATTTACTACACAAAAGGGGATGTGTCTCCCTGTCGCTTACGAACAGAATTTAACGGGACTCACTGTCATTTAAGGAATGAGTTTTATGAATGAAAGTATTTTTACTGGATGCCCAAATGAAGTAGGAAATGACATAGAGCCATTTATAAAAAGAGCTTTGAACTCCTTAAATCTAAATGCAGATGTTCCAACAGGGCCGAGCGGCAGTAAGAAAGCGACAGGATACCCTGACATATTATTCTGGTTCAATAAGAAACCATATTATTTAGAGTGCACCACATTTCTTGATGTCCTTTGAGATTTATGTGGCTGGTGAATTTGGCAGAAACCATATTTACAAGTGCAAACACTACAAAATTTTATCTTTGGAGTCTTTATCCCTTGATGTCAAATATGAGTTTAATTCTGATAACAAAAGAATGTATTCAGGAGAAGCTGGGACAATAATTTTAGATGAAGGGAAAATTGGATAAAATTGCAATCAAAGACAAATGTGTAACAAAACATTCCAGCGAATGTGTAATACGCACCGCTGAATTTCAGGCATTCAAGACCGCTGCTGGAAAAACGCGCATTACAAAACAGGCTTCTGTGCATATATTGAGACATAGTTTTGCACCGCATCTGCTGGAAAATGGCTATAACATCAGAACGATTCAGAAACTTTTAGGGCATTCAAATCTCCTATACTGTACCCCTCTAGGCATGGACACAATCAATGTGTAGGCTGGGTAGACATGCCGAAGTTGTAGAGGTTAAACTCTGCATAAGCAGGGATAACCTTTAAACTGGAGGTAAAAGGGATATGAAGCAGAGGAAATGGACAGCAGAAGAGAAACTGGCAATAGTCCTTGAGGGGCTAAAGGAAAACAGGTCTGTGGCTGACATATGCAGGGAGCATAGGATCAGCCAGACCCTGTATTACAGATGGAGGGATAGAT
>JBBILZ010000093.1:0-6274 GCA_037444665.1 Caldifarciminota bacterium
GATGAGCCGCTTTCAGTTATTCAATTGATACGCAATGTGACCGGCGCAGTCATTGTAACTACACCACAGGATATTGCTCTACTTGATTCAAGAAAATGTGTTCATTTTCTGCGCCAACTTTCTGTGCCAATTTTAGGCATCTTAGAAAATATGAGTGGATTGACCTGTCCACATTGTGGTAAAGACATAGACCTATTCAAAACAGGTGGTGGAGAAAAGGCGGCAAAAGAATTGGGTGTGCCCTTTTTAGGAAGGGTTCCTCTTGACCCCCACATAGTGGAGAGCACTGATAATGGGAAGCCATTAGTTGAAGAATACCCTGACTCAGAAACCGCAGAGGTCTTGATGAATATCTGTAAACAGATAGAAGAAAGGGTGAGGTCAAGGGAAAAGAGTAGCTAAACATAACAATTTTTTCTCACTGCTCACTCATAATAACCATTAGTTTTTTCCGTTCTGATAATTTTTTACTTTTAAATGTTTAGAACTCATTAATAGAATAATAACTGTAAATTATTAAATTACAAGAAAGTTTAGTTATTGCATTAGGGAAATATTTGAATAAAATAATATTAGAGTTATGGTAAACTATCGTGAAGTTTCTTGCAAGTCCATTCTCAATAAGTCTGGTATCCCGGGCATTGATTTTGCCCTAAACCCATATACAGGCTGTGAACATAAATGCGCCTATTGCTATGCGGTTTTTATGAAGCGTTTTTCAAATCATACTGAAGAATGGGGAGACTTTGTTGATGTAAAGGTAAATGCGCCAGAAATACTCCAGAGACAATTAAAATCTTTAAATGCCAAAAGCCATATCTCTATAGGCACGGTATGTGATGCGTATCAACCTATTGAAGCGAAATATCAAATAACAAAAAAATGTCTTGAAATATTGAGATATTTTCAGCATTCAGTCTCTATTCTAACAAAATCATCACTAATCTTAAGGGACCTTGATATTTTATCAAAGATTAAAGAACTTGAAATCGGTTTTACGATAACTTCTCTGAATCCTGAAATAAAAATGTTCTTTGAACCAAACTCATCATCAGTCCAGGATAGGCTATCAGCACTAAAGACCCTTGCCCAGAATGGCATATATACCTGGGTCTTTGTCGCGCCTGTGCTTCCATACATTTCTGATACTGATGATGAAATCTATGGATTGATAAAATCTGCGCAAGATTCAGGTGCGCAGAATATTACATTTGATTCATTGAATCCATATCCCAGGGTCTGGCATAATGTTTTAAGAATTGTTAAAGATAGATTTCATGAACTTCTAAAAAATTATACATATTATTACCACAATAAAATTCAATATGAAAGGGAATTAAAAGAAAAAATCTCAGCGATTGGTAAGTCTTTTAGTATAAAAGTAGACTTTGTTTTTTGAATGTAATAAGTAAACCATTCTAAAAAAAATATTAAATCAATGTAGTTGCCAAATTTTCCGAAGGGACTTTCGTCCCAGCGTGACGGAGCATTGGGCTCTTTTTGATGCTTGATAAATCAAGCAACTACAATTTTAGGATGGCTAAACTATTACTTTTGAATTGAAATTATTTATCTGAGAAGGACTACTTTCTCTATTTTCTTATTGTTACCGAACCTCAATGTTACAAAATAAACTCCTGCAGGAAGTCTGCGGCCTGAGTCGTCTGTGCCGTTCCACTCCACAGAAGTAGGAAGTTGGAAGTGAGAAGTAGGAAGTAAAAAGGATTTTACCAATCTACCACTCGCATCGTAGATACTTAGCGAGATTTGGGATTTCCCCTCACCCCAACCCTCTCCCCTGCGGGGAGAGGAAAAAGGAGAGGGGAGAATTTGGGAATTGGGATTTATTTGGGATTTGCTACTTGGGATTTGGAATTTAATGCCTGTGGCATTCTTGAATGGATTTGGTGCGATATGTAAATTCACGAGAGAATTTTTTGCACTTTCTTTTTCTGTGATACCGGTCAAGGATTGAAGTGCCTTCCAGATATTGAGCCTTCCCCAGCCATAATTATTATTTGGATAAGGTGCAGGCAAAGGTCGGTCTGCATTATTGAGCAGGATATTATAGACTTCGGTCACTGTTAAATCAGGATTTTTTTCAAATAATATTGCTGCTGCACCTGTGGCATGGGCACACGAGAATGATGTGCCATTAATGGTTGTATATTGATGATTATTCCAGCATGTTCTTACACTAACACCGGGTGCGGATAAGTCAGGTTTTATTAGATTCCAGTCAGGACGAAACCAATATGTTGGGTTATTCCAGGGAGATGAATCAGGTGCTGGACCACGCGATGAGAAAATTGCTACAGTATCATAAACATTGGTTGCACCTAAACCGAGCACAGTTGGATAATTAGCTGGACTATTTGTGGTTGATGGTTGCGGTCCCATATTTCCTATAGAAAAGATGGGCAGGATTTCAAGGGACTTTAATGTATTACAGATATCCCAGAAATAGGCTGTCGTTGAACCGCCCCAGCCATTATTTATTGCCCTTATATTAAATCCTGAATCTGATTTTAGACAAGCCATCCATTGTAATGCCAGTAGAGGGTCTGTGTATGGATAACTTGAGAAACTTTTTGCAAATATTAGTTTTGCACCTGGTGCTACACCTACATCATCAGTAAAAGGTCCTAACCCATCTCCACCACAGATTATTCCTGCACCTGCTGTTCCATGGCCATGGTCATCATATGGATATGGATGTAAGTTCACAAAATCACGCCATTTTATCAATTTACCACCGCTCAATGCAGGATGGGTTGTATCAATACCTGTATCAATCATACCCAGAATGATACTATCACCCGTATATCCTGCATACCAGCAGGAATCAGCCATTACCCTCTGGATATTCCATTCAGCATTCAAAGGTCTATCCTCACTTTCTTTTATAATGGGGATGGGCTCTGTTTCTATGATATGGGAAATATATAAAATATCACGGCGTCGTGAAAGTTCTTCAATAATCCTTTTACTGGCTCGGACATAGATGCCATTGAATATCCAGAATTGAAATATTGAATCAACTTCAGATGGGAAATTCTTTAAATACTCTATAATCGGTTCCTGGCTCATTCTTGCAATCCCTTTAAATAGTTCTGCCCTCTGTTTAATAGTGAGAGCAGTGAGTTCTCCGTATGGATAAGATTGTTCCATAATAATAATAGCACTGAGACGGTCATCTTCACGAGCGTTATTTAACTGGTCTTTCAACTGGGTTGTCAACTTATCGTGCACCCCAACGGTTGCAAGATAAACAAATACAATCAAATTCAAACCCATCTTAGCCTCCTTACCAACATATAATTATAATTCGATTATAATTTTTGTCAAGATAAATTAATAAGGGTTATTAAATGGTATCAGGGAAGGGTAGGTAGTAGGTAGTAAGTAGTAAGTAGTAGGTAGTAGGTAGTATGTAGTATGTAGTAAATAGTAAGTAGTATGTAGTAGTTAGAAATAATAAAACCAGAAAGACCAGAGAAACTAAATAGACTAAAAAGACCAGTATATTGACACTATTTTATTTTTGTATATAATCAAAACTAATAGGAGGTATGATGCTACAGTTATTTTTATTAGTAATTATTGCCCAGGCCGGGGAAGATAGTAGTATGGTATTACATAAACCGACTGCTCGTAGTTATACAAAAAATGTGATTATCTGTGGTATAACAGGAATTGGTCTGGGTGCAGGTGCTTATTACTGTAATAACAAATCGGATAGTTATTACGAGGAATACAAAACTGCAAAAACTATGGAAAAGACTGTTGAATCGTGGAACAAGGTTGTATACTATGATAATCTAAAGAAAATACTTGCTGGAGGTTCAATCTTATTTATATGTAGTGCTGTTTACCTCCAATTGAAAAATGTGCACGCTGCAAAATTTAGTAGTGTCGTTCCTGAAATCAACATTCGTTATACACAAAATAATAAATTAATTTTTGGTGTAGAAAAAAGAATATAGGAGAATTTATGAAGGTTATTTTAAAAGCCTGCCTATTTATTCTATTTTTTGTTTTTTGTTCTGAACGTAATAGAACGAATCAATACGATGTTACGAGTAAGGGGTTTGCTGCACCACCGTGCTGTTATACCTGGGGACAGCCTGTATATGACCCATATGGTTATCTTGTTGCGGTGCAAATTGGTATTGAATATACTGACCCGATGCCTAAAACATTATCATTTGATTACAAGTTCATTGTTAATGGTGATAATGTTCTGAATGTTAGTTATCCTGTTAATGAAGGCGAAACCAGTTTTGGTATTGAGATTCATTATGGTGGTAATCCATTTCCTTTAGGTGATTATTGTTTGAAGATTTACTGGGGTGAATTTGGTTATGGTGCATTTGCCTTCAAGGTGATATCTACCAATGGTGTTGCTAAATACAAAGGTTCAGTTCAATATGACGAAACAAAAATACCGAGTGATTGGTACAAAATAGACCTGGCTCAATAGAATTTTAATCTATAAAGGTTTTTAGACCCTGAACCAATCCTTTAAATAAGTTCAGGGTGACAAAAAAGATATTTCATCTCTTCTGCATCTTTTTGCTATTTATAAGATAAATCCTCATAAATATTTTTTTAAAAAAAAGGGGGATTTAAAAAAATTGAAATTGATTGTTTGTGTGGTTACTAATTTACAATCTTGACTTTGTAATATTTTTCAATAAAATTGAATTATGCGTTTGGTAAACAATAGTGAGATGCAAACCATTGATAAATGGGCGCAGCATTCATTGGGAATTCCTGGTGCGGTTTTAATGGAGAATGCAGGCAGGGGAAGTGTTGAGGTTTTACGGCGATATTTTGATTTAAAAAATCTTGATGTATTGATTGTTTGTGGAAAAGGTAATAATGGTGGTGATGGTTTTGTCATTGCCCGCCACTTGAGAAATAATAACAGTAATGTAAAGATTATCCTTTTAGGCAGAGGCGATGAACTTAAAGGCGATGCGCTTTTAAACTATAAAATCCTGAAAAAATCAAAAACTGAAATTATTGAAGTCAATTCTATTCCTAAACTCAGAAAAATTTTTCAGCATCTTCATCCTGCCTGTATTATTGACGCTATTTTTGGCACTGGATTTAAAGGTGTGCCTGAAGGTATATTTTATGAAGCGATTAAATTGATCAATGAGAGTAATTCATTTGTTTTATCCATTGATATACCATCCGGAATAAATGGAGATACTGGAAGATATGAAAAGATAGCAGTAATTGCCGATGCTACTTCAACAATGTGTTTGCCCAAAAGGGGAAATTATCTTTTTCCAGGCCGTGCTTTTTGTGGTGATATCTATGTCATTGATATTGGCGTGCCTTATGATTTGATTAATAAAGATTATCCTAAAATAACACAGTTTGAAGAGGTGAGTCAGATTCTACCCTGGCGCGACCCTGCTGGTAACAAAGGCACATTTGGTCAGGTTTTGATTATTGCTGGTGCAAGGGGGTTTTCTGGTGCAGGTGCTATGGCAGCCTTATCCTGTTTGCGGACCGGAGCAGGTTTGGTGCGACTCGCTGCACCTCAAGGAATAATGGATTGTCTTGAATCAAAATTACTTGAAGTAGTAAAAGTTTCTTTACCACAAACTGCTTTTGAAACAATCAGTGTTAAGGCACTGGATACAATCTTGCCTCTGTTGGAAAAGACCGATGTTGTAGTAATTGGTCCTGGAATAACCACGCAGAGTGATACTGCAAAATTTGTTTTTAAACTTTTAAAATTTATAAAGGTCCCCATAATTATTGATGCTGATGCATTGAATATTATTAGCCAGGATGTGAAAATCTTTAAGCACTTAAAAGCCGATTTTATCCTTACTCCTCATCCCGGTGAATTGGCACGGTTGACAAAATTGCCCATTCAAAAAATAAATGAAGAACGTATTGAAATAGCAGTAAAATACGCCCGAGAATTCGGAGGGGTAATGGTATTAAAAGGTGCGCCTACAGTTATTGCCAGCCCTGATGGAAAAATTTATGTTAATCCTACAGGAAATTCCGGGCTCGCCACTGCTGGTTCAGGAGATGTGCTTGTGGGAATAATCAGTGGTTTCCTTGCTCAGGGAATGGATAATTTTTCAAGTGCAGTAACCGGGGTCTTTGTTCATGGTTTATGTGCAGACCTGGCAGTAAAAGAAAGTAACGAATATTCACTCATTGCAGGTGATTTAATTGATTATATTCCCAGAACATTGAATTATATCCTAAACAGGGATTATGAAAGAATAAAATGTGATGA
>JBBILZ010000094.1:0-6194 GCA_037444665.1 Caldifarciminota bacterium
GAATCCACGACCTGCACCATTAGTGGATAAGCATAAGGGTCTTTTAAAGTATCACCACAATTACAAATTCGGCGATTGCCCATATACAAAATTAACTGTCTGCCACCGGGGCCATAGACATTTGTCAAGGAGTCGCCGGATTTCTGTGCAAGAATTTCGTGTTGCGCTTGACGCGCTAACTTCAATCCCTCAATACAGACATAAATTTCATAACTGTCAGGATCAGCAAAACCAGTAAAAATTAGTGTATCCCATTTTTCCTCATACGAAAAATCATCTTTTCCTATAGCTATTGTATCATCACATCCAAACGCCCGATATGGCCATTGACCATATGGCACCCCGAAAAAATATATCTTTACGCTGTCAAAAGTATCCACTGCTTTCTTCACCAAACGATAACAGAACCGAGTTGTGAGAGTATCAAATTCCAGCGGTGAATAATAACGGCTGTTAATAATCTTATAAATTTCACACATATCTTCAGCATCCGTTCCGCCACAGCAAGAACGCCCACTTTTCGAGCGCACCGCCACTACGAACAAAAATACTATAAATAAAAAATTTAATGTGCTACGAATTATTCTCCACCTTGTAAATTTCATCGCTTCTCCCTTTTTCCTTTATGCCCATTCTCCAACACTGCCAAAGACCAATGCTAAATATCGGTATCAATAAAATTGGAATAAACTGTGAGCAAGGTATTGAATCAATAAATCTACCACCGGTAGGGTCCCTAAAAAATTCAAGCCCAAAAGTAGTAACACAGTATCCTAAACCAAATAAGCAAAAAGTTGCTCCGGGAATATTTTTAAATCTATTCCATAACCAACTTGCCAAAGCAAATAAGAATAGTCCATTTAGACTCATATAAATTTGAAATGGATGAACTGGTAAAGATGCCCGAACCTCTGGTGTGATATATCCTTTTAACAAATGAGCATTATAAGCCAAGCTCCCTTTAGGAAATCTAATTGCCCAGGGGAGTGATGAAAGTAATCCATAGCAACAGCCATAGAGAAAACAATTCCAACGAACAATAAAGACTCCTAAGCCAAATGTGCTAAAAAGTGCATCCAAGTATTTTAGAATTGGTGCGCGATACAATTTTAAGGAAAGTAAAAAGCCTGCTATTCCACCAATGTATCCAATCCATGAAATTGCCTCAGGAATATCGGCAAAAATAATGCCTGGATTTCTAACTACATAATCAAAATGCGATAGCAAATAATAAACTTTCAGCGCAAGTATGCCGAATACAACCGCCCAGATTCCTGACCAAAAGGCATAAGTTTTAGATAATCCAATTTTAGCGGAGCGATTAATAAAGATAACCATAACAAGAACGAATGCAAGGGTGTAAATAACTTTAGTATTAGGGACTAACCAAGTGAAGATATCTGTCTTGAAATAGTTATTTAGCGCCTCAACAATCACTGGTCGCACCTATGCCCCCCATATTAAAGGATTCTTCAGATTTTGTATTTGTGCTTGATTCAAAAAGGAAAAATAATGCCGAGAGAGAGAGTATTTGGACTCTCCTTGAAGATGATTGCCATATCTACCCCTTAACCAATGCTAAATTATATCCATAATCCTTCATCTATCAATAGGCAAGTGCAAGCGAAGCGATACTGCCTCTATCTGGTCTTTTTGGTCTATTTGGTCTGTTTAGTCTTTCTCGTCTTTTTAGTTTCTTTGTTCTATTTAGTATATCTGTTTTTTCTAATCTTTCTACTTACTCCCTACTACATACTACATACTCATCTTCTTATCTTCCCATTCCCTTATTCCCCCTTATTCCCCTTTATACCCCCTTATTACCCCTTAATACATCGCCCTGGCTTGTTCTTGACAGGGGTTTAAATTTAGGTATTATTGCTGGTAATGAGAAAGGAATACTGGCATACCCTGTCCATAAATGCTATTTTTGAAACCCTCAAGACCCATCCCCAGGGCTTGAATTCAGAAGAGGCAGGAGAGCTATTATTATTTTATAAGGATTGCCTTCTGGGTCTTCTTGTAATCTTTGGTTTCTAATTTTACAAAATAAACACCTGAGGATAAGCCTTCTGGTCTTATCAAGACCTCATTCATTCCAACCTTAGATTTTGTAATATTTTCTGTGTGCACCAACCTGCCACAGACATTATAAATTTTTATTGTAATCTTTCTTTCATCCGGGGAGTTGAACCTCAATCTTATCATCCCTTTTGTCGGATTGGGATAGAGTTTCTCAAGATTAAAGGGCATTCTAATATTAAGTTCACTCCCCATCGGACCCGATACAATCTCTTTTTGCCCTTCTGAAGGAAATTCAAATAAACTAATCTCACTACAGACCACCCTCTTGCCTTTTATCTTTATAATCTCTAAAACAATTTCACTATCTGCATAAGAACCACTATTTAACCAGACTGATTTTCTAACAAGTTTATTAGGTGTAATAAATACTGTATCCATAGATATACCGTCCACAAGCGTCGCCTGAATAATCCGCCCAATACCATCTGGTCCATCTAGTCTATCTGGTCTTTTTTGTCTATTCGGATTCTCTAATTCGTAGCGTCCATCTTCAGATGGACGACTATTATCTCCGCGTGCCTCTGCGTTATCATCCGCGATCCGCCGCGGATTATTCTCAAAATAATACGCCAAATCCATCCGATACTCTTTTTCTGGGTCAAGTCCTGTAAACCGATAGCGGAGTGTATCATATCCCCAATCCGTCGTCTCAAAGGGCTTATCTCCAAATATCCAATAACCATCGCGCTTAAGGCAGTATGGTGATTGAACAGGTTGACCAATATCTACAAAAATTTTTGCCTTAGGTGCAACATCAAGTTTTTGAAATCTAATTGAATAGGGAATTGTATCACCTTCAGTCCAGAGACAATATAATTTTGCCGAGGCAGAGCTCACTAAAGAATATGCACAATGGGGAAATGCAGAACCAGTTAGAGAATTAGAAATATTTGTAGTATCACTCCAGATACCTGCAGTATCAATGTATTCACTCAGATAAATCTCATAATTGCCTGATGAATTATCCTGCCACAGACAATAATGTCCACCAGCAAGGGTCGGATATTTTGATTCGCCGGCTGTTTCGGCAACTTTCTGCACTGAATCCCAACCCACATCGGTCTTCAATCTGCTATAAATATCCATATCGCCCAATGAATCCCTATCCTGCCAGACCACCTGAATCTTTGTGCCATAAAGATCAATCACCGGATATAATTTTTCATTTGTGGTGGTCGTATAGATTGTATCAATATTTTGCCATACACCATTTGCATCCTTCATCAAATAGCAGATACAATTTTCACCCTGCCAGAGGAGATGGACATCCCTGTTCTGCCCTACGGCGATTGATGGAAAGTGGCAGAAGTTCTCAACGAGTAAGGTCTCCGCCATTGCTCCAGCAAGGTCATTGTAGCGGAACTTTAGATAGATAAGATTACCGGTAATCGGAGGTAAGGAAGGATACTGCACAAAGATTAAATGGACAGTATCTTGGTTATCAACCACAATTGATGGCGGTGAACTATTAAAGACTGGCAAACCAATTGTATCATTTGTCCAGCTTGCGGTCCAATAGGCATAACCAATACCATCACTAATAGGCCAAGCAGCACAGGGCTGGTCATTGGTTCTTAAGGCAAGCGCCGGATAAAGACCGGTTGAGTCAATTTGAAGCAAGGAGGAAAAGGTCTTGCCACTGTCCTCTGAATAACAATTGAATATTCCCGATGGAACAGTCCAGCCCTCATTCGCATAGACAAAATGGACCTTTTTGCCGGTCGGACTTGAGACAATCTTATGGCCGTTATTATATGCAGTGCTCAAGGCAAAGTCCGTAGTAATTGCAATCGTAAAATTCGCATCGCTGATATCCACCGCAGCGGTACTTCCATACTCCCTCGGCCCTTGGGGGAGAGGGTAAGGGTGAGGGGTGTTTGTAATTTGATTATTAAATATTGTTTGGGATTTAGTCCGCCAAGCATCGTGGCGGATTGGGATTTGGAATTTATCCCTGATATTCTGACTTCCTGATATCCTTTCATTCTCCGTTTCTCCGATTCCCCGTTTCTCCGTTTCATAGTATATCTTTATCGCCACCCGACACCTCGTAGATGGCGTATTCGGCACAGACCATACATAACTTGTCTCACCAACCGGCACGGTATCAATAAACTGCCAGAACGGCTCTGCCTTTGAACCTCCCTCAGGAAAATCAACTGTCCAATACAACTCCTGCCTTATAATCTGCCCCTTTCCGCCCGCACCATATTCTGAATTGTAGCGTCCATCTTTAGATGGACGAATTTCCTGGTCTCCTGATATTCTGATATCCTCCCCCTGATAACCTGATATCTTCTCTCCATTTAGGTAATTTAGGCGTTTTGCATTTTTAGGCATTTGGAATGCCCATTTGATTTCATACCCCTCCCCACAATATAAAACCTCCCCGCCATTCGGCTGTAAGAGTGTAACCCTTTGTGGTTGCACAGGCGATAAAAGCCAAGGCCTGTAGACAATATAATCACCGATTGAATCACCCCTGCCAGATGGATTATAATCAGGCGCTAAAGTTGAAGGGTCCCAGGGACCTGTCTCATCCCCCCACCAGTTAGAATCAGCCTTGAGCAATCTGCTCGTCCTTGTATTTATTATCGCACATTTATTACCTAAAAACTCATTATTTTTTATAAAGATTGAATCGGGCTCAAAGTCTGAAGAAGCACGATAGATGCCGTATCTATTTTGGGCAATAAGGTTGTTTGTTAAATTCAATCTATTTTGATATGCCAACCATAGACCTTTTTCATTGTTGATAATTGATGAATTGCTAATCCTAACCCAACTCCCATTTATGTGGATTGCACCATAAGGCCAAAAACCTGTTGGGTAATATCCTGCCTTTTCAATAATACAACTATCAATAATTGATGAATCAGCCCCGGCATAGTCAAATTTTATTCCACCCCACACTGTATCACGAGCAGTAAAAGTCACACCTTTGGCTTTAATCACTCCAGAATCACTAATTTCCATTGCCCCACCAGCAAATTCCAGAACACAACCTTTCTCTATTTCAAGTTTGACTACGCTCTTTGGACCATCAACCTTTATCCAATCCCAATACCAGTGGATTGTATATGGTATACCTTGATTTTTTACTACAATATTATGGTCAATCTGCTCACCTTTAACTAATATTGTATTTATGCGATTACTAATAAAGGTATTACCTGTGCAGAGATCAATCTCATTCGCACCTAAGACCAAAGGAAAGGAATCATTTTCATAAAATAGATTGTTCTGCACGATGGAAACGAGACTGTCCCTTCCAGATGTTACATAGAAATTACCACAACCTGAACTTAAACTTTTACCAATCATACAATTCTTTAAAACATATGGGGTATGGTCACATAAAAATCCAATATTACCACCTGCTCGATCATACCAGTTATTTAAAATCTTACCACCATAAGAGACCTCACAATACTCAAACTTTGAGGTATCCGCGATATTATTATCAGCAATATGGATTCCCCGCCAGTGTTTTGTGGTATCCAAAGCGGAGAATATAATCATGCTATCTGGAGTTCCTTGGGCAATGACCTTTCCGCGTATTGGTGAAGGATAGACTCCAAGATAGAGACCACTGCTGTCATGAAAAAATATTTTGACCCCGGGTTTGATAGTCAAGGTCGGACAATAAGTATCATTGGTTGATTCAACAACATACTCGCCATTCAAAAACCAATACGGCACACCCTGATTATGAATAACTGCATCAGTTTTACGAGTTTCACCAACGATTCCAACTACATTTGGATTATTATTCATAAAACTATTATCATAAATTTCCCCAATAAACTTAAATGGGGCAAGAAGGGGAATTGAATCATTATCAGTAAACCGGCAGTTATAAACTAATACCGTATCACACTCGTAGCCGCAATAAAGCCCCAAACCACCACTTTTAGAAATCTCAGTATTGGTTATTGATAAATACTTAGTGCGTGGTGATGCCCATACCGCTGCGGAATATGTGGAACCAGAACCCGCAGCCTCAATTACACAGTGGTCAAATACCAATCTCTCAAATGTTCTATCGGAACCAGCACTTCGACGCGCAAAGCCTTTCCAAAAACCTTTGGGCACTGAATCTGTGACAG
>JBBILZ010000095.1:0-6147 GCA_037444665.1 Caldifarciminota bacterium
TTGACTAATTTCAGATGCCTTCTGACAGAATTCAATTGCCTTGTTCAAATTACCGGCAGCACGATAGACCGCACCTAAAAGTAAATAAAATGATGCCTGCGCTTGTGGATTTTTTAATTGTGCATATCTCGGTTCACAATCACTTAGTATTTTTAGCGCGTCGTCAACGCGGTCCTGTCGCCACAAAATCTGTGCCTTCATACGTAAACCATCCAGTTCTGATGTTTGGTCATTAGTTTTTTTTGCAATTTTAATGCCCAGTTCAGCCATTTCTTCTGCCTGTTTTGAATCAGACTTTGATTCAAGTAGCGTATCACTTAATTGATATGCGATCTGCGAAAGAATTATTGAGTTACTATCTTCTATGTCTTTTATCACTTTGCGCATAACATCAATTCCCCGGTCAATCTGACCGGTTTGCACAAGTACTTTGCCAATCTTACCATTGAGTCTTGCTTTAATTAATTTATCCCCCTGTAGTATCTTTGCCTTTTCATAAAGATTTAGTGCTTCAGACATACCACCAGTTTTTAGAAACAGAACATCAGCCAGTTTTTCAAGGGCTTCGGCTTTTTTGTTATTTTCTTCAGCAATATCAGTGGCTAACTCATAATGTTTGATTGCTTCGTCATTGGCAAAGAGACTTGATGCCTCATCGCCTGCCTTCAACGCATAATCTGTGGCTTTTGTAAATTCTTTACATTCATAAAAATGGTGGGCTAATAGACTGGCACTTCCTTCAATTGATTCTTGAAATTTTGATTCAATTGTTTCCGCAATAATTTTGTGGTAAATCTGCCGTTCACTTTTTAAAAGACTGTGATAGGTAACTTCTTGAAATAGCGGATGGCGAAATGTATAAAAAGTTTCATTACCTTGATTTACCCGAACAATGATGTCTGCGGTTTCAAGTTCGTCAAGGTGATTGAGCAGTTCTTTTTCTCTGATTACCTCTTCTATGAGATTTTTGGGAAAAGAGCGGCCAATAATGGATGCGATTTTCAGAATATATTTTGCCTCTTCGCTCAAAGCGTCGCAACGGGCAGTAATAACTGTTTCAATGGAACCGGGTAATTCAATTTCATCTAATTTAATCATCTTTTTGGCCTCTAACAGTCCTGTTTCAATAATTCGTCTTGAAATCTCTTCAATAAAGAATGGGTTGCCATTACTCTTGGCAAAGATATATTTTTTTAATCCTTCATCAATTCCTTTGCCCAGAAGGTTGTCTATCAATTTTATGCTCGTTTCATATGATAGATTTTCAAGTCTTAACTCTTCAAGAATGTTTTGGTACTGTGTGGTAATAGTACTTAAAAGATTTTTTATATATTTTAACTCTCCACTGCGGTAGCTCAGGCATAAGACTATTTTTAACTTATTTAAGAGCGGTAATAGAAAATTTATTATTTCAATTGAGCCAGAATCAAGCCATTGTATGTCATCCACTATCAAAAAAATTGGATTTGTATTTGACATCTTTTCCAGTAAAGTTGTAATTGCCAGTAAAATTTGTATCTGAAGTGAATGGGCATCAAGATATTCAGTTTTTGTTTTTTCTTCTTCATCAAGTTCTAAGCCCAAAAATTTAAAGAGATAAGGTGCAATTTCTTGATATTCGTTTTGTAATATTATTTTCAGACTTTTGGCAATTATATTTTTAACATCACCGGGCTGTTGTGCCGAAGGCACAAAATATCTGCGCAGGCAATCCGCAAATGGTTTAAACGGAACCAAGCTTTCATAAGTAATACCACGACCCTCAAGTATGACGGTATCTGAAGCGGATATAGTAATAATTTTTTTTAACTCGTAGAGTAAACGGGACTTACCCACGCCAATTTCTCCATTAATTAAGAATATTCTGGGTTTTTGTCTTATTTCATTTACTGCTGTCTTTAATTTTTCCAGTTCCTTTTCCCTGCCAACAAGGTTTGAATGGAATGAGCCGAGGCCATACTCTGCTCCCCATTTCTTACCTACAACCTCAAAAGGCGTTATTGGTTCTTCTTTACCCTTTAATTTGATTGGTTCTAATTGTATAAAATCAAAGGCATGTTTTGTTCGCTGATATGTTTCTGGACCAACAAGGATTGTCCCGGGCAAAGCAATATCTTTTAGTCGCTGAGCAACATTTACTGTGTCACCCATAACCGTATATTCCATCTGTAAATCAGAGCCCACCTTACCTGCAATAGCTTCGCCGGTGTTGATGCCGATATGGATTTCCAGTTTTTTTAAATTACTGCCGAGTTGCTGATTAATTTCCTCAAGTGCAGTTTGCATATCCATACTTGATAATAGTGCCCGTTCCGGGTCATCTTCATGGGATACAGGAGCGCCAAATATTGCCATTATACAATCACCGATAAACTTATCAATAATACCTTCGTAACGATAGACCATCAAACTCAATTTTCTGAAGCAGTCATTCATTAAAACAGTCAGTTCTTCAGGGTCAAGTTTTTCCGACATCGTTGTAAAACCCGATATATCAGCAAATACTACTGTTACATTACGACGCTCTTTTATCATTGTATCCTTCATACTGATAATCTTTTTCACAAGATTTTCGGGTATTGATTTTTTGACTAAATCCATTCTTTGAATAGAGGTATATGAAGCGAGATTGAATCCGCACTCACCACAGAATTTATTGTTTGATGGATTCTCAGTTCCGCACTGCGGGCATTTCATAGTTGTTTATCTCAGGATTATTATACTTTAAAATCCCACCTTTGCTCGTTCTAACATTTCCACGAGCTTCCACAGTGAACATTCTCCTGCTCTTTCTAAGGGACATTTCCACCCGGCATTAACATGTTTGGCTGGGCATAACCGGGGTTTTGCAGTGTCTCCAAACGGGCAGAGATAATGTTCGGTTCGTTTTTCTTCACTCATTATTACCTCCTGTTATTTGTTGAAAATATCATAAACATCTAAGATGATTTATGAACAGATAAATTTTTTGCCTGATGAACAAAAGTTTCTAATCTCAGTTCGTCAAGCGTATTTGCTACGCCATCAAATGTCAAGCAGAGTATCGGAAATTCTGGATAGTCATCCTTGATTGCTTTGTATATCGTTGTCACAATATTACCAGGCATACAGGTAAAGGGCATTACATTGATGGTTCCAGAAAATTGCTCTTTGAGATATTCAAGTGTTTTTCCGATGCTCAAAATTGCCTCTCCCTCAAAAGTTGGGTGCAGATATTTTTTTGCCAGGTTCAAGATTTTTTCTACGGGTGGTTCTGGATTTAGTCTCAGAGTTCTATAGATGTATCTTTGTCTGAACCGCATATATGTATCAAATATCCTGGTAAATAATGAACGCCGGATTTGACCATAGATTAAACAATTTCTGATTCTTGTATAATTTGTATAAAAGAACCATTCACCAATTGAAGGCAAGGCAACTTCACAACCCATTGATTCAAGTTTTTTTTCTAAAAATCCATTACTGAATTTCTGGGAACGGATATAGATTTCGCCCACAATGCCAATCTTAGGTTTTACAGTTTTTGCGATTTTAATTTTATCAAGCTTTATTTTTATCTTTTTTAAGATAGGAATTATATTCTTTCCTTTTTCTATAGTTTGACAGATTTGGTGTAATGCTTCTTGATAAATATGGTCAGTTTCACCTCTGGTCATTTCATAAGGTCTTATCTTGCGGATTTTTGCTTCCAGACCATCAATTGCACAGATTCCATCCCAGACGAGAAATAAGAATTTTAAGCCCATTGGTCCCAGGTCATCAAAAAGGCTTGGTCCCTGGCTTGGCGCATAGATTGTTGTATCATTTAATCCCAATTTATTTAAAATGATTCGGTGGAGTTTGTAATACTGCCCGAATCTGCAAGGTCCAGATCCCTGTGCCATAAAGAATGTAGCACTATGCTCGTCAAAGTTTTTTGATTTTATCTTTTTTAGCATGTCACCCGCAGTAATTATTGCTGGCAGACATTCCCTGCCAGTAGTATACTGCCTGCCGAGCATCACTGATTCATCATCTGGCGATTCCATTACCTCAGCATCTATCCCAGCATAGCGCATTGCACTGCATAGTGCCATTGCTCCATCACACATATTGGGAATATAAATTTTCCGTTCTTTATTTAAATGGCTTTTTGCTTCTATCCGTGATGGTTTTGGTCTATGATTTGTGTGCTGGATACTATCGGCAAATGCCTCAAGCCGTGTAATAAATCCAGCATCTCCGGAATGTTCATCAAGTTCCAGCACCAGCATTGGCTTGCCATTTAATTTTTCGCGGAAAAAATTGATTAAAAAGGAATCCGGGCCACAGGCAAAATTAGATAGATAGAGTGGATAATACTTTTGATTTTCAGCAAGGATTTTTGTAGCACTCAGGATTTTTTGCCCGTAATACCAGTACATATTACTAAATTCTTCTTTCAGATGCTGGTAATCCAAATCAACGAATTCCAGCGGTAATGGTAGTATTCCAAGATTGCGGATTTTTTGCGTCAATTTTAAATTGAGACCAGGGTCATAGCAGTTATAGGGTCGGGAACAGACCAAAAAAACATTTCCTGAAAAATTCTTTATGAGACTATGCATCTTTTCCTGCACTGAGCACTGTATATTATATTGATAATCAATTCCCTTTTCTATTGCCTCATCAACATCTTTTTTAGTTTTTCCAAATTCCCGGGCAAATTCATAGAGTGCTTGTTTAATCTGTTTGATGCCCTGGTCAAAATATAAGACTGGCGTAAATATCTCTATTTTTTTACCAAATATTGCCTGTGCCTGATAAGGAAATGATTGGACATAGGGGCAGACAAAGCTCCGCAGGAAAAAATTATCATTTGGTTTCATCGTGATAATGCTGGGAATAAAAAATTTTTTGATACCTTTATTGAAAAGATAATCAATATGGCCCAATGCAGTTTTTACTGGATAGCAGGTATCAGTAACTGCAAGACCGGTGCCTGCTTCGGCAATCCTGCGATTTGTTTCTTCGGATAAAATTGGTTTAAACCCGAGTGATGTGAGAAATTTATAAAAGAATGGAAAATATTCGTAATAGAACAAAGCGCGCGGTAATCCGATTTCAATACCCTGGATATTTTCAGTTCTAAAAAATATTTCATTACGCAAAGCAAAAAGGTCGGGGATATAAGAAGTAGCAACCTTCTCACGTTCTTCATACCTTTCACATCTGCCTCCGGAAAGTATTGGTTTTTCATTATCAATTTTTATACTGTTTATTTCACACTCATTGCTACAGTGTTTACAAATAAAAGAACTTATTTTGTATGATTTTTTACTCAGTTCAAAGCCTTTGAAATTTGTCTTTTGGATTTTGCTATCGCGAACAAGTAATGCTATGCCGATTGCACCAGTGACATCATGATTGGGTGGCACAATAATCTTTTTTTTCAAAACCTCTTCAAAGGCCGAAATCACTGCTTTGTTTGCTGCTACTCCGCCCTGGAATAGTATCCGGTTGCCAATTTTTTTATTACCGACGACCCGATTGAGATAGTTAAATACTGTTGAATAACCGAGTCCGGCAAGGAGATTCTCACGCTCGGCAAGGTTATTTTGATAATGTATTACTTCAGAACCTATAAATACTGTACAGCGCTCACCAAGATTTATTGGTGATTTTGCTTCAAGGGCGCAGTCTCCGAATTCTTCAAGTTTCACGCCGAGCACCTGGGTCTGCTCTTCAAGAAATGAACCAGTACCTGCAGCGCAGACTTTATTCATTTCAAAGTCAACAATAGTTTTATTTTCAATACTAATATATTTTGAATCCTGGCCACCTATTTCAAATATCGTATCTACATCCGGGTCAATCTCAATGGCTGCCCTTGCCTGAGCTGATATCTCATTTTTTATTAAATCCGCACCGATGAGTTCTCCGATTAAATAGCGGCCTGAACCAGTGGTGCCGGCGCCTATGACCTCTACTTTATCTCCGACTTCATTTTTTAGTTCGGCAAGCCCTTCAATTACTACATCAATGGGTCTACCTTTAGTCCACAAATATCTTCGGCACAGGACATCACCATTTTCATCAATGAGGACAAGATTGGTTGAGATTGAGCCGACATCAATCCCTAAGTATGCCTTTGTCTTTGTGACGGGCGGTTGGACACGAATATTTGGT
>JBBILZ010000096.1:0-5948 GCA_037444665.1 Caldifarciminota bacterium
CTTGCTGAAAAAGTCTCCTTTTATCACCCTGAACTTGGTTCAGGGCCTCAAAATATCCCCAATATATGATGTGGACATTTTATAAAACGCTCTAAAAACTGGGGGATGGCAAGGCAAAGCGCCTGACTACCTCCCACTAAATCCATTAAAATTACACATATAAAGGAAGGATACACCTTTTTTTATTTTTTTCAAGAAAAATTTACACATAATTCTGGACACTACCCGTTTGCTTATGACTATTGACAATAATCACAATATTCAGTATAATCAATCCATGAAAATACTAATCAATTATCTAAAACAGAAGCTGCACTCAGGTTGGGTTATTGCCAACCATATATTGGTATCGTTCCATGTTGCATTTATTTCTTCGGTCTTATGTATTCCTAAAGAACTTTATGGAAAGGAGGTATTGGGGTTCGTCTTCACAAGTTTTGATACCATCATTTCTGCCATCTTCTGGTTTATCAGTTTCCATACCGGTATTGCAATCCATGAAATGGGGCACTACCTCAGGGCGGTTAAATTAAATGCACTCAATGAGAATATTCTACCCGCAGCACAAAAAAGATATAAAAGCACAGGTTTTTCAAAATTATTCTGGTATATAGAAATGTTTCTGAAAATACCTTATGGCAAATTTAGAGGAGTGAAAAAAGAAGGTTTAACATATTATCCTGAAGCACCTTTCAATCTCAGTGTTGCAGCAGCAGGACCTGAAATAAGTGGAAATATGGCAATAGTAATGCTCCCGATTGCTGTTATTTTACTCGCTATCGGTCTTATCAGTGATAGGCTCATCCTCACATATATTGGCAGGCTGTGCCTCGGCATTGGCACGGTTGGTCTGCTTGACTTTCTACTTGCTGACCCGGGAAAATACCGCGAATTTAAAGAGCGTGAAGCAAAGGCAAAATTAAAAGCAGAAAAGATTGAAATTGCAAAAGAGAACTGGCTAAATAAAGTAAAACAGTTTAAAGAAATGATGATGAAAAAAAGAATTCAGGAAATATTACTTCCCAACGGAGAAAAACTTTGTGCACCATGGCAATACAGAAATTGTGGTATGGGTGGTCGCCATACTGAAAAAGAATACCCGGAAAGCAATATCAGTATGCAGGAAATGATGTTTGTGCCACTCTGTGCAAAGAACTATGAAGAGGCACAGATGATTACAGTGGCACTTCAGACCCGTTTAAAAGAAATTATAGAAAAATCAGAGGGAGCACGTGTAATGGGTATTGGTCTTGAAGGCGGGCTTGCTCCTTATATTGCCAAGGAACCAAGTGATATTGTTCCTGAGCAGCGTATGTGGCGTCTGGCAGTGCAGGCAATCAAAGATATTGGTTATAGACCAGGCGATGATATTGCCCTTGCCTTTGACCCGGCAGTAAGTGAATTGAGTAATGCGTATAGAGAAGAATTCAATCAACCCGACGCTGTTGGAATGTATTATTTCTGGCGTGGGGAAGAAAAAGTAGTAATGTCCCGGGAGCAACTCGTGGAGTTATACAAAAAAGCAGTGGAGGAATTACCGATAATAAGCCTTGAGGATGCATTTGCAGAAGACGATTATGAAGGCTGGCATCTGCTTATGAAAGAATTGGGTGATAGACTATTCATTATTGGCGATGACCTTGTAACAACTAAGGACTCAACCATAGAAGAATGCTCTGATAAGGGTTTGATCAATACTGCACTCATAAAAGCAAATCAGATTGGCACCCTTTCAGAAACATTGATCGCAATGCTGGTGGCAATGGGCAAAGGATTAGACCTGGTAGTCTCCCATCGTTCTAAATCTCCAAATGATGATATGGAAGCACAGATTGCATTATCTGCCAATACATTGGGATTGAAAGCCGGTGGTGGTGCAAATACAGAAAGGTTATTTAAATATGGTTCAATCACTAAGATAATGAAAGAACTGGAAGGCTCACTCGGCAAAAAATATACGCAGACGGATGATACCGCATCAAGAAATTTCCTGAATAATCTTGTGATTACCGATATCATTGCTTATGAAGAACCAACCAATGCTGGTATTCCAAGCGTCGGCGTAAATATTTATGCTGGTATTCCTGACAGTGAGGAATTCAAAAAGATTTTGAAGATGAGCGGTTCTACACCGCTCGGTACTTCGGCAGGCACGGGCGAAGCCATCCACCTTGTGGACAGCACCATTGAAAAATCAGCAATTGTTGATAAATATAATGAACTATTTACACCCCAGGCAGACAAAACATATAAGTTCAAAAAAGGCATTAAAGAAAGTGATGTAATTGCAAAGAACGACCCAGAACTCACCACACTCTGGCAAAAAGTCCAGCGTTATGATGGTAAGGGTTGTTTAAATGCGGTCAATAATATCCTCCAGATCATTGCTCCGCATTTCATTGGTAAAAAACTATCAGAATTCAAGTCCATATCAATGATTGATAAAATTCTGCTCAATCTGGAAAAAGAGACCGCGATTGCCCGAAGAAAATTATCAAAAGATGCTCCACTTGACGAAGTTATAGAAGTGATGCAGCGCAAAGGAAATCTTGGAATGAATGCGATTCTCTCTGTATCACTCGCAATGGGAAGGATGATTGCCCATATTCAGGGTAAAGAACTATGGCAACTTTTGCGGGACGAAATGAAGCAGTGGACCGCATTGGTTATTGCAACAAATGGTGGTTATGAAATAATTAAAGACATCGTCCCTGAAGACAAGGCGCAGAAATTACAAAATGCAAAAAGCAATTTAGCAGAAGTGCTACAGGCTGAACTTCCATTTGAAACTCTTATCAAAGGTCTACAACGAGTGGAAAAACAGCTGAAAAAACAGAACAAAAAACTTTACGCGGCATTGCGTGAACAGGCAAAGATATATACTTAACAATCAAATTCAGCTATGTAGCGTTCTACCAGTTTAAGCTATTTATTACTCTGTATTCGTTCAGAATATTTTATTATAAATAGATTTTTAAATATTTCTACCCCTCATCAGATTAAACTTGACACATAAAATTATTTCACTATAATGTAACTATGAATAGTGAAGAAATAAAAAAAACATTAATTCTCCATAAAAAAGAATTAAAAGACAGATATAGTGTGAAAAGAATTGGTATATTTGGTTCTTGCATTACAGGAAAAATCAAAAAAAATAGTGATATTGACCTGGTAATTGAGTTTGACCCGGATGCCTTTGGCAAGGATTTTAAAGGGCTTTTTGATGTTTTCATAAAACTATCTTTTTATCTTGAAAAACTATTGGGCAGAAAAGTAGATATCCTAACGCCAATAAGCATTGAAACAATAAGGATTAAAGAGGTAGCAGAAGAAATTAAAAAAAATATTGTGTATGTCTAAAAGAGACGACATAGCTTTTCTTTATGATATAGAAGAAGCGATTAGAAGAATTATGAATTACATTGGTGAAATGGAATACGAAGAATTTTTAAAAGAAATAAAAACTCAAGATGCGGTGTTGAGAAATCTTGAAATTATTGGTGAGGCGGTTAAGAATCTCTCCCGGGGGCTGAAAAAACAATATAGTGATATTGAGTGGGTGAGTATTGCTGGTATGAGAGATAAAATCATCCATTTATATTTCGGTGTAAACTGGGATATTGTTTGGGCAGTTATAAAAGACAAACTGCCAACACTTAAGAAAAAAATTGAAGAAATACTAACTGAAATAAAGTGATATATGGCTATTCCCAAAACATTCTGGGAAATTGAAAAAGAAAAGACAACCCATATTGTTATCATTTTTTTATTTCTGGTCTTACTATATTTTGTATCTTTCTTTGTTCTCTGGACCATATTAAAACTTTTTGTTTTTTTAAGAGAATCCCTTGAAAATCCCCATAACCGATTTCACTTTTTTGGTTTGGATTCTATTGTGGTCCTGGTTTTTGCATTTATTTGCGGCACAGCACACTGGCTCTACACAAATTCAAGGGCAGTTGATAAAATACTGAAACTATTAGATGCACGCGCTCCTGACAAAAATGACCGCTACCACTATGTCTTTACCAATGTTGTCCAGGAAATGTGTATTGCCGCAGGCAAAATAGATGTTGAAACTTATGTTATTCCTACAATTGCAATGAATGCATTTGCCCTGCAGGATATTTATGGCAGAAAAATAATCGGCGTAACTGAAGGATTGATATCAAGATTAAACCGCGATGAACTCCAGGCAGTCCTCGGCCACGAAATGGCACACATTGTCTCAAATGATTCTTTGTTAACGACCATTGCCAGTTCACTATTTGGTGTTTATAATGAAATGTTAAATAGTCTCGTTAATACGCTGGATAAATTGTCAAAAGATAATAATAAGGACTACTTTCAAAAAAGGCAACAGAATGCAATCACAGCCGGCATTCTTTCTATCCCCATATTTGTTACGCTACTGATATTCAGTTTCTTATCACAGTTATTGTATGTCTTTATATCACGCGAAAAAGAGTATCGCGCTGATGTTAATGCAATAAAATATACAAGAAACCCTTTAAGCCTTGCCAGCGCACTCTATAAAATTGCCACACATTACCGGGGTACTGCGATTCATCTTGCTCCAATTTTTATTCTAAGTCCGCAGGCAAATCCACTTGAAGACCGTGAAGACACCTTTGCAAATCTGTTCTCCACGCATCCCCCTTTTACTAAAAGACTTCAGTTAATCCTTGAACAGGCACACGCTGATATCGATCAAATTATTAGCCAGCACCATAAACAACAGGCTGTAGAAAAAAAAGAAGATATCAAACCCAATCTTTTTGTGAAAAAAGGAGATTCCTGGATTGGTCCATATACATTACTACAACTACAAACATTTGATTGGCTCACACCTGATACAGAAATAAAATTTCAGGATACCAATGAGACATTCAGCGCAAATTCTATTCCTGCATTGAACCATTACTTTAAAGTAAAAGATTCAACGATCTGGAAGATGAGGCGTATCTGTCCTTTATGTAATGAATGGCTAATCCCTCAGGAATATGAAGGCTTATATATCTGGCGCTGCGCTTTTTGTAATGGACTCCTCGTTGAAAAAGAAAAATTATCGCGTATATTCACCCGCGAAGAAAAAAGATTTACAGAAAATGTCCAGCGTCTTGCATCTATTTTATACACTGAAGCCAAACAGAAAAAACCACATTTCAAATTAACAATCATTACTCCTGACAAAAGAAAATGTCCGAAATGTGGTAAACCAATGGTGCGTAGGTTTTACAGTTATGCATATCATATTGAAATTGACGAATGTGTTGAATGCAATCTTATCTGGTTTGACAGGGATGAACTTGAAATTTTACAATGTTTAATAGAAAAGGAGGGCGATTATGCCTGAAAACAAAAAAAATCTATTCAAGGCAATCATTGCTGGCATAGAGAAACATTTCCCAGAACCAAAGATTGAATTAAATTACAAAAATGAATTTGAATTATTGATTGTTGTTCTACTCTCTGCCCAGACGACCGATAAAAAGGTAAATGAGGTTTCTCCTTTATTATTCAAAAAATATCCCACCCCAGAAAAACTTTCTCAGGCAGACAATAATGACTTATGTAATATTATAAAACCTCTTGGTTTCTTTAGAAGAAAGGCTGAACTTATTAAAAAATGTGCCCTTGTGCTCTGTGAGAAACATAATGGAAAAGTTCCTGATACCATTGATGAATTGGTGCAATTACCCGGTGTAGGCAGAAAGACTGCCTCGGCTGTACTGGTCAATGCCTTCAAAAAGCCGGCAATTGTTGTTGACACACATGTAACACGGGTTGCTACAGAACGATTAAAATTGAGCAGGTCCAAAAATGCCGATGATATTGAGCAAGACCTGGCAAAAATCTTTCCTGTAGAAAAATGGCGATTTATCTCTAATGGATTGGTACTATTTGGAAGGTATATATGCACTGCAAAAGACCCCAAATGTGGA
>JBBILZ010000097.1:0-5900 GCA_037444665.1 Caldifarciminota bacterium
TGACCCGGGTGATGGCATATCCTGGGAACTTATTGATTATACAAGAGATGATACGATTGATAACTGGCATCCATCAATTGACCCAGCTGGATGCACACCAGGTAGAAAAAATAGCACAACCGATGCCTTTGACCTTGGGCTGGACGGCAATCTTATATCTTTTATTCCAGCAAAGATTGCAACGGGCGAAGATATTAATATCAAGTTAGGCGTGATTAATGCCGGTCTAAGGCCAACCGCAGATTATACATTATCAATTTATGAAGATAAAAATCGCGACAGCCTGCTTGAAGATTCTGAATGCATCTTTGAAATGCTCGGTGAACTTGTGAGTGCCTTTGACACGATATTTTTATTCTGGACCTACACAAAACCGGCACAAGGAGAACATTGTCTGGGATTTAAAATAAATTTTTCAGATGATAAAAATCCTGCTAACAACATTGCATTTAAAAATTTTCAGGTTGTTGGCAAGATTGGTGAACTATGTATCACACCTGCAATTTTTACTCCTGATAACGATGGAATCAATGACAGACTCCAGATAGACTACAGAGTTCCCGAATCTGGTGGTGAATTGACCATATCAATTTTTAATGCAAGAGGGATAAAATTATATGACCTCTGCAATAGAAAGATAATTGACTCTGATAAAGGGACACTTTACTGGAATGGCGAAACCAACGGAAAACCAGCATCAACCGGAATGTATATTGTCTATCTTGAATACATATACCATAATAAGATTACCAGAGCAAAACAGACTGCAGTTCTTGCCCGATAAATAAAAAACCTTGACTTTATCTGAAACAAGTATAGAATATGATATGCGATTGAATGACATAGGTATAGTAATCCCTGCTTATAATGCAGAAAAGACTCTCGGTAATATAGTAAAAGAATTGATTGATGTGGGTTTTGAGAGAAAAAAAATTATTGTTGTTGATGATGGTTCTCATGATAAAACATCACTTGTGGCTAACAGTTATGGAGTTGAACTAATCAAAAATATTAAAAATTCAGGAAAAGGTGCGGCACTGAACAATGGTTTTCAGAAAGCCATTGCGATGGGATTAAAAATGGTTTTCACACTTGATGCAGATGGTCAGCATCAGGTTAAAGATATTAAAAATTTTTTCCCGGTTATAGAATTATATGATTTAGTGATTGGCACAAGGCTAAAAAAATCAACTGATATGCCACTATTAAGAAGGATTGTTAACCGTATTACTTCATTAGTAATCTCACTTTTAGGCAGGAACTATATACCTGATGTGCAATCTGGTTTTCGTCTGGTCAATCTTGAGATGTTCAAAAAAATAAATTTGAAAACAAAAAATTTCCAAACCGAGTCAGAACTCGTTTATCGTGCGATAAAAAATCACTACTGTGTGGGCTTTGTGCCGATTACCACACTGTATAACAGTGAAAGGAGTTATATAATGCCATTTACAGATACGGTCAGATTTATCAATATGGCAATAAGATTTTTATGGGGTTAATATTACTGACCAATGATGATGGATATGATGCGCATGGTTTACAGGCGCTATATAAGGGTCTGAAAGACCACAATTTTGATATCTTTGTTTCTGCACCGCGTTTTCAACAGAGTGGTGCAAGCCATTCGTTGACCCTGCGCAGACCCATCAGGGTTGAACAATTAAAGAAAGACTTTTTTATTATTGATGGAACGCCTACGGATTGTGTCCTACTTGCATATCATGACCTTGTGCGTAACTGTCCCATTGAAATGGTAATTTCGGGAATTAATCACGGACCCAATATGGGCAGTGATGTATTCTATTCAGGCACAGTTGCAGCAGCACTCCAGGCCGGTACGCTCGGCATAAAGAAGGCACTTGCCCTCTCTCTGTCCGGAGAAAAGTATAGTGATTTTAGCAATGCGGTGAAGTATTCAATAGGATTAATTAAAAAATTGCTTGATAAAAATATTCCTGATTTTATTCTTAATGTAAATATTCCTGAAGAAAGGATAAAAGGTGAGAAGATTACCCGTATGGGTAAACGGATATATCGCGATAAGGTATTACACGATTCTGAAAAAAATGGCGTAGTATATAGTGTAATTGATGGTGTTCTTGACTATACTGTTGATACGGATACAGATTTTGAAGCAGTTGATAATAATTTCGTTTCCATCACACCCTTAAAACTTGATTTGACAGACGAAGAAAAAGTAAACCGATTAAAAGAAATTTTTAAAGACTAATTTTCCCGGGCTTCCTGACCTTCCATTATCTGGATAATTATTCTCCTCGTTCTGCGTGGACCATCAAATTCGCAGAACATAATTGATTGCCAGGTCCCTAAAATCATATTCCCATTTTTTAGAGGGATGGTCAAACTTGAACCGACGAGTGCACTGCGGATATGGGCAGCGGCATTGCTATCAATGTGGTCATGAAGATAATTAGCCCTTTTTGGTATTGCCCGTTCAAGGGCATTTAAAAAATCGGTCTTGATATTCGGGTCAGCACTTTCGTTTAAGATTATACCGGCAGTGGCATGAGGAATGAAAATATGCACGATGCCATTTTTTATCTTTGAGTTATAGACAACATCTTCTATCTTATCAGTGATGTCAATCAATTCTTCACTATTGTGTGTGGCAATTGTTAATTCATAAAAATAAGTCATCATTCTCCTGTTAGGGGAAAACTTACCTTACCTTCTTTAAATATTCCTTTAGTATCTATTAAATGGTAAGTAAACTATTTGCATATCCTGCGAGGTCACAGATGAGCATCAGATAACGATAAAACTCAAGGATGTCTTTTGATTTGAATACAAATTTTCTTGCGGAAACCCTTTTTAACCCGGGCAGACTCTTTATTGCATCACCCAATAATGAATTTATCATTTCTACTTCTGCATTTATTGGATATTTGAACCTGAACAGTTTCAATTTATTTATCTTTTTTATGGCACGGCCTGCCTTCAACTCTATCTCTTTATGCACATCAAGCGGATGCCTGCACTTTGCGCAGAATCTTGAAATGCTATATTTTGTAATAACTGTTTCTACCTGTGAGCCAAAAAACTTTTTTATTTCCAGGGCAAGTTTGTCATCACCCGTAACAAGACCCACTGGCACACCATAATGGCCTGCAATGGCTCCGTTTATTTCTGATTCACCTACATATTCACCATTTATTTTAATATTATAAATCAAACTGGAAGAATAAGAATGGTCCATCATTCCTGCAGTTGTACCCACCATTGCGTGATAGCCAATAAAAAATACTACATCAAATTTGTCATCCAATCCCTCCATCATATAGTAATTTCTCCGGGTGCCTTTTATCAAATCCATTTCTGATTCAAGTTCATCAATCAAAAGATTCTCTCCTGATGCATGGGAATCACAGATAAGAATTTCACCTATATTAAGACCACTATGCTTAATGCCCCATATTGCAGAATTTACTTCCTTTGTGGCAAGTCTTCTAATCCTCAATAGGTCGGGTGAATCCTTTTTCATCTCCCGCCAGGAGCTGACTCCGCTAATACCTTCAAGGTCAAATGAAATAAAAACATTGATTTTATTTTTCATAATGTATTATAGTCTTATTAATGAATATGTCAACCCTTAGAACAATCTTTTAGATTTAAAATTTTTTATCTATTTATTCTGGATTGGTCCAAGTGCGGTGATATTTTTTATGAAGCTATTTACGACTTCCTGAAACCTTGCACCCTCGCCAGCAGAAATCCATTCAAGTTGCAGGCGCCTCTCATCAATACCCAATTCTTTTAATATCAATTTCAATGCTATATACCTTCTCAATGCCTTATAATTCCCTGAAATATAATGGCAATCACCAGGATGGCAACCCGTGAGCAATACTCCATCAACACCCTTTTTAAAAGCATTGAGAATAAACTCTGGTTCAATCCTTCCTGAACACATTGTTCTGATTATTCTAAAATTAGGATTTATCTGTAGACGCGAAACACCGGCAAGGTCTGCTCCTGCATAAGAGCACCAATTACAGCAAAAAACAATTATTTTTGGTTTGAAATCAGACATATTTACCAACCGTAGAAATAATCTCTAAATCCGAAGCACGAAATCCGAAATATCATAATGCTTCTACCATTTCCATAATCTGCTGTTTTGTAAAGCCATATTGGTTCATCGCACCCGAAGGACAACCTGCTGCACAGGTCCCACATCCCTTACACAGCACCTCGTTAACCCGTGATATTTTCTTTCCATCTTTCGTAATTATTTCTATTGCCTCATAAGGACAGAGTGCACTACACATACCACAGCCCGCACAGAGTTCTTCATTAACATAAGAGACTGTGGCTTCAGCATAGTATTTTTTGTTTGCAAGCACTGTTGTAGCCCGCGCTGCTGCTGCCTCTGCCTGAGTAATCGCTTCGTCCAGCAATTTTGGACTGTGCGCCATGCCACAAACAAATATGCCTTCAGTAGCAAAATCTACTGGTCTCAGTTTAACATGTGCCTCAAGGAAGAAATTATCACTGTTTAAAGGCACTTTGAGCATCTTTGCCAGTTCTCCATTAGTTTCATTCGGTTCAATACCACTGGAAAGAACCAGAAGGTCAGGTTTGATTTCAATATCTTCCTTTATTACTGGTTCAAATATACGCACGGCAATTTTACCATCATCTGTTTGTACAAACGGTTTGTTGTTGTCATCGTATCTGATAAATAATACCCCTAATTCCCGTGCCTTGCGATAAAGGTCTTCCTTAAATCCATAAGTGCGCATATCTTTATAAAGAATAAATACATTAGCGCCTGGGTTTATCTTTAATATTTTCAGTGCATTCTTTACTGCTGCAGAGCAACAGATACGACTGCAGTATTTGTGTTTTTCATCCCGCGAGCCCACACATTGTATCATCACAATAGTTGAATGGTTAAATGGTTCAATGGTTGAATGGTTAAAAAATCTTTGTTCCAATTCTCTCTGGGTAATTACCCGTTTATCCTTGCCATAAAGATATTCGCTTACCTTATATTCCCTGGCGCCTGTGGCAACAATCACCACACCATGTCTGATTTTTATCGGTTCTTCGGTTTCTTGTTTCTGATTTCTCTGCGTTATTATAGTTTCGTAATTGCCAATAAACCCTGAAATAGATTTAATCTCAGCCTCTGTAAAAACCTTAATCAATTTATGGTTTTTTATACGCTCAATAGTCTTTTTCAAAAAATACTGGACATCACGGCCTTCAATTGTTTCGTATATATGCTTTAGATTACCACCTAGTTCTGATTCTTTTTCTATAAGAAAAACTTCAAAACCCTGGTCAGCAAGGGACAGGGCTGAGCACATTCCAGCAATACCACCGCCAATGACGAGTGCCTTTTGAATAACATCTATTTCCACCCTTTTCAAAGGTATTAACAATCTTGCTTTTTTAACTGCCATTTTTAATAGGTCTTTTGCCTTTTCGGTCGCACTCTCCGGTTCACCCATATGAATCCAGGAACACTGGTCACGAATATTGGCAAATTCTAAAAGATACTTGTTCAAACCTGCATCCCGTATCGTTTCCTGGAACAATGGCTCATGGGTTCTTGGTGTGCAGGCAGCAATTACCACACGATTTAATGCCATGCGTTTAACTATCTCTTTGATATGCTGCTGTGTATCATCAGAACACGAATACATATTATCTTCACAATAAACTACATTGGGCAATGTCTTACCATATTCAACCACTTCCTTTACATCCACGGTCTGTGCAATATTCAAACCACAGTGGCATACAAAAACTCGGCTCTTGTTGAAATGTTGAATAGATAAAAGTATTGAAAAATAAGGCATTGGTTGGTATAATTTAAGATACATTTGGGGGATACCCGATGTATCTTGTAAATATTTAAAAAAGGAGAA
>JBBILZ010000098.1:0-5619 GCA_037444665.1 Caldifarciminota bacterium
TGCAGATTACCGATAATATTGAGCTCTTACACAACTATACTTATAAAGTCTGTGCTTATTACAATTCGCAATATCAATCAGACTGGAGTGATACATTTACGGTAATGGCAATGCTTGCCCAGTCTACTTATCCAAAGATATCGGCTTATAATAATTCTGCAAAGGTGGCAAGGTATGGATTATAAATTTCTTCTAATAATTTTTGAAAATCGGGGCAAAAATTGAAAGATTTTATAAAAGTAAAAAGTGCAATAGATGTAGGCCAGTCTTGCTCCCGGACGCTATGCATTTTGCCTATTGACACAAAAAAAACATAAGTATAATGGGTATGATTGGATTATAAGAATGGGACCAGATGCAGTATCGCTTCGCTTGCAGTATCGTCCCTGCGGGACTTGCAGGAAGCGCAGTATCGCCTATAATGGAAAGGGTAATAAAAGGTTATCAAGGGGAATAAGGGGATGATAAAACCAGATAAACCAGATAAACCAAATAAACCAGACAAACCAGAGAAACCAAATAAACCAGATAGACCAGATTGGGAGGTCAAGATGGATAAGAATCAATATGAGGGCATTCTCCGTAGAATTTCGTTCTACGAGAGCGAGCAAGGGGCTGCCTCACGCCGTGTCATGCTGAACCCTGCCCTGAACTTGTTTCACTGGTTGTTTCATGGATTGTTTCAGGGTCTTTCTCTGTTTCAGCATCTCAATTTCTCTCACTGGGCAAAGCCCTTGATGTTAATCTTTGCCCTAATCGGTGGGTTGTGTTTTGGGCAGTAAACAAGAAGGTTTTCCTGAAGAGCCGTATGCGGGAAATCTGCACGCCCGGTTCTGTGAGTGGATTTATAGTGGACTCCAAAGAAGGAGGTGGCTGTGAATCTTACTCGACCTGAAAAATTTTATGTTTATTTAATACTTCTTTTGGGACTAAATAATTTCGTTTTGGCTTATGAGCTTCCTTGTTTTCCACCATTTTTATCAAGCAGTAGGGCTTATTCTTTTGCAAATTCTCCTGTCTCATTATTCCTTTCTCAAGAGCGGGCGGCATTTGCTCTTGAAATTGGAGCGGGTAAATATATAGGGCATCTTTTTTCTTGGCCAGGTATTCAAGGATACTGGCATTTTGTATATAAAAATCTCGGCGGTTCTGTTGGTCTTATTAATACCTATCAATACACAACTCGCGATGATGTATATTTTATAAATCCAGAAGGTAAATATTGGGGAAAGGGCTGCTTCTGGATTACTCAGTTCATTTATACCTTTAGAAATGGACTATCATATCAACTCTTTCCGATTTTTGTTTTGGGATTAAGTGGTGATATAAATTTTGGATTTAAGAGGTTCGATTCATATCCGCCTAGCGGTCTTAATGATTGGATACCAGACAAACCGAGACATGAGCAGTCTTCAGATCTTTCCTTTTCATTTACTCTTGGGGGGGCGATTATCTCCAGAACCAAATACAAAATAATTGAAGTGCTTTATCAGTCAGAAGTGAAAACTTATCTGAATGAGAATGTTTTTTTCCAACGTGCATGGTATGTGATTCCGGCGCAATTCTCAGTTTCCTGGAATTATCCTGTAGGTGCTATAGATGCAGGTGTGAAATACTGTCACAGATGGGGTGAATACAGAGATTGTTATGATAGCCTGCAAATAATCAAGACTAATGATTTGATGTTTGACTTTTTAATACCAGTAAATGGGGATACCAAATTTTATATAGGGTGTTATACATTTCCTTTATCTTATAAGTCCTCATCAAAGGGATTTGGTGTTGGGATTGGTCCAAAATTACCAAAGACAAACTTTTTAATATTTTATGAAACAAGTGAAACCCAAGATTGGGGGACACAAGGAGTATGGCGGTGGCTAATTCGCTATGGAATGCGATTGGAATTTGCAATATGAGAAGATAAGATGGTAAATAAAAAAGTGGGATTAATCTGGGTTGTGATATTGCTTTGTTTAATTTTTACAAAGGCACAAGAATCACGCTCATTGACAATAATTCCGTTAACCCCGCAACTGAGATTATACGCAACAGGAAATTGGATACCACCGAGTTTGCCAAATGAGTTGAAGTGTGTGGGTGCAGGATGTTGTTTAATACCTCTTGCTGGTTGTTTGGTAGGCAGAGAAGCGCTTAAAAAAGAAGCACGACTAGAATCTCTTCCGAAAGTCAAACAACCAAAATTTAGCATTGGAATAAGTTATAGTCCAGGTATTGCGTATACAGGCACCAGATTGAGTCGTCCTTTCTTTAGTCCATTCCCGGATCCAGGAAAGTTACCCGAAGCTATTATCTCGCAATTATATTTGAATAATCGCGTTGAATTGGGTGTCAGATATTATGTTAATCCCAAATGGTGTTTAGAAATAAATACTGCCTATATGTGGGTAAGATTGAATGGCCGAAGCCCTTGGTTTTCTCCGGACACCTTAGTAGAGGAATACTGGTATTGGAGTGCTTGGGAGGACAGTTGCTTTTGGGAGTTTACTACATTTTCTGTGCCCATTGGCTTGTTATATTATTGGGTTAATAGAAAAGGCACGAAATACATTGGAGGTGGATTAGAATATAATTTTTCAAAGTGTTTGGCACACGGAAAGTTTCTGAGACACTCTCAATATTATTATCCAGATACTCCAATTGTATATTTAGAAGGTAATGCCTTAAGGTCGGGTAGAGGAATGGGTATTTTTTTTGATATTGGGTTTAATAGAGTAATTACAAAAATATTCTCACTTAATATTTCATTAACAATAAGGCATTCTTTAGCAAAGATCGGAAGAGCGGATTTGCCTTCCTGGGCAGTTTTATCAGGTGAACCTATAACTTACAGTTTTACCGGAATATACTTAAAAGTAGGATTTACTTATGTTTTGTTTAAGCATCAAACAAGAAAGGAGAAAAAATGGGGACATTAAACATCAGGCACATTGCTGTTATATTGCTTTCTTTAATAAATCTGGTTTTAGCAGCGACAAATCCAATCATTTTTATCCATGGGATGGAGGCGGCAAATCAGGGGCACGCAAGACCCGAATGGGCTTATAGGGAATGGGATGGGGCGGAAACTGAGCCTCCATGGTTGTATCAAAGTGCGATGAATAAAATTCTCTCAGAAGGTTATGGTGGCTACACCGCTGGGTCACCATTAGACTGTGATATGAATTCAGTTCCTCAATCCACTGGTGGCGAAACTCGTAAGATTTATAATTTCAGTTATTATCATCCCAATGGTAATCCCGGCGTGATTTCACTTTCGCAAGAGAGTATCCGTGTCTATATTTCTCATGGTTGAACAATAGATGGGGAACAGGTATATACGATTTTCAGATCTCCTCCTTCATGGGGTTATGATTTTTCTGCCTATTGGCCAAGGTATGTTCCCAATGTGTATTATGGGTATATTTTAGCTCCTGATGGAAATTGGTATTGGTGTTTATACATTTCTACGGCAGGCTACACCAGTGTTTTAGAACCATATATTGATAGCTGGAAAAACGGTAAGTATGCTCAAAGACTGGCTCAATTTATTGACAGGGTGCGTGCCGCAACGGGTGCTTCAAAAGTAGATATTGTCGCGCATAGCATGGGTGGTTTAGTAGCGCGTGCGGCAATAAAATATTATGGCTGTGATAGTAAGGTTAGAAAGCTGCTTACAATCGGTACCCCAAATCTCGGTTGGCATGGGCAAGGTGATTGGCAATATTGGCAAGACTGGTTCATGGGTCATGCGGACTGGCAGATTTTTGGTGAGGATTTAGAGATGAACGTTGACCCATTCATAACAAATGAGGAAGTTTATTTTAGAGATGTAATAACGGAATACGCCTGGATTTTTGCAGATTACCTTACCCGACCGACTCAAACTAAGGTCTCAACAATTGCCGGCGATCGTGGTGTGTGGTACCAATCGGGTGATAATGATTGTGTAGTATTAGTAAAGGATGTACCTTTATCTTATGCAGAATTTAATGATACGGTTTTTGCAAGCCATGGCTGGAGTAATGCAAACAATGAGGAAGAACTTTGTCTTTTAGGTTGCACCTATACGAAGAATGTTATTGAAACTTGGATGATTGATGATGGAAATATTGTTCAACCAGATAATCAAATTAAACCTTGGTGGGGTTCGGATTATATTGGTGATGGCATCTATAATTCAACTGGTTCCGGTCAAAATGTACTTCAGTTTGCTGACGTTAATCAATGGGCAAAATATCATATAAAAATTGAAAATGATGGTGTTGCTCCAGCTGTTATTCGTGTTAGGGCAACTGAATCAGGAACCGGCACATGGACCACTCAATATTTCGATGCCCTTTCAGGTGGCAATAATATTACGAGTCAAATAACTTCTACAAATGGATGGCCGATTACCCTTGAGCCGGGTGCTTACAGAGAAATCCGTGTGGAAGTAAAGCCTGGTAGTGGTATGCAAGGTTTGATTAGAAGAGTTACAATAACCTCACGTTCGATTAGTGGAACCACCGAATGGATTGACGTTGTTTTTATGGATACTCAATGTAATCGCCTTCAGCCTGATAATCAGATTAAAAATGGCAATGAACTTTCTTTTATTGGAAACAATATTTATAACACAAACGGCCAAAATCAAACTAAATATCAAGAAACCTTCCGCGGGGCCAAAAGGGTTTATCATATTAAAATAGAAAATGATGGCGAAACCTGGGATGTTGTTGTGATAAATGGAACCGGGAGTGATTCATATTGGACAGTTAAATATTTTGATGCATTGACTGGTGGCAACGATATAACAGATGGGGTTGTAAATGGCACTTATTGGGTCTATCTCCAACATCCTGGGAATAGTGCCTATCTCAGAGTAGAGGTGACACCAAAATTCAATGCACCTATAGGTGCACAAAAAGAAATCTTAGTAACTTCCATCGCAGGATATAATTATAACAAGAAAGATGCTGTAAAAGCAGTAACAAAGATTTTTCACCCTGCTGCGAACATCACTGGACCAGCGTCTTATATTCCGCCTGAGGCGACAGGGTATAACAACGCCCACCGGCTCTTGCGTGATGCACAAGGCAGGTTGCATTTAGCATTTACCAGTGGTAATAATATCTATCATACATTCCTACAGGATACTGCCTGGTCGGAGCCGGTCTTGATTGGTGAAGGCAAATATCCAGCACTGGCATTGGGGACTGATGGCAAGATTTATTGTGTGTGGTATTATAATGAAGGACTGCCCAATTTGCTTGAGGAATTGCGCTTTAGCAGGTTTGATGGTCTCTCCTGGTCTGTGCCTGTTTGCCTGATGCATACTTATAATTCATTCTTATGGGGCGTTGGTGCACCATCCTTTACAATTAAAGATTCAGTGGGTTATATCACTTTCAAGACCTATTTTGGACCGACCTATCATCCTGAGCCTGGTGCTCCCGCACCCCAGGTCATTATCCTGGAAGCAAGGCATCTTGTCTATGGTAAGTTCCCATTAAACAATCCTGCTGGTTTTAGTTTCAATACCATTGATGCGATTGGCATTCCACCGACACCGATTGAGCCTCTGGTCTATGAGGATTCATTAGTCCCTTTACTCATCTCACCCTCAATCACGGTTGATTT
>JBBILZ010000099.1:0-5435 GCA_037444665.1 Caldifarciminota bacterium
AAAGCACAAAAAAAGAAAAGTGAAGAAATTATATTTTAAAAGACAGGAGTTTGTTCAGAATCTGATACGCGAATACTTTGCGCACCATAAATAAAATAGTTTGTAAATTTTTAATTTCGTATTTGCTTCGAGTTTCGCACTTTGCATTTCGAATTTCCTGCCAAATGCCTTAAGGCATTTGGCAGGCAGGGTGGGTAACGGGATTTGAACCCGCAACACTTGGAGCCACAGTCCAATGCTCTACCATTGAGCTATACCCACCGTAAAGATCGTCAATCGTTATACGGTTGCGAAACCCGTATCGGCAATCGTCAAAGGGTTGTGGTCTGCAAACACAAATAACCACACCCTTTTACAAAACCAGCATTCCAACCCATAAACGTATAACCATCTGTTTCTAATCCCCCTCGTTACCTGTTCTCACACATCATCCCTTAATCCTTAATCTTTACTCTACCAGCAAAAATTTCTCATCAAACACCCACGCCCTTAAACCAAACCAGCATCTACACCCTATAACCACAAACCATTTTTAACAATACCCCGCGCAGGACTCGAACCTGCAACCCGCTGATTAAGAATCAGCTGCTCTGCCAATTGAGCTAGCGAGGCGCACGCGCCTGGGGTGAATCGAACACCCAACCTACGGATTAGAAATCCGTTGCTCTATCCTATTGAGCTACAGGCGCTAATAGATGGTCAACCCTAAGCCATTAACCATCTTGAAAATATTATATTGATTTTTTTGAATTAGTCAATTAAGAAAAAACGGAGAGAAGGAGAGGATTGGTATTTTTGCCCTGAAGGTAAAAGCACTAATTTGTATATTATTTATTTGACAATTTCACAATTTTAAAAAAGGTAATTTATGAAAATCAGTTTTACAGAATAGTAGGTATCGTTTTTAGAGTCTTTTCCAAAGGAAGAATTTCTATTTCACCTTCTCGCATATAACGTTCGCCACCGTAAACAAAATATGCCTTTGCCATCGGATAGTCTTTTAGAAAAGCCTTCAAACCACTTAACATAGTTTTTGATATACGTTTTGTTCTTTTGACCTCAAAGGCTTTAATTCCTCTTTTTCCATATAGTACAAAGTCAACTTCATAATTATTAGATGTTCTCCAGTAAAAAATAGAATAGCCAAGTCCTAAAGCATCGTTTATCGCCTTAATTTCCTGAAAAAACAATGTTTCGCAAGCCGCGCCTGCCAACTCTTCAGGTCGGTCAAGAGGACCAGCAGGTCGTATTGCACGATATACGCCAGCATCATAAAAGAAAAATTTTGAGTGCTTAATCATTCTTCTTTTAGCACGCTTTGTGAAGACCGGAAGCAAATAAGCAATAAGTAAGTCTTCCAGAATATGAAAATAATTTTCAACTACTTTTCTCTCCACAGCACAATCCCGTGCCACAGCCGAAATATTCAAAACCGAGGCTTGCGAAAAACTTGCGGCCTCAAGGAATCGGGCAAAAGCTCCCAGATTCCGCGTTAGCCCTTCCTGACGAACTTCTTCATCCAGATATGTCTTCACATAACTTTCCAGATATTTCTGGGGGTCGTGTTCAGTATATGAGCAGGGAAGTTGTCCATATTTTAAAGAATGTTCAAGATTGAAATCTTTACCTAACTCAACAGCGGTAAGTGGATTCATTGCATAAGTAAGGGCGCGACCAGCCAAGAGATTTGGTCCGGTGCGTCTTAATTTCCGCGGACTTGAACCAGTTAAAACAAATTTATACCTGTACTTTTCAATCAACCTGTGTACCTCGTGCAACAATTCGGGAATTCGCTGAACTTCATCTATGACAATCCAATCTTTGGAATTTTTTGGTATAAAATTTTCCAAACGCTGAGGATTTACCAGCAGGTCATTATAGATTTCTGCTTCTAACAAATCTACATAAATTGCATCAGGAAATGTGCTTTTAACCCAGGTAGTCTTACCTGTGCCCCGGGGACCGAAAAGAAAAAAGCTTTTATTCTTAGGCGGTTTTAACAATCTGGAATACATAGTTCCATTTTACATATATTTTTGGAATTGTCAATACCAAAATTATTCAGACTTCTTTTTTTCCTGCCCTTACATACCCAGGTGTACCTTCAATTGCCTTGATTGCTTTTTGCAGGTTTTTTTTCAAATATTGAATAAAGCGTAGGAATAAAGACAATGGTCAGGAATGTTGAAACGAGAAGACCACCAATCACTGAACGTGCCATAGGAGCACGCAATTCATTACCACTGCCAATACCCAATGCCATTGGAATCAGTCCAAAGATTGTTGTTAAGGCAGTCATTAATATCGGCCTTAACCGCACCCTGCCCGCTTCAATTAAGGCATCAAATAAAGGCATACCCTGTTTTCTGCGCAGTTGATTTGTATAGTCTACATAAACAATAGCATTGTTTACTACAATACCGCCAAGCAATAATACACCCAAGAGGCTCTGCATATTGATTGTCGTATTAGTAAAAAAGAGCATCCACAAAACACCAATGATTGCCAGTGGAATCGTAAACATAATTATAAATGGTTCTTTTAATGATTCAAATTGTCCCACCATTATAATATAAACGAGAAATACTGCAAGGAGTATTACCAAGCCAATATCCCGGAATGTGGTCTGCATCTCTTCAAATCCACCACCCATTTCAATTCTGAAATCAGGTGGCACGGGCATCTCTTTTAAAATCTTCTGCACATCCCTTGCAACACTATTCTGGTCCCTGCCTTCAACATTGCCACTCACCTTGACCACACGAAATGTATTTTCGTGTTCAATCTTTGCCGGTCCAATCGTTACTGTATCAATTAGAAAATTACGCAGAGGCACATTGCCCACAGGTGTTGCAATGACCATTGATTTTATCTTTTGTGGAGAATCCTTGAATTCTTTGCTCAGGGCAATTCTTATATCATACTCTTTTCCTTCAATCCGGTACTGGGTTGCGACCATCCCTTCAATCTGACTCCTTAAGGACATACCGATCTGATAGGGTGTTAATCCGAATTGTGCTGCCTTATATCGGTCAACAATAAATTGTATCTCAGGTTTCCCTTCACTTAAATCAGATTCTAAGTCTACCAGCCCTTTTACACTTTTCAGCCTCTCCATCAATTGTTCAGATAATGTCTTTGCCTTATCAAGGTCATAACCAATGATTTTGAGTTCAATTGGCTTACCTGTGCCAAATAAAAATGATTGGTCAGAAACAAAACGAGTATTCAAACCAGGAACTTTATTAATTTTTGCTCGTAAATCGCGCTGGATCTGGAATACTGAACGCGCTCTTTTCTCTCTATCCACGAGCATAACACTGATGGTTGCAGTGTGCGGTCCAGTTGTGCCACCGAATAATGCTGCAAAACCAGAGCCAGAACCAATAGTAACAAAGATATTATCCATTTCAGGGATTTCCTCAGTAAGAATTTTTTCTAATTTTATGATTGCCGAATCAGTCGTTGCAAGTTTTGTGCCCACGGGCATCTCTGCATTTATATTTATCTCACCGCGGTCAGTTGAAGGGGTAAGTTCAGCACCAATGAATAAGAGCAACAAAAGGCTTATGACAAATAATCCTGCAGAACCAAGGATTGTGGCCCAGCGATGGTTCAATGCCCAGCGCACAATTCTTAAATAGAAATCTTCAAGCCTCTTATAAACTTTCTGGACAAATAATTCTGTCCCAGTGGGTTCTTTTTTTATTTTCAGAAATTTCGCCATCAACATCGGCACAATTGTTATTGCCACGACCAATGAAGAAATAAGGGCAAAGGTTACAGTCAAGGCAAGTTGACTGAAGAATATTGAGGCAAAACCCCGCACCAGCAGTAGAGGCAAGAAAACAGCAATTGTAGTAAGCGCAGAGGCAGTGATCGCCATTCCCACTTCCTGTGTGCCAAGGATTGAAGCAAGGTCAGGATTTTCTCCTTTTTCCTGACGTTGACGGTATATTGCCTCAAATACAACGATCGCACTATCAACGACCATACCAATGGCAATGGTCAGACCACTGAGCGAGATCATATTCAGTGTCATATTAAAAATAAACATCATAAACAGGGCAAAGAAGGTGGTAATCGGGATGGCAACACCGACAAAGATGGCAGCCCTTAAATTTCCCAAAAACAGAAATAGAATCACAATTGCAAGGATTGCACCAATAATTAATGTATTGGTTGTGCTTTTGATAGAACGGTTTATATAATCTGCCTGGTTAAAGAATATATCAATACTCACACCTGGTGGTAACTCTTTTTTGATCTCTTCAATCTCTTTTATTACATTGTTGCATACATTTATTGTATTGGCATTGGTCCTTTTTTGCACATATCCATAGATTGCTGGAGCATTGTTTGCCCTTGTTAAGGCAGTGGGTTCTGATGCACCGAGCTTGACATCAGCGACCTGTTCTAATAAAATCGGCACACCATTCTTATTACCGATTACGGTCTTGCGGATTTCATTTAAGCTCTTATATTCACCAAGCACGCGCAGGGTATAGACCTTTGTTCCGGATTCAACCGAACCCAAAGGAAAGTTCACATTCTGTGCCCGTAGCATATTGAGCACCTGGTCAGGACCCAGACCAAGCCCAATGAGCTTTTCATAATTGAAGAAAATCTGAACTTCATTCATTACTCCGCTCTCTACAAAGGACGCAGCAATTCCACCCACACGTTGTAATCTATCTGCAATATCATCACCAATGCGGTCCATCTCCAGGGGGTCAATATTCCCTTTTATCGTATACATTAAGACCGGCTGTTGTGAGATATCAAATTTAAAAATCAATGGTTGCTGGGCATCCTCAGGTAAGAATGGAAGTATCAATCCAAGCCTGTCCCTGACATCATTCGCACTCGCATCAAGGTCTGTGCCCCAGGCAAATCTGAGCATAATCATTGATGTATTCTCTGAAGATGTGGATGTAATATTATCTATATTGTTCAATGTTCCTAAAATTTTCTCAAATGGCTGGGTAATCTGGGTCTCAATCTCTTGTGGTCCTGCACCAGGATAATTTGTCATCACAACCATCATCGGCAGCGTAATATTGGGGAATAGGTCAACAGGTAGTTTGGTAATGGAGATTATACCAAAAACAATCAAACCTAAAAAAATCATTGATACTGCAAATGGCCTTCTGATTGAAACTTCTGTGATTTTCATCTTTCCCTCACAATTGGAATAACTTTTTCTCCACCGGCAAGCCGTTGCTGGCCAAGCACAACAACAAGTTCGTTCTCGCTAAGCCCCTGCTCCACCTCAACCATTTCATCGCCTACGAGTCCAAGTTTTATCTGACGGCGCTCTGCTGTGCTATCTTTCTTGACCACAAATACTGAATTATCAACAAGGGCATCCTGAGGAATAGCAATGACATTTTTACGCTCATTGAGTTTGATTGAAACACGCGCAGTCATCCCTG
>JBBILZ010000100.1:0-5199 GCA_037444665.1 Caldifarciminota bacterium
ACTTGCTGAAAAAGTCTCCTTTTATCACCCTGAACTTGGTTCAGGGCCTCAAAATATCCCCAATATATGATGTGGACATTTTATAAAACGCTCTAAAAACTGGGGGATGGCAAGGCAGGTGCAGAGTGAATACTTGACTTTTATTGGCTTATAATTATAATTTAGTGTTAAGGAGGTTCTATGAAAAAAATTTTCCTGTCCGTTCTAATATTTATTGTTCCAGTAATCAGCCAGAATCTATTGCCCAACCCTAATTTTGAAAACTGGACTGGCGGCATGCCCGATTACTGGATAAAGGACGATTCCATTTTGATATATCAGGAAGATGTAATCGTCCATTCAGGGAATTACAGTGTAAAAGATAGTCTGATAACTCAAACCCAGGATATTGCGGATTTTATTTCAGCACATTTTGCAGTAAATCCCAATACGCAATATACATTCTCTATCTGGGTATATGATAATGACCCTGCTGGTCGTCTGCGGCAGGCAATTGCCTGGCACGTAGCCGGAAACTGGTCAAATGTCTATTCAAGTTCGTATTCTGGAAATTCAACGAACTGGCAGGAACTCGTTCTTACTGCCACTTCACCCAATGGCGCAGATTCTGCGTATGTGTTTTTGCGCGCATATGATAGTGCAGCAGTATGGGATGGTGGCGCAGTATTCTATCTTGATGATGCCTCTTTTACTCCACCCGCAACCCAGGCACCAGTGATTGTCCGTTTCTGGCACACACCAACAAATCCTTCTCCTGGTATTACTGTAAATGTCTATGCCAAGGTCAGTGATGATGGAACAATTGTTGCAGATACGCTATTTTATGGCATAAATAATCTCAACACACCTATAAAAATTTCACATAGTGCAATCAATAATGATACATTTAGATTCCAGATACCAGGACAATCTGCAGGAGATACAATCTTCTATTATCTAAAATTTACTGATAATGATAATCTTATAACCTTTTCTGACACCAACTCTTATTATGTTGGCACACTAAATATTGTCATCAATGAGGTCTATTATGACCCACCAGGAACTGATTCGGGTTGTTATATTGAACTTTATGGACCAGGTAATACAGATTTGAATGGTGTTACACTCGTTGGTATTAATGGTGTGGGCGGAGCACCATATGCCACAATTGATCTGACTGGTTATTCCTTACCCGCGGATGGCTTTTTTGTTGTCGCACAAAATTCCTGGGTGCCAAATGTAGACCTGATTGACCCGAATGCAGATTTACAAAATGGACCAGATAATCTTGAGCTAAGATACCATAATATTACAATAGATGCACTCGGTTATGGAACCCTTGATGGCTGGGTATTTACTGGCGAGTGGTTACCTGCGACCGATGTTATTTCCGGACACTGCCTGGGCAGATATCCTGATGGAGATGATACTGATAATAACTTTGTTGATTTTAATGATTATGATTCACTAACTCCAGGAACACCAAACCCTGAATTGGGTATTTCTGAAAACAGCGATGCCCTAATAAACAGAACACATATTAAAAATCCTGTGCTTTCAAATATGAAATTATCACAAATAATCAGCGCCAACTATAAAGGAACTGTGACAATTTATGATGTCACTGGCAAGGTTGTGAAAAAGACTACGGATTTATCTGCGCGTTTAAACCTATCTGCTGGAATCTATTTTCTAAAGATTGATGAAAATAAGAACAATATTCTTAAAATCGTGGTTCTAAAATAAATAAAAACTGGCTCAATAACTCTGGGCAGATATTTTAATACCACCAGTAAATTTTTTATCCTGCCAGGAATAAATAAGACCAAGTTTTAACTTGGTTGTTTCCAGAACAAATCCTGCATGCCAGTTCCAATCAAGGTCAGAAAAGAGATTTATCAAAACGCCATATGCCGGATTAATGATACACCCTAAATAATAGGCTGTAGTATCTTCAATACCCTCATAGGTTATATCGCTGGCAAGCGTTAAAAAATTACCAAAAAATCTAACACCTGCACCACCCTGCATACACTTCTTCTTGCCCAGGGTTGTCCTGTAGCCCAGGGTAAGATAGCGATTCAAATTACATATCACACCAATAACATTTTCTGTAGTATCACCAAACTGGTGCGCATAGCCAATAGAAAAAACACCTGGTAATTTAAAACCAGAAGCTAATTCATAATTTTTTATTTGTTTGGTCCGCAGAATTCCAAATCCAAGATTGCCGAGTGTTATACCGCTATTTATTATCTTTGGATGATAAGTAAAGAAAAACTCTGCACCGGGGTTCAAACCAATTCCCGCAGGGTTGGTGAAGACACTGAGCGAACGATATGGCAGGGATACAAAATTCGCATCGTTGAATGGATTAATTGCAATAAAGATTAATAATAAATGCATCTACAATTATAAACAGAAATAAAAATAAATCAACATTCTGATTCAATGTTTTATTTTTTATGGCGGATAACCGACCTTCTCCAAGAAGTTATCACGGTAAGAGAGGTTGGGGACAAGATAAAAGAACATTGCATTATACAATCCCAGCTGTGGAGCAACAAGGATTAGTCGTCTCAAAATAGAATCCCAGGAATAAAAACCGTCCCTTAAGAGTTCTAACCAGTTGTAGAGTTCATTTTGACTGATACTATCAAGCCTTACTACAGGCATCCAACGGTCATAGAGTGAAAAATCTTTATTGATTCTCTTATTCTTTTCCAATGTTCTGAAAGTATCTGTGGATGGTAATGGTGTGCGCACGGCAATTTCAACAAAATCAAGCTTTATATTTAGCAAAAATTTCAAGAGGTCTCTATAAAACTGCGGACTTTCGTCTTCAAATCCGAGCATCAATTTTACTCCTGTGGCCATACGTCCGTTATGAATCATATTTATCTCATATTCCTTTTCTTTCACAAAATTGTGATTATATATTTTTTTTGCTAAATCTTTTCCGAGCCAATCTTCTTTGAGATAAATAATGCGCACACCATGCTCTTTTAAAAAATTTATTATCCGTGGGTTGTTAAATAATGAACCTTTGGTCTGGAACAGCCACATTTTTTTCATCCTCCAACAACGACTGAGGATTTCGCAGGCATAATCAAAATTGTGTAAAAAATCGTCATCCATTATATGGATCATCTTACGGGTATGATTCATTATTTCGCGTGCAACTTCTCTTGGCTCCCACAGATGTGCCCTTTTGTGAATAATACTTTCCCAGCAGTAATCTTTAAATTCATCGGCACAGAAACAACCATAAGAAGTTCTTAATTGTGAAATGATCGGAGTGAGCCCATATTTTTTTTCAAATTCGCGGCGGACCTTAAAAGTTATTAACCCTTCGCCTGCTTCATAAAAATCAGCAAGGTTTCCTTTTTCATAATCATTAAGAATATCTTCCCAGACTGCGGTTATATCACCGCGCACAACTACATCAAACTGTTTTCTTGCCTCATTTAAAAATAGCGAAGGGTATAAACCGTAAACAATTATTTTTGCCTTCTTTTTATGCCAGTCTTCTATCTGAGATTCAACATAGTATACAAGATGCAATGGGACAGGAATTACTACAATGTCCGGGTTAATATCAGGCTTTGCCTCAACCCTTTCATCATAATAATAAAATTCATACCCTCGGGAAATCCTGGCGAGCCTCATTGCATCGTAATTTGGTCTTCGGAAAAAAGCGCTGCCTTTTATCGCAATAAGTGGTTCAAATCTGCGCGCTGATGATACTGGATAATAGAACAAAATTTTCATCTTGTAAGGTCATTGAATGTCACATAGATGATAAGCAATATTAAGATTGTAAAACCCACCTGTTGGATGACCAACCTTGTCTTCTTACTGAATCTTTTTCGCCTTATACCTTCAATTATTGCAATAAGAATATGACCGCCATCCAGTGCCGGAATTGGAAAAAGATTCACAAGCCCGAGATTGATAGAAATAACTGCCAATAAACTAAGAATATTTTCAAAACCCCAGCGTGCTGATTCTCCAGTCAAGCGGGCAATCGCAATCGGGCCACCGAGTGCCTTTCGGGAAATCTTTCCGATTATCAATTCATAGAGTGTCTTAAGCGTGAGATAGATTAATTCAATACTGCGATTTACTGCCATAATCACTGACCTATGCGGTGCGATGTAAATTTTTTTGAGTGGCATTACAATTCCGATCTGTCCGATTGTATCTTTTAGTAATGGGTCATAATATGGTAACGGCGTAATACTTGCTGATTTAATCTCGCCATTGTGCACCCATTCAATATTTAAAGGAATATTTTTTGATTGCCTCACCTTATTGACAAACTGGTCCCAGGTTTCAATGGTTTTTCCATCAATCTTTATAATACTATCATTTGTTGCCATCCCTGCCTTATGTGCGGGGCCTCCAATCTTTAATGAACCAACAATTGGCGGCACGAACGGAGTAAAAATTAATGAATCCCTGTTTACTGTAATACTGATTTCAATAATGGTATCATCCCGTTTTATTTTTGTATTGATGGTCTTGCCTTCATTATCATTAATTATCCCTTCAAATTCATCCCAGGAATTTAATAATGAACCACCTACTGAAATAAGTGAATCCCTGTCCTTAAATCCAAGACGGGCAATATAACTATCATCCTCCACCTTTATCCTGAGATAGGGATTAACATAAACGCCCCAGAATATGTAAATAATAATAAGAATCACGACCGCAGAAAAGATATTAAAAAGAGGACCGCTCAAAACAACAAAGACCCGATGGAGTAATGGAGCATCATAAAAACCAGGACCAGAGCTCGTCCCTTCTTTTTTTTCAATTTCATCTTTGGTCTGGTCCTGTTTTGCAAAAGGGACCTCAACATCCTCCTCACCAGCCATTTTCACATATCCGCCCACTGGCAAATAGGCAATCCTGAAGTCTGTTTCACCAATCTTCTTTCTCAATAATGGTGGTCCGAATCCAATAGAAAATTTTTCCACGGGAATACGAAATAATTTTGCGAAAATAAAGTGTCCAAATTCATGGATTGTTATAGAAAAACCGAGAATAAAAAGAAAGGCAATGATTGTGATTAAAATCAAGTTATCTCCTTTTTTTATGTTTGGCCTCAAGCCTCACAAATTGTCTTGCCCACATTTCTGCCCGGCGGTAATCCTCTATATCACCTGCAACTGGTTTGTGCACATCCATCGTTTTTTTTATCACTACCGG
>JBBILZ010000101.1:0-5008 GCA_037444665.1 Caldifarciminota bacterium
CCATAGCATATCCCTCTGAATAGGTTCTCTTCAAAGAATGCTGTGCCCAGAGGAATTCTTATGAGTAGTCTATATAGAAAATCACTTTTAGTTCCCATCTCAATGAGCGGTGGTTTAATTATAATTCCCAATCCCGGCAAAAGATATAATAAAAAAACCAATAATAAGATTACAATTAGAGAAAACACAAAACCATACAATAATCCCTGAAACAGATACCTGGTCTCATATCCAAGTTCAAACAAAGTTAAATTTAAATATTTCCTGATGAGAAAAATTAATAGTGCAAGAACCGCAAGGTTGAATCCCACATATATCTTTGCATGAAGTTCTGAAGGCAGAAGATTAATTAAATTATTGTAAAAAAATAAGAAACAATATAAAAAAAAGAGCCTTTTATCGCCAATGACCCGGGATGCCATTTTCACAGAATTTGCATCTACCATCAATAATATTTATCTGCCTGATTTCATAGCCCCTTCTATCAATAATAACTTTTTTGCATGCTGGACAATATGTGCTCTCCTCTTTTATTCCTGGCACATTACCAATATACGCATATAATTGGCCAACCTCTTTTGCAATACGGGCAGCATTTTTAAGGGTTTCAATCGGCGTGGGCGGTAAATTCTGGAGTTTATATTGCGGATAGAACCTGGAAAAATGAATCGGCACATCATTGCCCAGTTCATTTTTTACCCAGACACACAGCTCTTTTATCATTTTCTCATTATCATTCTTTGTGGGAATAATTAAATTGGTAATCTCAAGCCAGACCCCACTCTTTTTCAGTGTTTTGAGTGTGCTCAGCACCGGAGCGAGTGTACCACCAGTTATATCCTTATAAAAATCTTCGCTAAATCCTTTAAGGTCAATATTTGCACCGTCAAGGAACGGAATCAGTTCCTTAAGGGGTTCTAAATTAAGATAACCATTTGAATGGTAAATATTTAGAATCCCATATTTGTGTGCAAGTTTTGCCGTATCAATCATATATTCAAAAAAAATAGAAGGTTCAGTATAAGTATATGCAATGGTCGGCGTTTGATATTGAAGTGCAAGTTCTACAATTTTTTGTGGTGAGATTTCTATATTATCGGTCTGTTCTGGACTTGATTGAGAAATTTCCCAGTTCTGACAGTTCTTACAGGTGAAGTTACAACCTGCGGTTGCAAGAGAAAGAGCAGTAGTTCCGGGCAAAAAATGGAATAGCGGTTTTTTTTCTATGGGGTCAATGTGGAGTGCACAGGGATTTGAATAGACAAGTGTATAATAATTACCATTGATATTTTTGCGCGCACGGCAGAACCCCTTGTTTCCAGCAGAAACCACACAGTATCTTGGACATAATAAACACTGTACTTTTTTATTATTCAATTTTTTGTAATAGAGTGCCGGAGACTGCTTTATAAAACCTGTTTTTCCGGTCAGTCCTTGCGCAGATAATTTATTTATAATTGTCTTTGAGAATAAACTACCAATGCCAATTCCCACAAGGCTCTTTATAAATTGACGGCGTGTGAGCCCCTTCTCAAAGAAGAGCATAGATTATTATAACAAACATAAATGAAAAAGTCAACGCCCCTGATACCCTATAACCATACCAGCATCCACACCCAATAACCAATAACCATACTAACTACTATGCCTTACAACCTTAGACCTGCGTTTTACCAATTTCTGATATGATGCCTGATAAATCAGGCAACTACATGTTTCATACTCCCCCTTGAAAATCATAAAAATTCTATTATAATTCATTATGCTTCAAATCAGACAAGCAACATTTTTTATTATTGGTCTGATATTTACCTTTACCTCAGCAGATTCAAATCTGCACAATTATAAAATGGGTACTGGTGCTTCAAATAAAACTCTAAAAAATCTTCCTTCAATAGTCAATCCTCAATTATTCAGTCTGCCCATTATTGATTCCATACCTGCACCACCAGGTGAAATGAAAATGGGATTGACTGAAGATGGTGATTTTCTCTGGATATTCACAAATACCACAAACTCCTATTCTGTTTTTTACAAAATCGCAAAAACAGATGGCACAATTATAAGACAGTTCAATTTTCCCGATACAATACTTCGCTATAATATTGGCCTCACAATGATAAATAACAATCTTTATACAAGTGAATTTTATCCAGCACCCGGCAATATTCATATTCTTGATACACTGGGTAATCTTATGAGGACATTTAATACCGGTTATGATACAAGGGGGCTTGCCTGGGATGGAACAAATCTCTGGACAACAGAAGCAGATTCTATGTCAATTTTAAAGATGGATACCCTGGGTAATGTCATAACAATTTATAAAAATAACGGGACTATTCAATGGTTTATGGATATCACCTATGATGACAGAGATAGCACAATCTGGGCTAATGATGATGCCTTTGCCCTGGACATAAACGAAATTGCTGTGTCCTCATCTCCATTTATTATTATTCAATCATTTGACCATCCTTCTTCTCAGAATGATATTCCCGAAGGCATCACCTTTTCTAATGAAAGTGATGGTAGTTACTTATACACGAGTTCAGCCTATTCTCAATTCATCTGGAAAATAAAGGTGCATGACGGAGGAATACAAGAGGAAAATAGAAAACACCAGGAAAGACACTATTTCAGACTAACTTCTTCAAACTTTTTTACTAACCAGATATGGCTGAATCTTAAAATTCCTGTAGAAGAGAATGTAAGATTGGTCGTTTATAGCATTGATGGCAGAATCATTAAAATAATTAAAGATGGAATTATATCCGCAGGTGAATATACAATTTTGTGGAATAACACAGATATACCTACTGGAATATATTTTATTAGATTAGAAACCCCTGATTATAAATCCACTATTAAAGTAGTAAAAATAAAATAATTCTTAGATTACTCCAATGATTTTTGCGCCGGGTTGCAAATCCAATTTTTGCGTAGCCTGACCTTTATAAATGGCAATCTCATAATATTCAGAGCTTCCTTTTACTGCAATTGGCTCACCGGGTTTTGCCATCTGATAAAAATCTTTGACCTCTGCTATTTGAAAATTCTTAAGATAAATTTTTTTTATTGTAAATCGCGTGGGGATATTGGTAATCAAATTGCCAAAATGGTCAGCATACAAAATCTCACCATAAATTTTATTACCTTTCTTTCTAATTTGAGGAAATGGAATCTTTACACATTTTTTTATTCTTTTACCTAAAAGGCTCAAGTCCATGCCCAGAGTTATCTTTGCCGATACCGGACCAAATATATCACGGGCATGGAAAGTCGCACTGGGTGCACTTGTGTATAAAATTTCATAAATAACAGGCTTTTTGAGAACAAAAGAAAAGATTCCATTATCAGGACCCACAAAAAAATACCCACCTGATGAAATAATCAATGGTTTTCTCTTACTCCCAACTCCAGGGTCAACTACAGCAAGATGGACTGTGCCTGCAGGAAAATTTTTATAAACCACTTTCAGAACAAAGGCAGATTGTTTAATATCAAAGGGATTGAGATGATGGGTGATATCAATTATTTTAACTTCTGGATTTATCTTTAAAATTTCGCCTTTGACCGCAGCAACAAACCAATCCTTATCACCAAAATCAGAAAGAAAAGTAATAATTGACATATATTAAATATTTTTCACATTCCACCAATCTATTTTGAATTGCACTATCTCCTTTTGCGTAGTTATTTTTTTTATCCATTTATACCACTTTTCAGGCAATAACTGACTTGCTGAAATGCCGCTCTTCAGAATAATCGGTGCAATCTCACATTTTTTTACTAAATTTCCTTTATTTAATAGAAATAACAAAAACAAAAATACAAAACAGCAAAAAATTCCCTTAAAGAATCCCAGTGCACCACCCATTAATCTATCCATTATGCCCAGTGGTGTAAGATGAATGAGTTTGGAGATTATTCTACCTGTGATTGATACTACAATCACTGTGCCAATAAAGATTAATAAGAATGCCAGAAATTTTGTCATCTTTAACCGCTCTGCATATTCAAGTGCCAGAAATATACCAATGATTATACCCGCAATATCAAAAATACTCCTTACAAATCCAGCAACCAGGCCCTGAATAATTAAACAGATAATTATAATAATAATAACAATATCTATCCAGCACATAAAAGATTATAAACATTTTTTTTATTATGTCAATCTTGACATACTTAAGTATTTGAATATAATGTCAATATATGGCAAACAAGAAACTCTACCACCAGTTCCAGAACCAATTGAATGGTTATCATATAAGTCCTTACTTTAAGATGCTATTAAAAAATATCAACGCCGTCATCTACATCATTGATAAAAAAGGAAAACTCGTCTTTTTGAATCACTATGCGGAAAAGATATCCCATTACCGGATTGATGAAGTCCTTGGTAAACATTTTAAAAATATTGTTGCTCCAGAATCATTACCAATTGCTTTTAAGACATTTGCAATACAATTGTCAGGAAAGAATATAAAACCTTATGAACTTGCAATCATTGACAAGAACGGAAAACGAATCTATCTCAAGACATCTGAACATATTATATTCAAGGGGAATAAAGTTGATGGCATTATGGGAATTGCCACTGACATCACTGAACATAAAGAGCTGGCTGTAGAACTTTCAAGGATGGTAAAAGAGTTATATCTTCTTCAACAAATAAGTCAGGAACTCTCATCAATACTTGACCTTGAACTTTTATTACGCCGTATTGTTATTCACTTAAAAGAAACTTTAAATTATGAAAGGGCAGCAGTCGCCCTGATTGATGAAAAAACAAATGAATTGGTGGTTCGAGCTGCAGAAAAACCATATTCTGAAAAAATCCAGTCGCGACTAAGATTAAAATTGGGACAGGGTATTACGGGTTATGTTGCACAGACAGGAAAACCATATATTGCCGGTGATGTTGCTAAAAATCATCATTATCATATTTTTGATAAAAAAACAAAATCAGAAATTGCGGTTCCCCTTAAGATTGGAGATAAGG
>JBBILZ010000102.1:0-4913 GCA_037444665.1 Caldifarciminota bacterium
AACTGCCAGAGATACTTCAAAAGCATATTTTAATATTATTAAAAAAAAGTTTTTTGTCAAGGGGAATATTTGGGGTCAAATCTTCACACTTCACAATCAGTAATTTCAGTATCGCAGAGAAAGCAAAGTGAAAAACTGTAGTAACAGAGTTTTCCTTGAAAAAGCATAATTTTTGAATATAATAAGATGATGTCAAGAAATAGTTTAGGTGGTCCGACTTACACACTCTTTGTTTTCAACTCAAAAAAAAGAAATGTCCAGATTGGCAAATTGGGGAGAACAAATTTTGTAAAAGGATACTACATATACCTTGGTTCGGCTAAAAATAATTTATGGGCGCGGATAAAACACAATCTAACAGATAATAAAAAGAAATTCTGGCATATTGATTATCTCTTGTTATGTTCTGGTGTGCAAATAAAGGAGATCTGGATAAGTTCAAAAGAACAAGAATGCCTGATGGCAAAGCAATTTTTTGAAAAGGGATTACCTTATATTCCTAAATTTGGCAGTTCTGATTGTGTTTGCAAGTCTCATCTATTCTATATTGATAAGACATTTAGTGATAACAACAACCATAATAGATCAAAAAAATCTTTAAGTCAGCAACTCATTTATATCAGAAATTTATTAAAAAGGAATGGATTTAGAAATGTCTACAAAGTTTCAAATTAAATCCATTGGTATCATTCATTCACCGTATAAGACAAAATCTGAAGCACCACATCAGGGTGATGCTACAATAAGCAAGATTGAAATCTTTCCTGAATTTGTTGAAGGATTAACTGATATTGAAGAGTTTTCTCATCTCCATATCATTTACTGGTTACATCAGTCTGAATCTTATCATTTATTAGTTAAGACACCCTGGGATAAAACTTTACACGGGCTTTTTGCGACGAGGTCACCAAATCGCATAAATTCTATTGGCTATGCAGTAGTAGAACTTATTGAAAAGCAGGGTAATATTTTGACCGTTAGATATCTTGACGCTGTTGATAAAACGCCAGTTTTGGACATTAAGCCATATATTCCAGATATTGCTATAAAAAAAGAGGTTAAAAAGGGCCGGTTAGAAAATAATAAAAAATTTTTAGAGCCCCGTGTTTATGAATTCAATACTACAATTGCATGTATTAAAGAAAAAAGGGGCATCCTTTCTGAAACTCATAAAGATAATATCATTGTGGGCTGTGCTCCGGAGTTTGGCGGTAAAAAAGAATATTGGAGTCCTCAGCATCTGTTTGTTGCTTCAATTGAGCTCTGTCTAATGACAACATTTTTCTGGCTACTAGAAAAAGTCAATTTATCTATAATTTCGTATAAAAGCAAGGCATTGGGCAAGGCACAATTAAAGAATAGAGATTTTATATTTACGGAAATTACTGTGCAGCCTGAAATTGTAATAGATTCGGATAGTAAAAAAGATAGCATCTACAAATTAATAATTGAAGCAGGCAGACAATGTATGATAACAAAATCTGTTAACTGCTCAGTTGTTTTAATACCACATATTACGAAGCAAGGGCGATAAACCAGGAAAAAGTATTGGCATTCTGTGGTGGATTACCTGAAGAAGACAAACATTGCGCATTGCTTGCTGCCAATACTTTGCAAAAGGCGATTGATGATTACGAAATTGTGAAGAATGAACCCTGGAAAAAATTTTACAACAAAAAATAAAAAAATCATTACCGCTTCGCGTCGATTACGCAGATTTAAAGACAGATTACACAGATAAGGGGCGACTGGGGGTAAATATTTATATTGTAAATTTTACTGAATGATTTGTTCCCTTTACCAAAGATAATTTTCTTAATACAGCCTGCGCTTTAATGTATCACTCTTTTGCTCCAAGATCATCATTTTACATTTTGATAATTATATAAATATAAAAATAAGAAATCGGGGATAATTTTTATATATTAGCTGTTTTTTAAGATAAAGCCACAGAAGATGGTAAAAAAAGCAGTCAGTTACAATTAAAGGGGAGATTAATGTTATTAATCTAAAATCTATCCTGAAAACTACGGGAATAAATTCCCTACTCCAGAATTTACAGACAGGGATGAACCCAGTCCCTACTTTAGAAAATATTTTTGCCAGATAAATCTAAATATTATTCAATCTTCACAATTTTCTGCACTGTTTTTTTGTTGTTAATTTTTATTTCAGCGAAATAAACCCCTGCTTTTAATTCTTTTTCGGTTTTCCAGACGATATTACTCTTACCATTCAATTCTTTGATGAGCCTTCCCTGGCAATCAAAAATATTTATTTTTGCTTCTGCATTAAAGCCCTTGAAACAGATTTGGTCTCTGAATGGATTTGGTTTGATTTCTATACCTGAAATTGTAGTATATTGGTTTTCTTTTATTGCTAATTGGGCAGAGGATTCATTGCTCAATCTTGATTCTGCATATGCCTTTATCCAGGCAGTCGCACAATAGTAATAAGTAATTCCTGGTGAGACTCCATAGTCATCATAGGTTGTATCGGTAATGAGTGTGGTATTTATTTTTGTATAAGGACCACCAGATGTTTGGCTGCGGTAAAGATTGTAGCCTGCAATGTCTGGCTCACTATTCTTCTGCCAGACAAGATGGATATGGTCAGTGATGCCAGATGCAGTTAAATTCTGTGGCGGTTCAGGATGGAACCAGCCAGTATTCCACTGGTCATGGTAATAAGTTCCCCAGTCTGTATAATACCCTTTATATGGAATATCCTGGATTGTCCAGAGATTGACCGTTCCATTACTGACAAGAAGTGCAATCTCAATATCACCATCAAGGTCTACATCACCCACTGAGGGACTATTTACAATGGCAGCTGAAGGAGTGGGAATAGGCCAGTCAGTAACGAGTGAGCCATTTCCTTCATAGGCATAGAAATTACCCGGATTTAAATTATCCGCAACGAGAACTTCACGAAGATTATCATTGTCAACATCAAAGACAATGGGTGAACATTCTAACATATCACAATTTACGGGCCAGCCATTGACCTGATTTCCATTGTGGTGCCGTGCTGATAAATTTGGTCCACCAATAATATGGCCGCCACCAAAGATTTCCAGGTCATTATCTCCATCAATATCACCAACGACCGGCATTGTATAGGTCTGTGGTCCAGGATAGGTCTGGGGCCAGTTTGTAAAGTTTGTGCCATCATGATGATAAATCCCGACATAATTCTGAGTATTTAAATAATATGAATGGAGAATCTCAAGGTCGCCATCACCATCTAAATCTGTAAGGACTGGCTGGGCATAACTCATTCCTCCAGCAACATTTAGTTTGGGCCAGCCTGGTTCAGTATTGCCATTCTGGTCCCAGACATAGACAGAGCGATAAGATAAACAGACAATCTCAAACAGGCTATCATTATCAATATCAGCAACTGCTACAGAGGCAACAGCAAGATAATCTGTGTTCTGTGGCCAGCCGGGATAGATTGTGCCATTATGGTGCCATACATAGACATGGCCTGGCTGTCCTGATTGCATCTGTGCCATAATGATTTCAAGGTCGCCATCGCGGTCTAAATCAAATAACACCGGTGCAATGAATCCAAGGATACCATTTGCATTCTGTGGCCAGTTGGGATAACTGGTGCCATCGTGGTTAAAGATATATACATAGCCATTCCTTGCTGCAATGACAATCTCCATATCACCATTATTATCAATATCACCGACTGCGGTCTTTGCCTGGACCATACCACCAACACTCAATGGCCAGCCTGGCATAAGATTACCCTCATAGTCCCAGATATAGACCTGATTATTTGTGGAGCCGACAATGATTTCTAAATCGCCATCATTATTTATATCTGCAAGATTAACACCGCTTGGTGCATAATTGGGATTGACACCCATGGATTTGGGCCATCCTGGCATCTGCTCTGGCGGAGTGAAGGAATTTATCCAGGTATTGTTGAGCGTGCGGATTGAATATGTCCTGCCATCAAGGTCGGTTTGATATACATTACTTTGTGTTTGAAACATTAAGACAGATAAAAATAAAGCAATCATAATTACCCCCTTCCTTTATTTATTTTTATCAATGCCGGAGGGGGGATTTGAACCCCCATGCCCGAAGGCCTACGCCCCTCAAACGTATGTGTCTGCCAATTCCACCACCCCGGCTTAAAAGATAGTAATAGGTTATTGGGTTTGGAGGCTCGTTTTTAATACACAATAAATTATAATCAAAATCACTAAATTGTCAATTGCAGAATAATTTATCTGTTTTTTTCTTGACTTTGGATTTATCTCATATATAATTATCCAATCGGGGCGTGGCGCAGTTGGTTTAGCGCACCAGCTTGGGGTGCTGGGGGTCACCAGTTCAAATCTGGTCGCCCCGATGTTTCATTACAGGTCAAACGCAAAAATAAATTTCATTTAATCTTGATTTTTCTTTAATTTTTTTGTATAATCTTTTATGTTTATATTCCTGGTATATACTGCAATACTTATTAACAATAATGAAATTTATAAAATTGATATGACTGAGTTATCTTTTAATACATTAACATTAAATGAAGAGGTGATTGACTATAAGATAAATAATTTGCTCTATGTTTTGACCTCTCGCAATATTTACAGCATTGATACAATAAATCTTCAAATCCTTGACCGAACACTCCTGCCACAAAAATTCAATTACCTCAATATCGGAAAAGACGAAATCTTTCTTATTGCTACATCAGAGATAATAATTCTTAATAGGGCCAATCTTGCATTCAGAACAGGCATTGGTGTTGAACCTAAAGATTATCAGCCAATGACCGAATCAGCACAATTGCCCAAAAATTTATTGTATTTGATTGTTCACGATGAAAAGAAGAGTGTGATTAAGATTATAGATTGTCTGAAAGGTAGAATTATCAGGAATGCGCCTTTTACC
>JBBILZ010000103.1:0-4671 GCA_037444665.1 Caldifarciminota bacterium
TTTATAAAAAGGCGATCCATATAATAAACACCTGAGCCTACTTCTCGTAGGGGCAGACATTCTTCTTTCTCAAAAATTCTTTAACAGATAATTTTCCAGTGGTTCGTGCGATTAAAATCGCTACTCCATTATGATTTAATCAACATTTTTCAACATTTTTATGCCTGGCAGAAAAATGTTGATTTTTTCGCATTTTTCAACTATTTTTTGCCTGGCGGGAAATAGTTGAAAAATAAAAGGTGTTGTTATCAAATTACAGGAATATGAACATCTCTCATTGCAAATGCGTAAATCCTGGATATAATACACTATGTTCAATAAAAAGACCACTGGTATTCTATCTGTACTCGGTGCAAGTATAATGTGGGCACTTGAACCCATCTTTGCAAAACTATCGTTCCAGACAACAGATTTTTTTAATACATTTGCGACGAGGATATTATTCTGCCTTTTTGCAATCACCATCTATATATTGCTCACCAATCCCCGACAACTCATAGTGACCCGTAGGCAGTTGGGCTGGCTTTTATACCTCTCTTTTGCCGCAACACTCTTTGCCGATCTTATATATACCTATGCCCTGACAAAGGTTATGGTTATAAATGCCGTGCTCATTGGTCATATGCAACCCATCTTTATTGTGGTCTCAGGTTATTTTATTATGAAGTCTGACCGTTTGACAAAGTTTGATTATCTGGGTATTATCTTTATGATATTTGCTGGTTTGTTTGTTACTACAAAGACGATATATAATATTAAAATGTTAAAATACGGCACCTCTGGTGACCTTTATGTTTTAATGGCGACCATTGCCTGGGCAACAACCGCAATTACGACAAGAAAATATCTCAAAGAGATTCCTGCTGGAGCAATTGCCTTTTATAGATTTTTATTTGCCGGCATCATCTTTTTTGTTTATATGATTATTTTCCGGATTATAAAGATAAATAATATCTATCAGGTCTTACTCGGCTTTACAATCGGCATTGGCACAATCTTATACTATGAAGGTTTGAGAAGGATAAAGGCTGCCCAGGTCTCTGCCTTAGAACTCTCCACACCGTTCTTTGCATCGTTCTTAGGATATGTGGTATTAAAAGAAGCAATAACTATTTTACAGGTTCTTGGTTTGTTTTTGCTTATAATCGGGATATTCTTTTTATCGCAAAGAGAAGAAATACATTGAGTATTTACCTTATGAGATTGCCACACTCACTCTGTTCGCTCGCAATGACAAAAAAAGTAATAGTTTAGCCATTCTAAAAAATGGAATTAAATCAATGTAGTTGCCCAATTTCCCGAAGGGACTCTCGTCCTATCGGAACGGAGCATTGGGCTCTTTTGGTGCTTGATAAATCAAGCAACTACAATTTCAGAGAATTTAAATAGAATTAAAAAATTAAATTGAATAATTTAGGTTAAATCTTCAGTCCAATACCAAGTCTTAAACGAAAAGAATTGTTGTAGTGCAGGGGATTAGAATAATAATCACTACGCGCCCGAACATATTCATCTTTCATCTCTAAGGGTGTGATGAGTCCATTATGGTCTAAATCTGCCTGGGGAGAATAATAGGCACTGGTGATTGATATCCAGCCAAACTGACTGCTTGCTGGTTCAGGGTCTCCATGGTCATCAGGCTTTCCTGTTGTTGAATAGACATATATTATCTGTTTTGAATTAAGAAGATTCTCTATTAGGCAAGTAAAAGTCAGTTTCACAGAACCAATATTAAAATATCTTTGATACTTAAAATCAAGATTATTAAACCCGGGCATCCTTGAGGAATTTGTCTCACCAAGTGGAATCCCTTTAAAATCTGCAGGTGTATAGGGCAAGCCAGCATTGAATGAGAAGAATAAAGAGAATGTAGTATTGTTCAGAAGCGGTAAAATGAACTCTTCAATCTTTAAAGTGAGATAGGTTTTCAGACTATGACGGCAATCATAATCCAGTGGATAAATCTTCTTTTCAGCGTTGATCGGCTCGCCCGTGATCGGGTCATTGCCTGGATAATAATAATATTCATAATAATAGCCATATTCATACACGGGCAATTGATTTGCAAACTGGAGATTATAACTTATGCCCGATGAAAGTATGGCAAAGATTGATTTTTCAAAGTTGAGTTCTATTCCACTGACATCTGTCCTATCAATGCGGGTATACAAGTAGGAATAATACGGCAGTCCAAAATTTCCATAATAATCTTCAACCCTCTGGATTATATAATCATACAGATATTTTTGATAAAGACTAAGACCCAAAGAAAAATCCTGGTGTGGATTCAATCTGAAACCGATTTCCAAAGACCTTATCTTTTCTGGTTCAAACCTTTCCATATAATCCCCTGATTCGTAGTAATATTCACCACCATTAAAAAAGATATTCAGAGTTCTGCTCACAGGTAGGTTTATACCCAATCTCGGAGAAAAGAAATTTTTCTTCAATACCATTATTGTATCTTCATGCGGTTCAAGGGGGAATATATAAGGTTGAGGAAGTCCATAATCAATATAACTGTATCTTATTCCCGCATAGATGCCGATTCTATTGGTTAGCCAGCGGTCTTCAAGATAACCAGATAGTGTGTAGGGTTTGAGTTCAAAATAATTCCAGAAGACATTAGAATACCAGGGCAATGGATTGTTGTAGTATTTAGAGTTCTGCCATTTATAATCAATACCAAATTTAAGTTCATTATTCTCAGTAATAGTCTGTTTTAATTGTAGCAAAAATTGGTTGGTGATTATACGGGAATAACTCCACGCAGGATAATCACCATTTATATAAAATAACCCTGGAACGCCATACGGGTTATGACGAAGTGCTGCTGAACTATTCCTCTCCGCCTCATTATGATACTGAATAAGACTATCAACCACAATACTTCTCGGTGTAAGGGAATCCTTTCTCAGATAACTGATGAGATGTTCCCCTTTTAAGCGGTAGTCATCATACCAATTATTTCCATTTTCCTTTTCCCATTCATAATCGCGATTACCAAACACACTGTCAAAATTGGTCATTATGAATCTTATTGATACGATGGTTTTATTACTCAATGGATATTCACTGCTTAAGATTATTGATTGACCCTTTTCCCGATTCATTGGAGACTGTTCAAAATATTTATAACCATTCCCGCCCACCATATTCGGATTCCAGAGTATAAACTGGTTGCGGAATGTATAACCAGAAATCATAATACTACCATCATTAGCAAACCTATAATCCAAACTCATCAAACCATTGTAGCAATTTCCTGGTGAAGAAACTTTGTATAATCCTGAAGAATAGGCATCAGTGAACATATACCTGCCAGCAAATGAATATTCAATATTTTTTGTAATAGATGCCTGGTTGTGGAAATTATACTGATTGAAACCATAATTTAATCGCTCAGTGGGGAACAGGTCGTCAGTCAGGTAATTAAGATTTACAAGTTTTCGTGCTGTTTTTTTTGTTTGAATAAATACAATTCCAGATAATCCATCGCCATATTCTGCAGTGAATCCTGATTTCTGGATTATAATTTTATCAATCATTGCTAGATTAATCTGCTCAGGACTTTTTATGGGAATACCATCAAGATAATACGCAATCTCATCCATTCCTGCACTTCCACGAAAATGTAGGGTTTTATAGTCTTTGTTTACTCCCGGCACAAGCATTAAGAGGTCATTAAGGTCAGTTACCGGCAAATTTTCAATATCTTCTGAAGTCAGTATAAAAAAATTTGTAAATGGGTCAGGATTTTCCAGCACCTGCGCAGAACTCAGAGAGAAAAATATTATCCAGAAAAAGATACTATGCCCCATTCTACCCCCTTGAATATGCTAGTCCATTATACAAATATTTTTCTTTGTGTCAATAATACAATTAGTTTAATGCAATAGTAAAATGTGCAATGTAAAAAACACACCATTACAAAAAAAGCGCCCAATGCTCCATCCCGATGGGACGAGAGTCCCTTCGGGAAATTGGGCAACTACATTAATTTAATGCTATTTTTTATAATGGTTCACCTATTACAAAAATTTTGTGTGTAAACAGAATAATGTACAGGTGTGTAAAAAATTCTGCTTGTAAGGTAGCAGATAATTTTTATCCTTGAAATTTAATTATCCGGGCAAAGTCTTCAGGTTTTAAACTTGCGCCGCCTACCAGCACACCATCAATCTCTTTTTCTGCCATCAATGAATCAATATTGCCGGCATTGACACTACCACCATAGAGAATCGTTACCTGTTTTTTGAATTGCTGGCGAATGAATTTATGAACTGCTGATGCCTGCTGTGGCGTTGCAGTCTTACCTGTGCCGATTGCCCAGACCGGTTCATAGGCAAAGATTATTTTGTGAACCTCATCTTTTATGTCTTTTAATCCCGATTTTAATTGCCTCAGGATGACCTCTTCAGTCCTTCCCTGTTCTCGCTCCTTTTCGGTCTCACCAATACAGAATATAGAGATCAAGCCAATCTCCAGTGCGGTCTTGAGTTTTTTGTTTATCATCTCATCTGTCTCTCCCATAATGTGCCGGCGCTCTGAATGTCCAATAATCACATATTCACAACCAAAGAATTTGAGGAATAATCCAGAAATCTCGCCAGTAAATGCACCGCTCCTCTCCCAGTGCATATTCTGCGCACCCAACTTGAATCTCGTATT
>JBBILZ010000104.1:0-4451 GCA_037444665.1 Caldifarciminota bacterium
ATTCCCCAATCCCAAACTACAAACTAAGAATTTATGATGTCACTGGCAGACTGGTAAAATCCTTTTTACTTCCTACTTCTCACTTCTCACTTCTTACTTCTGTGGAGTGGAACGGAACAGACGATTCTGGCCACAAACTTCCTGCAGGTGTTTATTTTGTGCAACTGGAAAGCGAAGGGTATAAACAAGTAGAAAAGGTAATTCTTTTAAGATAAAAGCATCGTCCATCTAAAGATGGACGCTACAAGAAAAATTAAATAGAAATTACACAAACTGATTTAAATCATTCACTCTCACCCCTCACCGGAGTTCTCTCCCCGTTTTAACGGAGAGGATAAGGGTGAGGGAAACCGCCGATACGGGCGGCGAAACTGTATAACGATACACGCGTCTTTATACATCAAAGATAATCGTTGCAAGATAACCATTGTTCAGTTTTTTTATACTGAAATTGTGGTATGTAGGATTTTTAATCTCTAATTTTATTTTGTGGTGTTTTGTATCAAATATATCACCTTTAAGGTCTGCGATAAGGCGATTCTGGTCTATAAAAAAAATTTTATACACCTTTGGAATAAAACCTGCCACAGAAAATCTGTATAATAATTCCCGACACCACTCAATAAATAATTCTTCCAAAGAAGGACCACTGATTTCAAAATGCAAATCCTGTTTTGCAAGAATCTTTCCTTTAATCTGGGTCTCAAAGATTGCCTTTGCAATATTGATGAAGAGTTTTTCAATGGTCCTTGCCTGAACCTCAATACCTAAATCCGCAGTGTGATTGATATATTTGTATGGCTTCAATTAAACTTTGGGTAAGGTTATTAGGATATAGCCACCAGTATCATTATCGGTTGTTATCTATACTAAACCTTAAACCATACTGGCGGCTATACCACTAAACAAATGGCTATCTATTAGTAATACCAGAGCAGATAAAAGGCAAACGGCTTGGCATTACCCAGTTTGAGTTCCATATAAGAATCACCCGCGCCTGGCGGATTTGAAATGAATGTAAAACCACTCAGGGCAGCAAGGTTAACAGAAAAGTGTTCACTCACAAAGTGTTCAAGTCCAAAGCCAAAAGGAATATTAAAACCAAATTGGGTATCTGCACCTCCACCCGGCGCATAGAGCATAAATCCAATGCCCGCCTTGGCATAAAGATTTGTCTTCTGGTGTCCCTTAAAAAGAAAATTGCCCAGCACAGAAAGGGCAAAATTGGTGCTGGTATTATCATTGGCATTCCTCAAGGTAAACTGGAATATCGGCTCAACCGCCAGTTTAGGATTTAACCCTATCCTTGTGACCGCAAGGTCAACAACCGGTAATGTAATTAATCCGCCAGCACCAGATTCCAGATATACATCTGGTGTAAAACCCAATCCCATACCAATACGGCCGCTCAGGTCAAATGCACTGAGCATGGCAATAGCCATTATGAGAGCAAGCGCTCCTCTTTTCATTAATACCTCCTTTTTCAGAATTATATTTAAAAATATTTTTAAGTCAAGGAAACAAGGAATCTTTTATATTGATAACCGCTTAATTCTGCCTTTTTTAATAATATCCCAGCCTTTAAAAGATACTTATCCATATTGGATTTGTCACTCGTAAGTTTATTTATTAGAATCCAGGATAACAGCAGTTCCAATCTTTCTTTATTAAACCATTCTATATTTTCATAACTATGTAGCATAATAAATTCTTTAACCGGCTCTGATTTAAAAAATTCTTCTGGCTCAATACTGTCATCAAAAAGTATATCGCCTTTTTCAATGATATTTACCAGTGGTGTATAAAGCATCATATCCTGAAATTCATCTGGATTATCAATAATGTTTTTCATAATTGGTAATAGTGAACTCTCTTCTTTGAAAATTTTATTTAAGTCCACTGATTGTTTTAATTTTGCGGTTCTATGTAATATTTCCATTCCTGAGATTGCCCGATTAATATCAGGAACACCACGATTATTCAAGAATCTAAAGAGCCTTTCATAATCGTGGTTTTGATTGTCCATAATCTCTTTAAAATCCATAAAGATATGATACTTGTATGCACCGAGTTCAATGTACCAACCCTGTTTTGCCAATATCTTCGGGTCTAATAAATAGTAAAGATTGGTTCTGTGGTCTTTGCAAATGTAATAAATGTCCTTCTGGCAATTCAGATTCAAACCCTGACACAGGTCTCTTGTATGAAACCGCTCTGAACCCCTTATCCAACCCTGCGCCTCTTGATAACGATTATTATATACAACCAGAATATATCCATTATCTTTTCCGTTTGAATATGCAAATACATTTTCATTTATCTGATTATTTTTGTCATAAAAATCATAGAGCCGAAAATTTTCTACACCACTAAAAAACCTGCGTTTTTTCAAAAGCGGAAAGACTTCTTTTTCATGCCTTTTAATTAGGTATTCATCAACCTTTTCATTCCAGTATGAACGCTCGTATTCCATACCATATTTCTCCTGAAAGCCTTCTATCTGACCGTGCCCAAACATACAGAGCCCGGGCATCGTCGCCATCATAATACAGACGCCAAAATATTTATCATCTTTACCAAACTGCTGGACCGCAGTCAATTCATCAGGATTGCTCATAAAATTTACAAAACGAGCCAGAATTTTTGGATTATAATCATAAATATTTTTTAATACCTGGTGATACTCTTCATTCTGCTCCATTTTGAGCATATTCATAAAGGCACTGTTGTATACACGATGCATGCCAAGATTGCGCACAAAATAACCCTCCATTAACCAGAATGCCTCAGCAAGAAGAAGGGTGTTGGGCATTTCTTTGTTTACACGGTCAACCACCTCACGCCAGAATTCTCTCGGAAAGAGTCTGTTAAACTCGGCATTGGTCATTGCGTATTCAGTGCGTGATGGGATATCCCCACCTTTCCCTGGTTCAGGAAACCAGAGTCTATGAAAATGTTTTTTGGTCAGGGTCATCGCTGCATCAAGTCTGATTATAGGAGATTTCTTCGCTATTTCGATTATTTTTTTTATCACTGCCTCACGCACCTCAGGCAAAAGAAAATTCAACTGGGCTGTATCATTCCAGGGTGTGCTTGTCCCATCATTGCCATGATAAATATATCTTACCCTGCCTGTTCTTTTTTCAATGAGTTTGAACACTACTGCTGCATCAGTGCGATTGTAGTATCCATCCTCAATATAGACCTCTATTTCCGGGTCTTCAGAAAGATTGGGTCCATTAAATCTATAATTGAAAAATGGCGGATTTGCTCTTTGAATAAACCAGTCAGGATGCTCTTTTATCCATCTTGAATCTATTGCAGTATGATTGGGTACCATATCAACGGCAATGCGAATATGATAAGCATTTGCCCTCTGTTTTAAATTATTGAACGCCTCTTCACCACCAAGGCTATGGCTAACCTCATAATCATAAATAGCATACGCTGATGCTATTGCTTCTGGGTTGCCACAAATCCTTTTTATCTTTGCCGATGCCTTGCTCCGTTCCCAGATGCCGATGAGCCAGATTGCGTTAAAGCCATTTTCACTGAGCATTCTCAATTCCTCATCAGGAATCTGGTCAAGCCTCTTTATCTCCCTTTGATATTTCTTGCTCAATTGATACAACCACACATAAGTATGTTTGGCAATCATCACTACTTCAGGCATCCAGTCAGTATCCATACTGAATCGCGGTCCATCATGCTCAAGTTCACTATATATTTCTGTTCCGGGAATGAATGCTGGCACAATGTTTGGTCCAGGACCTACTGGTCTCTGTTTTGTCTCTTCATTGATAAAGTCAAGTGAAACGAGAATACGCATCATTAACTTTTCTATAATTTCTCCTGAGAGCAAGAGTCGCCAGTGTTCTTTTATATATTGCAATTGTCCGGCAAGTGAATGGGGAGATGCCTTGCTCGGTGATTTTAAAAGTTCAATAAGCGTCTGATTATATGGTCCATAGCGTGGCTCTGTTTCAAAGAATTTTTCAATATCTGAGATAATTTTAGGGTATACAGAATTTTTCTTTAATTGTTCGTCATTAAATAGTTCAATAAATGGCGAGAATGCAGGATTAGCATTAGCCAGAATCAACATTATTATTTCCTGAATAGCGATGATGATATTGGGCACACCATTGGTAGCCTGTTTAAGATATTCACTTACTGAAATATTGTTTGTATAAACTGCTTTTGGTGGAAAAAGTTTTGTGAATTCTGTTATTGTATACAGAACCGGTTTTTTACCAGAGGTATTCTGTAAAAATTTTAATAGCCTTTCAAAGACCCGGGGATTCTTTTCTCGCTGATATTTTTGGAGGACAAAATGTAGAATTTCATCTATCAAACCCATTGCATTCAATTCTGAAGGCATAATTAAAGTCCTTCCCTCTTTTTTTCTTTGCATATTCAATTTGTGGGCAAACATTTTTACTGCCTGCAGG
>JBBILZ010000105.1:0-4413 GCA_037444665.1 Caldifarciminota bacterium
ATTCTTCTTTTCCTCTAATATCCTGCCATTTCTGTCAACTTTCAACCAGCCCACTTGTTTACTTGGACCATCTGTATAAAACAACCATAAGTTGTTGTCATTATCTATAGCATAATCCGCACAAGGACTAATTAGCTCAATAAGTTCTAAATCGTTAATTACAGGAGGCTGTGTGGTCTTAAAATTTCTCAAATCAAGCACTAAATTACCGAGCGTATCATAGCGCATGTAATTGTAAACATATTTATCTGGCTCACATGAAACCCATAGAAATCCCAAATGTCCACTATCCTCAAAATGAATAATACAGGGATCGTAGTGCCCACGATGGTGCACTAATCCATCACCCATACCCGGGCAATTTACCAATATCCTAGGAATTCTATCTGCAAAGCTATTACTCCCTGAATTTATTATTGCCAAAGATGCTAATAATGGCATCAAACTCGAAAGCATTTTGCCCCCCTGCCGGTCATAATAATTAAAACCGACTGTATTTATCCCTAATTGCTCTCTGGTCGTTAAAGCAGGGCGCCACAGTAAATACCACGGCGGATCTGTTTGTGGCGACCAGGCATCCTGCAAAGACTTGATATTGAAAAAATTGTATTTATTCCACTCCCACTCAGTCCATTCCAAGCCTGTTGGCACATGCATAATATTTGTGAAGAATGAATCCGGTAAGGTATGTCCCATTTGAAGTCCGTGCCCTATTTCGTGTGCCAATGTCCAGGCAGTCATAAGCTTCCAATTCTTACTATAGTTATTAGCTATTTGTTTAATATGATTCACAAAAGCAAAGACACCCGATTTATTTAATGCAGTCTGCATCCCTTCTCCACTCGAAATACGACCGAATCTAAAAACTCTTTGATCATAAGTGGAATTATTTGGATAAAATATAGTATCAACAATATTAATTCCAAGAAAACTGTCACCTCTGGTTGTTCCAAAAATACAATGAATATGGTCTAATGAGTCACGGCTGCGAGCTAATACATTTCTGCATTCTTCCAGTGTCATGTTCGAGGAACAATGAACTGTATCTTTATCACTAATATTCGCAATATTTACCCACATTCCACTGATAGAATTCGCACTGTCCGGATGCATTCTGCCCCTTTCCAAAATATTCCAGGTGCTACAAGCAACTTCACATACTTCATTTAAGCTGATTACATTCGGGTCATAGTCAATTTCTATCTTTATGTTCTTTTGTGTGTTGTTACTCTCTTTTTGGTCAGGAATTATATCACCCCGAATTTCTAATCCATCAGGATAAGTCCATTTTTTATGGGTCCACGGTGAAGGAAGACCAGACCATTCATCATCCTCGGCACATCTTGCCTTGAATGTAACAGCATTGGGTGTGCTATCGCTTGTGACTGTAACTACATAATCAAACGAATCACGGGGATTTGAATATTCACTCAATTTCAGCACCGCCTCTGCAATACCCAATGTGCCCTGGACTGTTTTGGTGAGAGAATCTCGGATGACAAAATTTCCTTTATTTGTAGTAAAGCTTACCGGACAATCATTACAGCCATAGCCGAAATTATCAACAATGCGCACCCTGATTTGGTAAAGCACTGTATCATTTAAACTTTCATTAAGACGCCCTCGTTGAAAATCACCCGACCATTTTACTAATTGCTTACCCGGACCACCGGGACCGGTGTCGGTTTTTACAAAAGAAATATATAATATTCCTGTTTGATACGACGGATTATTCCCCCACTCATACGGAGTGTCGGTCATAAATACATTAAGTTCCCATCCTCTTCCTTCTATAAAAGGCGGTGAGTTAAAAGGACCTGCAATTAATATATAATCCACAGTATCGCCACCAGTAGGGACAGATGGGCAATTTGAACTATAACAAAGTGTTTATCCTGTTTCTATTGTAGCAAGTCTAAGTGTAAACCAAGCGTAATATGTTATTGAGGTGTTATTCCACGCTTTTATTGATACTTCAAATAGGGTGTTAGAATTAAGATAATATGGGTCTGTATAATTTATTACGGCAACACCACTATCTTTAAGGCCGGGTGTCCCATTACAATTTGAATTCTGAAAAACAAAAAGCAAAACCAAAAAATTTATTAAAACAATCCTGCCCTTTAGTATTCTCCGCATAAAGCCTCCTTTTTAGAGATTTTTGCAGTATTTGTGCTTGATTCAAAAACTAAAAAATAATGCCGAGAGAGAGAGAGTATTTGGACCCTCTTTAAGGTTAATATAAGCCATACTTTCTCCTAAACTAATGTTAAATTATATTCAAAATCCTTCATCTGTCAATAGGCAAGTGCAAAGTGCAAACGAAGCGATACTACCTCTATCTGGTCTATGAAAAAATTATCGTGTCCGCCAAGAACAAATCTTGCCTTAAGATTGCCGCTAATCAAAATATGTGGGTCGTCAAGGTCATTGTCTGGCGTTTCAGCAGGGAGTGTCAATTTCTTGAAGGTAATCCCTTGATAAGTAGTATCGCGATAATAAGATGAGAAATCATAACCTAAGAAATTCAAATTCTCTACATAGGCATTCCCATGACAGGAATAATCAACATAAAGATGATTGAGGACCGGCTTTAATGTATCATCTACCTGCAGAGAATTAATGACAAATGGGTTTTTTGAATCATTTAGATTGTTTGCACCGTGTGCGCGATATTCAAGATGCAAATGGGGTTCATAATTAGGATCAAATTGCCACCCTTGGGCAACAGGGTCATCTAACAAAAGGGTATCACCTATATCACACACTTGATATGTGTAGGCATGTATGTATCGTGAGCCTTCGTCTTTAGCGCTATCAAAGCTTGCGGAATAATGTCGAATTTTTGCGTAATAGGTATTTACATCAATCACTATTGCAAAATCAATTGGCCATATATAAAGCGAATCCTCCAGAGCGTTCGGCTGATCTGGTATATCCAATCCCTCGTGAAAATGCGGACCAGCGGCTCCAGTTGGACGATAATCCCCCATATTGGATGCGATTATTTTGTTGTCGGGATTACCCAAACTATCCTTCATGGGCCATTGATAACCGTAAATAAGTGAAACTAATAATACTGCTAAGGATAGTTTATTCATTTTTCACCACCTTTTCAATAATGTAATTGCAATCAGTCTTAAAATCAGGATTCTCATTAGTATATTTTATTATTAAAAGATTATTAATAAATTGTAAAATAGTAAATACAGTAAGTGGAACTTCGACTCGCTTGCCACCAGAAGCAACAGCATAGGCTACTATACCACCTAAGTCCCATTGTTTTAAAATCTGTCCATTTTCACCAAATAAATATACCTTGTCAGGCCGCATCATTACACCTACATATCTTCCATCAGGGGAAATAACAATAGAACGACCACATGTTGAAGGAGTTAGCCCTTCTATTCTTTTAGTCCAAACTATTTCACCTTTCTCATTATCGCACAACATTACTTTAGTGCCAGCTTCTCGTGTTACAATGGCTAAAAATCTACCATCGTAAGAAAGGGCAGAAAGGGCAGGGTAGGGAGGATTATAACCATATTCCTGCCAGACCTCGCCGTTTCTCTTGTAAACATAAACTTTGTCTATATGACCCACTGCAATCACATTACCATCACCTGAAATAGATGGATAAAGACCTTGAGGTGCCCCTTCTTGCCAGGCAAATTCCTTACGCCATAATACTACGCCATTTTTTGCATACAAAAAGAGTAGTCCTGGCTTCCAATTCGGTTCCTGAGCATAACCATCAATAATGAATTTGCCGTCAGCGCTGGTTGCAGTAACCATACAACGAGAAGCGCCCTCAAGTGTCCCAATTACATTTCCATTTTTGTCAAATAACCGCAAATATTCCGAACCACACTCATAGTCCGCTTCCTCAATATACAAACCTTCTATCCCAGTAAATATTAATGAAAATACATCATCGCGGATAATTTTAATATTGCCTCTTTTGTCTTTCACAATATTTATTCTATTTTCTGGATACCAGGGATGGTCGCGCTTATTAATCAAAACCTCATCAAAATTAAGACTTACTCTAACCGCAACATACCCCCTGATTATTTCCTCTTTTACAACATCGCCATTTTCGTTATAATAACGTATTCTATATTCGTTAATAAAAGGATTATCCGGCGAGGGGTCAAAGGTTTTCTCGGGCTCGTAATCCACGGCGGCCCTAGATCTTGCTCCTTTTATTATTTCAGTCTGAATGTATATTGGTTTCAACCCCGGATATTTTGCCCTGTTCTTCTTCACCCACTGATTATACTCTTTTACACTTGTTGTCTCTAAGACCTTCTCCACCCTCACCTCTGCCCCAAAGAGGCAGAAGATAAAGGTAGCGATTGCTAAAATTATTCTCCGCATAAAGCCTCCTTTTTAGAGATTTTTGCAGTATTT
>JBBILZ010000106.1:0-4304 GCA_037444665.1 Caldifarciminota bacterium
GCGGGATCTCCCTTGTTCGGGTATGGGCACCAAACATTACTTTTTTGTCCCGTTCTATCAATCTTTTTGCCTTTTTACCAATCTTAGGTGATCTATATGTTATAAATCCCATAAGCTCCTTTCTCATTTAATTTAGAATAATTATGCTATTTTTTTGATTCACCTTGAAGGCTTGCCTTCTGTTTTTCAATTGCCTTAATTGCCTCTTCACGGTTTGCATATATATTGGGCGGGAATTTTGCCTTCAAGGATGTTGTTCTGACGGTCATACGCGCCCGGTCTTCTGTTCCATATCGTGCAAAACCGAGAAGGAATATGGCAACTGTATTCTTTGCGACCTCACCATAATAATCGGCAACCTCGGCATGGACCAGCAGGTCATCAATGTTTGAAATCATATAGACCTTTTTTGCCAGCTTCTGGAAATATTTCTGATATTCTGCAAAGAACTCATCCACATCCTGTCTGGTCTTTATCTCCCAATGGTCTTCAGTAAAAACAATATTCAGTTTCTCATCATATTCAAATATTACTCTGCCAGGCATAATACTCCTTTTATAATATCCTATAAAATTATAATTATTTAGGGTGCATTGTCAACATTGGTATTATAATTTCCTTGCCTGTTCAGAAACAGAATTTATGAGCAGAATCGCAAGCAGTGTTAATATACCAATAAGTATTCCGGTCAATCGCAGAATAATAAAAGGTTCTAATATGTGTGAGACCACACCAATGACAATTGCACATAAAAAGAATGTCAAATTTATGACAAATTCTTTGGTCGCAAAAATTCTACCCCTTATTGACCGCAAAACATCCTCCTGCAGAATCGTATCCTGCGCAATACCAATAAATGAAAAGACCATACCTGAGATGACTGCAATAACATAGAGAAATACTGGATTCATCAAAAATGGACCAATAATGAAAAGCATCGCTAATATCATCATACTACAGATAATTATTACTGTCCGATTTATTTTTCTACCAAACACACCCATTAAAATACCACCTAAAAGCATACCCACACCGATGATGCCACCAAACCAACCCACGCCCGCTGTGCCCATATTGAATGTTTGCTGAACTAAGTATATAAGCACTGTATAGGCAATGGCTGCAGAAAAAGGGAGAACAAATACTGAAATCATAACAAATAATACGATGCGGTCATTTATGATAAGATTTATCAGTTCTTTTAAATCCTGAAGAAAAATCATTAAAGATTTTTTTAATTCTTTTTTTAATGAAAATTGAATCTTTACACCTGGCTCAAATAAAATTCTCGCGCCCATTCCAAAAACAAGGATGCCTGCTATTAAATGCGTGCTTGCATCAATATAGAATCCCAATCTCCAGCCAACCCATTTTATTAAATAACCACCGCCCACCATTCCTAAAAAAGTCGCAATCCTTGCAATTGTAATGATAAAAGAGTTTGCTGAAACAAATTCTTCGTAATCTACCAGGTCAGGAATAACCGCACTCTTTGATGTATTATTAAACACATCAAGGGCAAAAAAAATAAAGACCAGAATCCAGATGGGAATTAAACTGTTCGTCAAAATGACAATACTCGGTGTCAAAAATATCAGGATTGATTGGATTAAATGGCAGCGAAACATTATGGTCTGCTTGTTCCAGTGGTCAACAATGACACCTACAAATGGTGCAAGAATGATTATGGGCAGAGAAAAGGTAACGGCAAATTCACTGAATGCAGATACTTTACCCGGGTACTTTGCACCAATCAGGGTAATGATGACCATATGGGTCAAACGGTCACCGAGCTGGGATACTCCATTAGAAAGGCCTAAAAATAGAATACCCTTTCTTTTTAAGAGGTGGAACATATTAGAGTTTACAGATTATTAAACAAAAGTCAATTATCGCAATAATAATCTTTGATACTTGATACTCGATATTTGATACTGGATTTTTCCCTCGCATTTGCTCGATAACTTCGGCTGGTCTATATGGTTTTTCTCGTTCGTCTAGTCTATTTAGTTTATTGGGTCTATAAAGAATAGTTTTCGTAAGACCGATATAATTTGGAGACGAGGTCATCCTCCTGGCACCTCAGGCAATCCTGATGACTCAAAGACCCTTGACGAGATAATTGAAATTGCTGATAAGAAGATGTATGACGAAAAAATAAAATTAAAAAATAAGGTCATTGACTCCCATTAAAAATTTTGTATAATTTATGTTATGGGATTGACCGTGGTAAAATTCGGTGGCACATCAGTTGCCGATGCAGATTTAATTTTAAATGCTGCACACCGAGTTGCCCATATTAAAAAATATGATGATGTCGTAGTTGTTGTCTCGGCAATGGGGCACACCACTGACCAGTTGATTAAAATATCCCATAAGATTACTGAAAATCCAAGGGCAAGGGAGATGGATATGCTTCTGACTGCTGGCGAAAGGATCTCGGTTGCACTATTTACAATGGCACTCCAGAAATTGCATTTAAAGGCAATATCTTTTACTGGCTCTCAGGTCGGCATCATTACTGACAATCGTCATACTGATGCACGGATAATGGAGATAAAAGGTGAACGAATTAAAAATGCACTGAATCAGGGATTTATTCCTGTAATCTGTGGTTTTCAGGGAGTAAGTTTTGAAAAAGAGATTACCACTCTGGGCCGTGGTGGTTCTGATACTACTGCTGTGGCACTTGCTGCTGCACTAAGAGCACAGAAATGTATTATTTTTACTGATGTTGATGGCGTCTTTACTGAAGACCCAAACCGATTCCCCGGTGTGAAGAAAATAGATAAAATATCCTATGAAGAGATGCTTGAACTTGCCAGCCGCGGGGCAAAGGTTCTCCATCCCAGGGCAACCAGTATTGGCGCACGATTCAATATTCCCATTGAAGTAAAGAATAGTTTTAATAAAAAATCCGGCACCCTCATCACGCAGATTAGTGGTATAGAACACTCAAAACCAAAAGCAATCACACACAGTGAAAATCTCTATCTTATTACGCTTATCAAGGTGCCCAAGAATCCAAAGTATCTGTCTTATATAACAAGGGAATTTACTGATGCTGGTGTCCATTTGAAATTCTTTTTCCACGGTATCTCAGATGCTCCGCAATTTGACCTTTCATTCATTACTCCGCTTGAGCAAAGGAATCTTGTAAAAAACATAATTGCAAAACTTGCCCGTAATTTGGGAATAAAAGAAATAAAAGAATCACTGGATATATGCTCAATAAGTATTATCGGCATTGGTATAGGCTCAGAGAATAAGGTCCTTGCCGATATATTCAAGGAACTTTCAACAATAAAAGTTCATATTGAGGCAGTAACTACATCAGAACTTTCCATAACCTTGTTTTTGAAAAAGAAATTTTTAAACAGAGCAATTAATACCCTATTAAAAACCTTCAAATTAAAAGAATAACCAGGTTTGTTCTCTAAATTGCCACCGCATTTCATCCAAATAAAGTTGGTGCCCGCAAAAAATCCTAATAATTACTAAACTGTTACTTTTTTGTAGTAGCGTCCAGATTTATCTGGACGAAGAAATACCGGAATCATTATATACGCCCAATAAATTGGGCAACTACACTTTTTTGAAGACTGTTTCTTAGGGTCTTGGAGCAATGGGCAATCTTCTTATCTCACCCTTTTTCTGGATTAAATCCATCTCTTCAATCAACACAGCAGGTGCAACGACTGAGATTGGATATTCATTACCATTGTCGTCCCGATAGACAAAATTGTAAACATATTCTTTATCACCAGTGACAACAATATCGCGTAACATCCCTGGTGTCACCTGAGAAAAATCAAGCCCTTTTATTAATTCTAAAGTATTCTTCTTCAGATTTAATTTATACATATTGAGTGGTGAAGAAAGTAGTGGTGGAGTCTTTCCCCGGTTTTGATAGAATCTCTGGTATCGCTCTTGCAAACTCTCTGGCTTTCTGGATACAAGTTTTGTTATCACAATTGCAAAGTCGTTGCCGTAGTCCTGTGCCAGTTCTTTAAGTTTTTTCAAAAGTTCCTGAGCAGAAATTTTTTGCTCAGAGTCTATTATCAGGTTGCTAACAAATCCTATATGCCGTGTGCCAAAAGGATTTTTATAATATCTGGCGTGTCCATTGGTCTCTTTTATTTTGGCTATTGGTGTCCGGCACATTAATAGACCAGTAAGTTTGCCATTTTTTACCAGTTCAACATCCTCTGCCCGCACACCCTGGTCATCTATGGTAAATCCACCAATGAGTCGGGTATTGTTCCATTCTTTTTTATCTGGTCTATCATATACAGAAATAAAAT
>JBBILZ010000107.1:0-4055 GCA_037444665.1 Caldifarciminota bacterium
TATGACAAAATTCGTCAAAGCGGGAAAAATCTTAAGGGTTAAAACCATTATTCAACATTTACGATTAAGCAGAAAGTTTATCTACATCTCTATATACTATTTTTATGCGTAACGCCTCTCCCCCACCTCTGGTCCCAAATCAATAATCCAGTCTCCACACTTTATCGCCTTAAGGTTACGCTAAATCATAATCCCAGTATTATATAATTCCACCTACGGAGTGGAAAGAACTTAAAATCTTTTTGATTGTGGTGTATCTTCTCGTTTTCTCGAGAAAACACGAAAAATAAAAAGAATTCAGGTCAATAAAAAACTTGATTTTTAAAAATTTTTAATTATAATTTAGCAAAAGGGGGTCTTATGATGATAAAAAATTTTAATCATTTACATCATAAACTTAAATTTATGATTTTGATAAGTATGCTTCTTACTACGAGAAGTTTTGGAAAGAATTATTTTACTGGTGTTTATTATTATCCGTGGTATGACACAAATCGACACTGGCAAGATGGTTACCTGAGGGGTGTATTGACAACTGTCCAGCCTCCCCTATTAGGAGAATATTCCTGTCGGAATCAAACAACAATTCAGCAACAGATATCGTGGTCACTAAATAATGGAATTGACTATTGGGTCATAAGTTGGTGGGGTTCGGGAAGTTGGGAAGATGTAACGATCAGAAATTATATCGCTCCCGCACTCCAAGGTAGTGCGCTTCAATTCTGTATATTCTATGAGTCTACCGGACTGCTTGGTGGACCGCCAATAAATTTTGACCAGCAACTCATAAATCAATTCGTCTCCCATTTTGAATACATTGCCACAAACTACTTTAATCATCCTAATTATTTAAAATTCTTGAATCGTCCGGTTGTTTTTATTTATCTAACCCGAACATTTACCGGCAGTTATGTAGAGGCAATAGATAGTTTAAGGGCACGAATGCTACAAATGGGCTATGACATTTTTCTTGTTGGGGATGAAGTCTATTGGGGCACGCCAAATACAACGAGGATTGCCTGCTTTGATGCAATAACCAGTTATAATATGCACGGTCCTTCACAATATGCTGGTTATCCGCAAAATACAGGATTTTTCCGTGATGTCAATGCTAAATATCTCACATACTACCAGACTGCCCATAATCTTGGTGTCTATTTTATACCTGATGCACTGCCTGGTTTCAATGACCGTGCAGTGAGGCCTGAGGCGAATCATTATGCCATTCCCAATCAATTTGGTCCTGGATGGGACTATATGTCTACGCTTCGTCGTTCACTGATTTCGACAAAAATTTTTGAAGAACCCGCATTGGGCAATCCAATCATGATAACATCCTGGAATGAATGGCATGAAGATACACAGGTTGAACCCACAATTGTTACAGGACCATGCAATACCGATACTTCACAGACAGGAAATTTTTATACCCAGGGATATACCTATGTCGGCTATGGGCTTAACTATTTGAAGACCATTGACTGGGTGGTAGGCAATTATGAAGATACGCTATTCTATACTGGATTTGAACCTGCTCACCCACATCCATTTGCAGACTCGGTATTTGAGATTGCAAATGTCGACGGTTATGGAAATGCCCCTCAGCCTGAAGCAGGTATAGTTGGACAGGAACTCGGTGTACCAGTTCCATCTGGACAGTATTATCTGCGTATTGCTGGTGAAGACATATCTTCATCCCAGAATTCCTATTGCTATTACTTGTTGTTTAACCTCAATCCGGACATTTTAATAGATAGTGCAACCTTTTTGACATACCATATCTACTGTTATCAAAAAACACATATAGCAATAGATTTTATTACTACTGATGGCACCCACCTTAGAAATTCAATGTGCATTGACCAAAACGAAATTTCTGTCCATCCTGAACAAAGGACAAATCCAACAGGTTCCTGGCATTTTATAGAAATTGACCTTTATCCACTTGCAGGCAAAATGATTGATCGCCTGACGATTGGTTATGATGATAATCCCAACAGTGAAACTGGAAATTATCGGGATTATATAGATGAGATTGCTATTATTACAAAAAAGAACAATCAGGTAGGAATAACCGAAGAAATAAAAAATCCTGTAGAATCAAAAAATACTTTTACGATATCTCCTAATCCTGCCTCATCATTTCTTCTTATTAAAAATCTCAATGAAGCATCACTCATATTAGATGTATATGACATCAGTGGCAGGCATCTAAAAAATCTTTTGCTATATCCTTCATCTACAGCCCTGTGGGATTTAAAGGATAAAAATGGCAAGATTCTGTCTTCAGGAATATATTTTTTGGTTAACAGGAATCTTCCAGCAAGGGATTTTAAAAGAGTTGTCGTTATAAACGAATAATCCGGATTTTAGTTCCATAATAGTAACTCAATATATTGCTACAGGTAAGTATATTAACCTCTCCTCTATCTTTTAACTGTTCATCCTCTTATTCTTGGAATAACGCAAATTTTAGCTCCAGGTTAGATTACATTCAAAAAACAAAAAGTGGGAGACAGACTAAATCAGTTGCCTCCCACTTCGACTTTAATGCTTATTTTTAAAGTTCGTATATAATGCGAGCGAGAATCTTATCCATATCTGTGGTATTTTGCGCTTCGTTATGGAACGAAGTATATAAAACCCTGCCGGTACCATAGTTAAATCTCACCATTACCGGCCGATTGGGTAACTCTTGACCGTATATGTCGTGGACATTTGCCTTTATCATGATTTCGGTATTGCTGCTAACACCATCCATTACCACCCACGCACCGAGATCGAAATTAATCTCCATAGTATTTTTACCAAGTTGGTAAATCAAATCATCAGCCAGAACCGATGCGGTCACAACTTCCGCATTACCAACCTTAGCATCGCCATCAATAGTATCCTCGCCAAAGAAATCAATGTATTCGGGGAATGGTTTTTCAACAAAACAGTATGCCCAATCTGATGCATACATACTCTTGCCATTTTGAATGTATTGACGAATGTTATTAATCATTGTTGAATCAACAGTCTCATCAGCACCGCAATTAATAAAGACAATTGCAAATTTGTTCAAAAGCGCTAAATCATTCAGTACATCATCGGGCGCATTGTAAAAGACATATCCACTGCTATCAACATCAGGGCTGGAAATCTGAGGGAAACCAAGGGTGTCAAGGATTTCTTCAATCGCATCATAGGTACCATAGACCACAGCCATCTTTACCTTCACTGCACCTTCGCCACTGCCGAGCTTTATCGGGTTATCCTTGGTAGAAATCACATTCTCGCCATCCTTCACATCAATCTCAATTTCATTCTTGAACGAACCCGATTCAAGAACAATAACCTGCTCACCTGTGGGCACTTCTTCAACTTCAAAGTAACCTGCAGTATCTGAATTCGTAGATATTGATGGACTATCCTTCACGAATACAGATATGCCCGCCAGCGGCATTGAGCCATTAGCAGTGTATACATAACCAATCACAGTGCCCACATCTTCCTTTGCGCAACTGGTTAAGATTACAAAGATTCCCAGTATCGCAAGGATAGACATCCTTTTGTTTAGTTTGTTCATTATACCTCCTATGCTCTCTTAAATCATCAATCAACTATTCTAAAAACCATTTCTTAGAGACCTATTTTCCAATTATATCTAAATGCCCACTGTAGTCAAGTAGTTTGAAAACTGGCTCCTCCTCACTTTCACCTGCTTATCCTTCGTGAGGTTAAACGGTTTCGCAGCCTGAATCGTCATTCGTCAGCCGGACCCTGTGCCGATGTCGGGTTAGGCTGAGCTCAGCATTCTACAGAGACCCTTCGCTCTGTTCATGGTGCCACTCCATATCATCTTGTTACCATTTTTTTCTCGTTTTCGTGAAAACGAGAAAAGCACTATCTTAAACAAAAGGTTCAATCGCATCATTCCACTTACGAAGGGGTGGAACTAATGTTAATGTCAGGACACAATAAACCATTACTCTTTTTTATGTCTTGTCCTAATAACAAATTTTTCAAGTAGATTGCAGATTGCAGGGATTGTTTCATCCTTTATCCAGTAT
>JBBILZ010000108.1:0-3807 GCA_037444665.1 Caldifarciminota bacterium
CGTGAAGAGGCAATTAAGGCAATTGAAAAACAAAAGGCAAGCCTTCAAGGTGAATCAAAAAAATAACATAATTATTCTAAATTAAATGAGAAAGGAGCTTATGGGATTTATAACATATAGATCACCTAAGATTGGTAAAAAGGCAAAAAGATTGATAGAACGGGACAAAAAAGTAATGTTCGGTGCCCATACCAGAACAAGGGAGATTCCGCTCGTAGTGGAACGGGCAAAAGGAGCCTGGATAACAGATATAGATGGAAATAAATACCTTGATTTTGGTGCGGGATTTGCTGTGGTTGGTACTGGACACTGCCCTCCAGAGGTGGTCAAGGCAGTCAATAATCAGATGAGAAAATTGATACACATTTCAGGAAGTGATTTTTACTATGAGCCACAAGTAGCCCTGGCAGAGAAATTGATTGAAATCACGCCTGGTAATTTTGATAAACGGGTCTATTTTGGTAGTTCTGGTGCTGAGGCAATAGAGGCATCGCTGAAGATTGCCCGATACTATACAAGACGGCAAAGAATGATTTCATTTCTGGGTGGTTTCCACGGCAGGACATTTGCTGGTATGACGATGTCGGGTAGCAAAAAGGTCCAGCGGGCACATTTTTCTGGATTAATTCCAGAAGTGTATCACATACCATATCCCTATTGTTATCATTGTGTCTTCAATCAGACTTATCCAGAGTGTATAAAAAATGAATTTGAAGGTATACCATTAATTTATTGCCTTTCTTATCTTACAGATGTGATATTTGAAAGGCTCATTGACCCTGAAGATGTGGCACTGATAATGGTAGAGCCAATACAGGGTGAAGGTGGCTATATTGTTCCGCCACCAGAATTTTTACCAGCATTGCGCAAGATTGCAGATAAATATGGCATCATTTTAATCTTTGATGAAATTCAGAGCGGTCTGGGCAGAACTGGAAAATGGTTTGCCTGTGACCATGTGAATATTTCACCCGATATTATTTTAATTGCCAAGGCTATTGCCTCAGGTTTACCAATGAGTGCAACAGTAGCAAAGGCAGAATTGATGGACCCTGCGGTTGATTCCCGTGCCTGGGTTCCAGGTGCACATGGCTCAACATTTGGCGGTAATCCAGTGATTGCGGCAGCAGGAATCGCATCATTGCGATTGATAGAAAATGGATTAATAGAGAATGCCCGGGTTATTGGTGAATATTTAAAACAGGGTCTGACTGAGATAAGTAATCGGCATAAAATTATTGGTGAGGTGCGTGGTTTGGGTTTGATGATTGGACTTGAGATTGTTCAGCATAAAGATACAAAAGAACATTTTCCCCGTGTTGTTACAAGGGATGGTAAAAATATAAAAGAGGTAATTACTGGAGAATGCTACAAAAGAGGATTGATAATCTATGGTGCAGGTTTTAATTCGCTCCGCATCTCACCGCCATTGATAATTACCAGGGATGAAGCAGATATTGCCTTGAAGATTATTGAAGAGGCAATAAATTTTGTTGAGGCACAGTTATGATTAATCCCGCAATCTATAGAGAATATGACATCAGGGGCCTGGCAGATACTGATTTACAAGATGAGAATGTAGCATTACTGGGGCTGGGACTCGGCACATATTTTCGTCTGAATAAACAAGACAAGATTGTAGTGGGTGGCGATGTGCGGAGTTCTACACCACGCATTATGTCAACCCTGATTAAACATCTTCAGAAAACAGGTTGTAATATTATTGACATTGGTATCGTGCCCACTCCAGTCCTATATTTTTCTTTATTCCATTACAATATCCCTAATGGTATAATGGTTACTGCAAGCCATAATCCCAAGGAATTTAATGGGTTCAAGGTATGTGCCAATAAGACTGCTATCTATGGTAATGAGATTCTAAAAATAAGAGAAATAATTGAAAAAACCGATTTTGCATCGGGCAGTGGTAATTATCAAACAAGGGATATCATTCCTGATTATATTAATACTGTTCTTGGAGATATAAAAATAAACAGAGCGTTAAGATTGGTGGTTGATACAGGGAATGGAACCTGTGGCCCGATAATGGAACAGATACTACAAAAAATTGGCGCACGCTTTGAAATTTTATATAAGGAACCTGATGGAAATTTCCCCAACCATCTACCTGACCCGACCGTTGAGAAGTATATAAAAGATTTAATTGAAAAAATTAAGACAGGAGATTTTGATGCGGGTATTGGTCTTGATGGTGATGGTGATAGGATTGGTGTAATTGATGAAAATGGCAATATAATCTGGGGAGATGTGCTCCTTGCTATTTTTGCTGAAAGGATTTTGAAAAAACTGCCCGGTGCAAAAATAATCTTTGAAGTAAAATGTTCAAAAGGTTTAATTGAACGGATAGAGCAACTGGGTGGTTTGCCTTTGATGTATCGCACAGGCCATTCTCTGATAAAGGCAAAGATGAAACAGGAGAATGCGCCCCTTGCTGGTGAGATGTCAGGCCATATCTTTTTTGCAGACCGCTATTATGGATATGATGATGCAATATATGCCTCATTGAGACTCCTTGAGATATTGAGTGAAGGAAAAAAACTTTCTGAACTTGCGAGCAGGGTGCCCAAATATTATTCCACACCTGAAATCCGTGTGGATACCTTAGATGAAAAAAAATTTTTGATTGTAGAAAGATTAAAGAATGAATTCAAAAACCAATACAAAATTATAGATATTGATGGTGTGCGTGTGGACTTTGGTGATGGATGGGGATTGGTCAGGGCATCAAATACCCAGCCTGTGCTGGTTCTGCGTTTTGAAGCAAGAACCGAAGAACGGCTGAATGAAATAAAAGAGCTATTTTTAACCAGCCTTGAAAAAACAGGCTTAAAATAAAAAGGAGGCAATATGGGTTTAATATTTCTTGTAATGCTCTCTTTTGTAGAGCCATCTGAATTTTTACCCAAATGGATGACACCTGAAGAGAGTTTAAGGATAAATGAAATTGGCAAAGGACATATTATAACTACTCCACCCGGCGGCTTTGTTGTTACACCTGGAGAATATGAACCAGTGCGTGGTGTCTTTTTGACCTGGACTGGTAGTTATCAGAGTATTATGCGTGAGATTGTGCGAAATGTAGTCCCTTCTTGCAAGGCATATATTATAGCTTCTGCAAGTGATACAAATAGTATTAAATCTTATTTGACGAGTGGCGGAGTATCACTGGATAGCGTTAGATTCCATGTATTTCCATACAATTCTGTGTGGATTCGTGATTACGGACCCTGGTTTATAAGAAAACAGGATAACACTGAAGGTATTGTTGATTTTCAGTACAATCGTCCAAGGCCCAGCGATGATACAATACCCTGGCGTATTGGCCAGGCATGGGGCATACCAGTTTATGGCTCACCGCTTGAACACCCGGGTGGAAACTTTATGGTTGATGGTCATGGCACAGGATTCTTCAGTAGCCTAATCTATGAAGAGAACCCTGGATATACACCTGCCCAGATAAATCAATTGATGCTTGAGTATAGTGGACTTGAACAGACCATTCCGGTAAAAAGGATTCTCACTGAATATACCGGACACATTGATTTGTGGACAAAGATTTTAAATGATACACTGGTAATGGTTGGTGAATATGCGTCAGGCCATCCCAATGATACAGTTCTTGACAATCGTGCAGATTCAATCAGTCATTGTAAAAATAGAGAAGGTTTTCCATATCGGGTAGTGAGGATTGTAATGCCCTGGTCTACTTCAGACGCACCACCCAGTTATCTTAATTCACTTTTTGTAAACAATAGAATCCTTGTTCCAACCTGGGGGCTACCTGAA
>JBBILZ010000109.1:0-3452 GCA_037444665.1 Caldifarciminota bacterium
AATCTTGATGGGAGGGGATAAAGGGGAGGGTGAAAGTTTTATTTTTTCACCCCCACCCATACCCTCCCCCATCAAATGGGGAGGGGCTTTTAGAGAAACTAACCTTTTATCTATTCAACATTTCAACTTGAGCCGTTTTAAAATCTCAGCGCATTTCATTTTTTAAATTATCTCCTTCACAGGTTGTCTTAAAATTGTCTTCATCTTTTGAGGCGGTGTTTTTCTGGGATCTGACAAATATATCTCATGATGGAAACCATTTTCAGTTAGTTTGTTTTCTTTCATCATCTTTCTCATTTTTTCTAATGTTTCCGGCTCTGTTGAATATGGTCCTGTGTGTAATATCTGAATGCATTCACCCTCATTTATATTTTCAAACTTGATCTCCTTAATCAATTCCATCCCTTTCTTTTTGAAGACTTCTTCCTTTGCTTTTTCTACTATCCCTGAACTAACAAAATCTGGCATACGAATAAGCAGTTTCCATCGCCATTCTTGTCTTGGCACTTCTAAAGCCGGCTTATCTGACTCCACCCACCATAATCCTTCTAATTTTGGGACAGCAAAATCTTTACCCTGCTTTTTACAGATATTTTTGACACAGTAGGCAAGTGGATACAATGCTTCAACTGCCTTTGTAAAGACTTCTCCAGCAGGTTCGCCTTTGCCTCCAATAGTCAAAAATGGAATTCCACCAAATTCAACTATTTCAGGACTCGTTTTTGCTGTGTAGTATGTTTTGTATTCCTTTGTCAAATCTAATTTTGTTGCCATAATTGCCTCTTTTTTTATATTATTTTACTCCTATTTTATGTGCTATTCAAGAAATGCACGCACAGAATAATTGTGCCGATTCCAGTTACTATATTTAGATATATCAGAATGTTTGAAATAAGTTTATTAAATTGCCCTTCCCTTTTTACGATTATCTTGTGAACGACAAACGGAAGTAGACCACCAATTCCAGTGATTAACCCAATTATAAAACCCAACATTGTTTGTCTCTCAATCTCTACCAATCCATAAAACAATACTAAGAGAATTGGAATATGCATAATAATAAATCCAGTAATTTTACCCGGCAAATTCAATATCTCCCATTCTTTTTCATACGCTGCCTCAATTTCACGGAGTATCAACAATGTTGCGTTTATAATGTAAACCAAGCTGAGTAACTTCATATTATGTTCTTTTAATTATCTGCGCATTTTTTCCTATGATGTTTTCTATATTCGTAATGTTTCGCAAAGCAAAATTTAGCCTTTACCTCTTTTTGTTACACCAATTATCCAAATAATTATACCAATAATTACACAAGTAACTACAAAAAAAACACCGATATCATAAAGTCCCCATATTATTACTGGAAATGTAGCTTGAACTACTAATGATAGTGGAAAAAGAATAAGAATAGCCAATGCGGTAGCGATATAACGAACCCATTTATTTTTCTTAAACCTCCATAACCCAATAGCTACTAAAATGCAAAAAACAGCCATACCAAATAGAGCAATTAGACCCGAGAACCTTTCTCCCTCTCCATATCTAAGTGAAACATAAAAAATTATTAATGCTGCTCCTGCTTCAAAAACCAATAGCCTGATTATGTTACGGATTGATTCTACCTCTTTGATATTTGCCATTCTCATTTTTTCTCACCTTTCTCGCCAGCACTAAATAGATAACTGCAGAGTTTCAAGACATGGTATCCACCCTAAAAGTGTCACTCTAAGGAATGTCATGCTGAACTTGTTTCAGCATCCCGAAGTAAGTTCGGAATGACGTCTAAAATAAATACATTTTTAGACCCTGAAACAAGTTCAGGGTGACAAAAGAGGACTTCTTCAGCAATCTCCATTCAACGATTCTAAAATTGTCGAATTGATGAATTTCGGATTTTTCGTATAATTAATAACAAATAGGGGTGAAACCTTGTCTTGTCAGATTCCCTATTTTTCTACGAAAGTCTCTAATAATTTCTTAAAATCTTTCGGAATCGTGTTATAGTATATTTGTATTTTTTCTATATCTAAGTCGTAAGCATATCCGAAATAAAAGGTATCTGTAAATTCTGATATCTGAGTGGGGTTAAATATTTTTCCACTTGTGCCTTCTACTAACTTGAAATATCCCCCGTTAATAGCATAATCATCATCGCCTTCTTTAACCCATGTAAACGCATGCAAATTGGGAATATCTTTATATCTATTTTTATAATATTTACCCCACTTCGGCAGGAATTTTCCGCTTCCTTTTTTGTCATGATAGCCTACTAGTACAATACCGATTTTTTTTAATAAAATATCTAAGAAGATATAGCCACTAAACTCTTCTAAATGCCAGCCTTTGATGTTAAATGTTCTATATAAACATGGCGGTTCCTTCTGTATCTCTTGAGTATTTTCTTCTACTGATTCCGCACACTCCATTATTATCCGGTTTTTCAGATGGTCGATTATCTCTGAAAATCTCTCCTTTGCGGCTTCTTGCCGTATCGCTACTATAGGATACGCATCAAGAAATTTTTTAATCTCTTCATTATTCATAGATATTAACCTCCCTAATTTATAATGGTTTGCAAAGGATAAAAATTCCTTAATTATTATCTCAAATTTTTCGCCAAAAGAATTTGTTCTGTCTTTAAGGAAATGAAGTAAAGACTTCCAGGAAATGAAGCCGATTCTTCCGTAATATTTTTCCTTCAATTTTTTTAATCCAGTAGGAACACACTCATCACCCGATAGGAAGACAAGCCATACATTATGCTCGCCAAATTCATCTCTGCCACCTTTAAAATGGCATAGAAATTGCTCTTTATTGAAAGAGTTAGGATATAATTTGGTTTCAATAATTAGATATTTTCCGTCAGAAAATTCAATTAATGCATCCGGGCGACTTTTTTTAAACAAAGGTTGTGCTTGAATGCTAATATTGCTACCAACTTGGTTGATTGACAAATCGGCAATTTTACATAACTCAAGAATTACTTCGGGTGGAAGTTTTTCCAATAACCAAATTAAAAAATTCGTACATTGATCTTCTTTTATTTGAGTTTTGACAATTGCGTCATACAAGCTTTTTATTTCAGCCATATTTTATTCTGTTACCTCAATACACATTTACATACTACATCCATAAAAGAAATTTAGATTGTAACTTTGCTTATACTCCTGTAATACTGAATCTGAAAAACATCAGTCTGTGTTGATGCATAAAACGGGAACAGACGTAAAGCATTTTCCATTAAGAACCAGTTTTTCAAAGCCAGCTCCGAACATAATCCAAGTATCAAGTAGAACATAGTCAGGGGTTTCACCCCTGAAACCCCATTATTTTTTACGCTGTTTTCTTTCAGCATCTATCCACCATAATTCAGTTAGTTGTGACTGACCAAACTCAGTCAATTCAACCTCATCCAAAGTTAACTTACCACAGTTCGGACACACAATTTC
>JBBILZ010000110.1:0-3270 GCA_037444665.1 Caldifarciminota bacterium
GGACCTCCATAGATTAGGATACTTTTAGCATCGGCCCTAAAATGTAGTTTGAATAGAGATATGATACGGTGTGAAACACCGATTAAGGGAGATCTATCCCATTCTTTGGGAAAAACTTACCTCTTACGATTTCTTATCCATCCAGAATGGCTATTCTACTTTTAGTAGTTCTGCCATCGGGTCCCAGATTGGCAGGTGTATGGGTTTCTGCTCAAAAATTTTAATAATCTCGTCAGATAAATATTTTTTGTTAATTATCACCTCATAAACATATTCATCAAACCAATCATCATACATTGTATAATAACCTTCATTACCTTCATCACGACCATGGCTGTTTTCAACAAGCCATTTTACAGGTTTACCGTTCTGTATATCCACACCGAGTATTGCCATTGCATGATTTGCAGAACTGAACCTATAAAAGATTCTCATCTCTTTGTCCATTTTAAATTCAGGTTTAAAGATTGCCTGATAATTAAAGATTTGTGTGCTGAGAATACCTTTTTCACGATATGCTTCCTTACCGATATCACAGGCGAACCATACAGGCTCGTTATTCATCACAGATTTTTTTACTGCCTCTTTTATCAAATCAATTTTGAGATTTGCACTTTTAGGGTCAGGTGCATCATATACATTGCGGCAGTTATCAAATTGATAAAGGCGGTTATATTCTCTACCCGGATAATCAATTAATGATACATAATTCTGCAGATTGATGCCGACCGCCTCTTTGAAGAATTCCTGTGGCGTGATTTTTTTTGAATCATAAATTTTGCCTTCTTTATCTTCATATCGCCAGACAAATTCTGTTGGTGGCTCAGTAAAATGCATGACAAGTAGTTTATATACATTTTTAAGAACCTGTAATTTAAATTCTCTGAGTCCTGTTTCATCAACACCACTCTGTGCCATTTTTCGTAAGATTCCGGCACCAGCCAGAACCTGCTGGTTGAGCAATGATGTCATAATCCAGGTGTTACTGCTCGGATGGGTTTCAGGAAAAATTTCTTGAGGTACGACCCCATATTTTTCAACGAGTGCGACAAACCACTGCCAGTATCCGCCGTCCTGAACACCATCATCAATGAATTCATCAAGTTCGCGGTCACGGAGTTCTCTGTTCCTGGTCTGGATTACAAATTCAAGGAGAAAGTTTGCTTTTTCTAATTTGTCATAAAATGAAATATATGATTGCGAGAATTCAAATCCCTTTAGATTATATTTTTTTATTACAATTGGCCTCAAGATATTCAACCCGGCAAATATCCAGCAACGGCCACTATTTTTCTGGTCAGTAACACCTTTGGTTTCTATACGATTTGTGAAAAGGTCGTTGTGTTTCTTTAAGAAATTGTGATTTAATGTGAGTTTAGGAAGTTCATTATTGGTCAGGGCATTGACCAATGCAGTGTCTGTACTGCTTAGTGTAATAGAAGTCCTTAGTTTTTCAAGAATCTGGTCAGATATGCCCGTTTCTTTAAGTAACTGGCAAACACTCAATGAAATACTAATTAAAAAAATTATGATTATTTTGTTGACGGTCATTATTTCTCCTTCAATAAAATTCTATATTTTCAGGTTAAGGTTTTTTGAAAAGTCTAACCTTTTCATTTTACGAGTATTATTTTTTCAGTAAAGACCTCATTTTTGTAATCAATTTTCACAAAATAGACGCCTGCACTAAGTTTTCTGTTGTTTATATCCTTGCCATCCCAGAAGAGGTTATATTCGCCTTTTTTTATTTTTTCATTAATTAATGATTTAACCATTCTTCCTGTAATATCGTAGATATTTAATTTGAACATCCTTGATTCAGGAATAATAAATCTTATGTGTATTTTTTCAGTAAAAGGATTGGGAACAGGCTGATAGAAAATAAATTTTCCCGCAGTTTTAATATCACCCTCAGCAATGTTTTGGATTTGTTCGGTGTAGACGCGCATCATAAAATCATAGGGATACCAGGCATGCCAGCCAGGATTAGAAGACTCGGTCCAATACCAGAATGCAACACTATCGCGGGGGATGGTGTTATCCATACCAATATATGGTGAGGCAGGAGAACTTGGAAGCCAGTGGAGCACGAACCAGAATTGGTCATTGTTATTTATAGTATATGGTGGAGTATAATTTTTCACTGCCCAGCCTGTGCCAGCAGGATAAATTGTTTCTGGAGGAGCAATATAGTATGATGGTCCTAATCCTGGTAATCCTGAAGAATCAGCATTCAATGACATCATTATGGGAGCATTTGTGCTTGAATAGAAGCGGGCCTGTGTGATTTTATATGGCGCTGTTAGACAGGGGATCATCTTTTGGGCAAATTTGTTATCATAATAACTTGAAGAAACATAGCCATAGATATCAAGATTGCCATCATCATAAAGAATTTCTGTTGTGACAGATACATTTTTCATCAATGTATCATTGTTGTGATTATAATCATCAGTGACCGTGGAATAGATATACACAGTATAATAACCAGTTGCAGTTGGTGTCCAGGCAGGGCTAAGCCATATTGTTGCAGACTGCAGTGGTGAGAGGTAAGTCTGTCCATTTCCAGTGTAGACAAGATTATTGCCAGAATCATAGATATTGCATACCACAGGAATATTTTCGGCATAACTACCATTATTGCTGATTGTCACCCGTGGTGGTCGTGAATAGTTCAGGGTCAATTCATTAAATGGATATTCAATTCTAAAAACTGCTCCATCATGATAACAGATACTCCCTTTTTGCAAGGTATCATTTGCAGTAAACATATCTCCAGCAAGGGCAGTATAGACAACGGTTTTATAAGTACCATAGCCAGGCACGGTCCAATTTGGCGAGAAGTTAAGGGTCTGTTCTGCGCCACTATTCAAATTGTTTACCAGCACAGTATCAATATAAAGTAAATTGTTAAGTGAATCATAAATTAAACAGAATGTGTTAAAGGTTGCGGTCGTTGCTCCATAATTTTTTACTACTGCCTGAGGTGAGATTGATTGACCAACCTGGAGAAAATTGCTTGGGGCATCAATACTTTTCACCCCCACATCACTGGTCAACTGGTCAAGAATACGGATTGCATAGACTTCACCACCATTTCCGAATTCTCGTGCATGGACAGCCTTTCCACCCGCAGTAACGAAAGAACCATCTTTTGATATATCCACTGCGGTTATTGAGCCTGGTTCATCAATATCATCAAGCAACTGAAATATTGGCGTTGAAGAAGATTTATTAAATACGGTCAGCACATCACCAAATGTTCCCTGA
>JBBILZ010000111.1:0-2792 GCA_037444665.1 Caldifarciminota bacterium
TATTCTTTTCTGCAAAATGTGCTATTACATCGGCTAATGCTTCATTGACGATGTCACTGACCTTTGTGGGATAGGTCTTTTTTGGGACGAATTGTGAAAAATTTAAAAAATCAGTAACTATTTCATTTAAACGAATGGATTCTTTTAGCGCCATATCAATAAAATGTTTTGCGGTCTTCGGCACACGAGATTTTGCTACAACTTCTAATGAGCCGCGGATTGATGCTAAGGGATTGCGGATTTCATGTGCCAGAGAACCACCAAGTTCAGCCAGCATCTTTGTCTGCTTTGAAATTCGGGAAGCCTCTTCAAGCTTTTTTATTTCTGTCAAATCCTGCAGAATTGCCAGTGCACCCTGGGCATTACCAATTATAGAACAGGAAAGAAGATAATATTTATTATTTATTTTTAATTCCTTTGTTCTGCTATATTTTTCCGGGTTTTTTAAAAACCGCGCGAGGTATAAGTGAACCAGCGAAGCAGTTTCTTGTTCAACGATATTGGTATAAACAATTGAGCCTGCATTGTTGATGGTCAAAATACCAGAAGGTAAGTTTTTGACAATCTCTTCCGTAGTAAGATTCAATTCATTTAATTCCTCGGTTTTAAGACGGTAGCGTTCAGAAAGAGTTCCACTCAATACTGCAGTAAATAAAAAAAGGAGTGAAAAGAGATAAAATTGCTGTAAAACATACTTTATCGCAAAATCTACATAGGCTGATTCAAAAAGCATTAAACCAAGGAAACAAAGCACTGATATTAAACTTATTATATATGCCCCTTTTCGGAATAAATAGATGGCTGCGGTAATAATCAGGAGAACATACATCAAGGGAAACATACTTTGAATACCGCCGGTATAATGTATGATGACGGCAATTAGCGGAATATCACTAATTAATAATATATAGGTGAGTGTTTCCTGTAGTATCCACCTCTGAGAGAAAAAAAAGATGATTGAGAGAATAAAGGAAATAACGATAATGAACCAGTAAGGGACAGGAATTGAATAATCTATTGGATAAGAAGAACTGAGTAGAATAAAAGTAATAACCAGTGGATGGAGAAAAATTAATCCGGTTAAGGGATTAACCCTTTTTTCTTGCAGCATTCCCCATCAAAAAATTTTAACATTTATCTACTACAAATCAGAATTCCGGCATTTATTGGGTTATCAAGAAAACTTTATTCAGCAATTGTTGAGGCTAACTGGAAGATTGGCAGATACATTGAAATAACCAGAAAACCAACAATACCACCAAGGAATACCATGATGATTGGCTCCAATGCATTGGTTAAATTTTCTACTGCCTGGTCAACCTCGGCATCGTAGAAGTCAGCCACCTTTTTCAACATTTCATCCAGTCCACCGGAAGCCTCACCAATAGCAATCATCTGTGTAACCATCGGCGGAAAGACCGCAGTTTTTGATAATGGGTCTGCGATATTCTCGCCACCCTTGATTGAAACCCGTGCCTTAAGTATTGCATCTTCAATGACCCAGTTTCCCGCACTCTTCGCAGTAATTTCAAGGGCATCAATGATAGGCACACCGCTTGAGAGCAATGTGGACAAAGTTCTAGAGAAACGAGCAATTGCCTGTTTCTTTACCAGGTCTCCGAATACAGGAAGTCTCAGGATAAGCGGGTCCATTGCTTTTGCTCCGGATTCAGTTTTGTGCCATCTGCGAATAATGGTGAATAGCAAAATCAATCCGATAAGCAGAGGCAATGCGGCGACCTTCATAAAATTTGATATTTTCATTACCAATTGTGTCATTGCCGGTAATTCCCTTCCTACACCCTGATACATCTTGGCAAAAATGGGGATTACAAAGATCAATAAAACTGCAATTGCCAGAACCGCAACAACACTGATGATTGCAGGATAGATCATTGCTCCACGAATTTTGCGTTGTAACGCGACAGTCTTTTCAAGATATGTGGCAAGACGCTCCAGAATTACATCCAGGGCACCACCGGTTTCACCTGACTCCACCATATTTACAAATAAATTATCAAAAACCTTGGGTTGCCTTCTTAAAGCATCAGCAAGAGACAATCCACCTTCTACATCGGCACGAACTTCGCCAAGCAAACTTTTCAATCCAGCACTTTCAGTCTGTTTGGAGAGAATTTCAAGGCAGGTCAATAAGGGCAGACCCGCACCAAGCATTGTTGAAAATTGTCTCGTAAACACTGCCAGCGCTCTCTTTGAGACACGACCTCCAAAAAAAGCAAACCCTTTTTTCTCTTCTTTTATTTTTATTGATGTCGGAATAATTTTTTTCTGCCTCAATGCCGCTACAACATCAGCCTGTGATTGAGCGCTCAATTCTCCACTGGCTGATGCTCCTGTTGCGGTTCTTCCTTTCCAGACAAAAGTCGGCATAATACCTCCCTTTTAAATATTGTTAATTGTTATAACAATTAACCATGTTTTTAGCCCAGCACCGGTGATTTTTGTTCCACCATATGCTCAAATTCTTCAATATTGGGCGAATAATCAAATGCTGTTTCCAGGGTGATTAACCTTTTTACATACAAATTATAGAGCGCCTGATTCATTGTTTGCATTCCATATTTTTGTCCTGATTGAATCATTGAATATATTTGATGCTCTTTCTCATCACGAATCAATGCCCTGATTGCGGGTGTTGCCACCATCACCTCAGCGGCAAGAACCCGACCACCGCCAATTTTGGGTAGTAATTGCTGGGTTACAACACCTTCAATCACAAATGCAAGTTGAGAACGGACCTGTCCCTGTTGATGGGAAGGAAAGATATCAAT
>JBBILZ010000112.1:0-2742 GCA_037444665.1 Caldifarciminota bacterium
CTTGACAGGGGTTTAAATTTAGGTATTATTGCTGGTAATGAGAAAGGAATACTGGCATACCCTGTCCATAAATGCTATTTTTGAAACCCTCAAGACCCATCCCCAGGGCTTGAATTCAGAAGAGGCAAGGCAGCGACTTGAGGAATTCGGTCCCAATGAAATAAAAGAGGCAAAAAAGAGAACGCCATTTGAAATGTTTTTAGACCAGTTTAAAGATTTTATGATCTTAATTCTGATCGGTGCTGCAATCATCTCCGGAATTGTAGGTGAACCGATTGATACCATCGCGATTGTGGTAATCGTTATTGTCAATGGAATTATCGGTTTTATCCAGGAGTATCGGGCAGAAAAGGCGATTGAAGCGCTCAAAAAGATGGCACAGGCATATGTAAATGTAAAAAGAAACAATGATATCCATTCTATTCCTGTAAATGAACTGGTACCCGGTGATATTGTTTTGCTTGAGGCAGGAAATATTGTGCCGGCAGATATGCGCCTTATTGAAGTGGCGCAACTTAAGATTGATGAGGCACCACTAACCGGAGAATCAATCCCTGTAGAAAAATTGTCCAGACAATTTCATGACCCTTCTCTGGCACTCGGTGATAGAAAGAATATGGCATATAAGGGAACAATCGTCACCTATGGTCGCGGGGTGGGTGTGGTTGTCGCAACCGGTATGGAGACTGAACTGGGTAAGATTGCAACGATGATACAGGAGGAAGAAGGAGTAAAGACACCATTACAACAAAGGCTTACTGCATTTGGTAAATGGCTAACAGTAATTTTTCTTGCGGTGTGTGCTATTGTCTTTGTTTTTGGTGTTCTACGCGGTGAACCAATAACATTAATGTTTTTGACTGCGGTGAGCCTCGCAGTTGCAGCAATCCCTGAAGCATTGCCTGCAGTTGTTACAATTGCCCTGGCTATCGGTGCAAAAAAATTGGTAAAAGAGAATGCCTTGATGCGTAAATTGTCAGCAGTGGAAACACTCGGTTCCATAACCTATATCTGCTCAGATAAGACCGGGACATTGACCCAGAACAAGATGATTGTGCGGGAGATTTTTATAAATAACAGAATCGTTTGGGAAGATGATTTTATTGATTTTGCTGATACGAATAAAGAATTTTTTCTTGCCCTGGCATTGAGCAATGATGCCCAGTATGATAAAGATGGCAAGATCATTGGCGACCCAACAGAGACCGCCCTATGTGTTGCGGCAAAAGAGGCGGGTTTTGAGAAACAGAAGCTCATAAAGAGTTATCCACGTATCGCAGAGATTCCATTTGATTCAGAAAGAAAATGTATGACGACAATCCATAAAACAGAAGATGGTAAGATTATATCATTTACCAAAGGTGCGATTGATTCGCTCCTTGAAAACGCTGTAGGTTTTCTGAGTGAGGGTAAGATTGTCAGGGGTTTAGAAATTCTTAATCATGCAAACCTGAAAATGGCAAAAGATGGTTTGAGGATTCTTGCCATAGGGATGAGGAAATGGGATCGACTGCCAGAAAATTTAAATCCAGCAAATATTGAAGATAATTTGATAATCCTTGGGCTTGTGGGTATGATTGACCCACCGCGTATTGAGGTAAAAGAGGCAATTCAACAATGTAAGACCGCAGGTATTATACCAGTAATGATTACTGGCGACCATCCCGTGACTGCTTATGCGATTGCCCAGCAACTTGGTATGCTCACTGATGATACACAGACCGTGATTACAGGAAAAGAACTTGATGCCCTTGCCCTTGAAGAATTTGAGAAGAAGGTGGAGCACATAAAGGTTTATGCAAGGGTTGCTCCAGAGCAGAAATTAAAGATTATCCGGGCACTACAGGATAAAGGACAGTATGTAGCAATGACTGGAGATGGTGTTAATGATGCACCCGCATTAAAAAGGGCTAATATTGGTGTGGCAATGGGAATAATGGGGACCGAGGTGAGTAAAGAGGCAGCCCATATGATTTTACTTGATGACAACTTCGCAACGATTGTAAAGGCAGTGCGTGAAGGTAGGAGAATTTATGACAATATCAGAAAATTTATCAAATACATTATGTCGTGTAATTCTGCTGAGATAATGACAATATTCTTTGCGCCATTTTTAGGGTTGCCTCTTCCACTTTTGCCCCTCCATCTTTTATGGATTAACCTTATTACTGATAGCCTTCCTTCACTTGCGTTGGCAACAGAAAATGCCGATGAAGGGGTGATGTCAAGACCACCCCGCCATCCTAAAGAGAACATCTTTGCCCATGGAACGGATTGGTATATCATCATTATTGGAGCGCTTATGGCAGGAATAACATTAGTCACCCAGGCGCTCTCCATTAAAAGGGATATTCACTGGCAGACGATGGTCTTTACTGTCCTCTGTTTGAGTCAATTGGGTAATGCCCTTGCGTGTCGTTCTGATGAAAGGACATTCATTTCTTTAGGTATATTTTCCAACCCATTCCTCATCTTCTCAACAATCATTCTTTTTTTACTACAGATGGCAGTAATATATTTACCTTTTTTGAACCCGATATTCAAGACCCAGCCTTTAACCCTGATTGAGTTGCTCATCTGTATTGTTTTATCTTCAATTGTCTTTTTGGTTGTGGAAATAAAAAAATTGGTCAAAAATTTTGTGGCATATAAAAAGGAAGACACATCCCTTGAAAAATAAGTTCATTCTCGTCTTTGCATTCATTATTTTTTGTGCAAAACAAGATAAAGAATACCAATATA
>JBBILZ010000113.1:0-2567 GCA_037444665.1 Caldifarciminota bacterium
TTTCTTGCTCAATTGATACAACCACACATAAGTATGTTTGGCAATCATCACTACTTCAGGCATCCAGTCAGTATCCATACTGAATCGCGGTCCATCATGCTCCAGTTCACTATATACCTCTGTTCCGGGAATGAATGCCGGTACAAGGTTTGGTCCAGGACCTACTGGTCTCTGTTTTGTCTCTTCATTGATAAAATCAAGTGAAACGAGAATACGCATCATTAACTTTTCTATAATTTCTCCGGAGAGCAATAGTCGCCAGTGTTCTTTTATATATTGCAATTGCCCGGCAAGTGAATGGGGCGATACCTTGCTCGGTGATTTTAAAAGTTCAATAATCGTCTGATTATATGGTCCATAGCGTGGCTCTGTTTCAAAGAATTTTTCAATATCTGAGATAATTTTAGGGTATGCAGAATTTTTCTTTAATTGTTCGTCATTAAATAGTTCAATAAATGGCGAGAATGCAGGATTAGCATTAGCCAGACTCAACATTATTATTTCCTGAAGGGCAATGATGATATTGGGCACACCATTGGTAGCCTGTTTAAGATATTCACTTACTGAAATATTGTTTGTATAAACTGCTTTTGGTGGAAAAAGTTTTGTAAACCCTGTTATTGTATACAGAACCGGCTTTTTACCAGAGGTATTCTGTAAAAATTGTAATAGCCTTTCAAAGACCCGGGGATTCTTTTCTCGCTGATATTTTTGGAGAACAAAATGTAGAATTTCATCTATCAAACCCATTGCATTCAATTCTGAAGGCATTATTAAAGGCTTCCCCTCTTTTTTTCTTTGTATATTCAATTTATGGGCAAACATTTTTACTGCCTGCAGGTCAGTAAATATCACATTGCCATTAAGCTGGAATAAACTTTTATCAAATTTATATTTATTACGGCATTCTCTATGAATATGGAATTCAAACATATCAGGATTAATTTGGATTAAAGGATAGAGTTAAAAATAGATAATTTTTAAGTTTTTTTAAACTTTTTATTTCTTCAATAATTTTACTCCTGCTTTTCTTTTTTCTCATACTTACTCAACTGCGTTTCAAGTTCCTGAATCTTTTCAACCAATTTTTCTTTCTCTGCTTCCTTTTCTTTCCGGGCAATACGCGCAAGCATTGCAAATGCGATTGCCATTAAAATGATTGCCCAGAATGGTGTAAACCAGTCAAAGACATTAAAGATATTAAATAACAAAGACAAGACACCGAGCAAAAACAAAATCAGCGCCCATAATGCCATAAGACCCCCTATAGTTAATTATAGTAATCTAAAATAGATTGTCAAGAAAAAAACGATAAAAAATCCGAGCCAGAGAATCATTGTTATTCTATTTCCTGAATTTAATCAAAATAATATCGCCATCCTGAACAACATAGTCTTTGCCTTCAACCTTTGTCAGACCCTGTTCATGGGCATTGGTAAAACTTCCTGTCTTTAACAGGTCGTCATACCTTAAAATTTCGGCTTTGATAAACCCTTCTTGCAAATCCGTGTGGATCTTACCTGCCGCATCAATAACCTTTGTGCCTGATTTTATTAACCAGGCGCGGGATTCTTCTCCTTTGATTGTAAAGAAAGTAATTATTGATAACTGATTAAGGCACAATTTTATTAAACCTGCCAATCCTTCTGGTTCTAAATGTGCTTCTTTTCTTAATTCTATCTTTTCTGTTTCACTGAAATCAAAGATATCTTCTTCAAGTTTTACAGAAATTTTGTAACCAATAAAATCGGCTTTGAAATTCCCATCTTCATCAAAATTCAAAACGATAATCTCAGGAATGGTTGTAAGCAATGGTAGGTCTGGAATCCGATTCTCTGGAATCTGTGCCTTTTCCAGTGCATCCTTTATTCTCTGCAAGGTTTCAAACTCTTCCTTTGCCTCAAATCTCTTTTTCAATTTATCCATCCGCCTCTCTACAATCTCTAAATCTGCAAGGAATAGTTCACTACGCACAATTTCATAATCATTTTTTGGATTCAAATCAATATCCGTGTGGGGAATGTCTGGATCCGGAAAACACCTCAATATATGCAGAACCAAGTCAACATCACGGATATGGGAAAGGAATTTATTACCCAACCCCTCACCTTTTGAAGCTCCTTTTATTAAACCAGCAATATCAACAAAATCAATGTGTGCATAGGTTTTTTTCGGTGACCTGTTAATCTCTACAATCTTGTCCAGCCGTTCATCAGGGACAATGACAACTCCGACATTCCTTTCAATTGTGGTAAATGGAAATTTTGCCACCTGGGCATTTGCCTTTGTTAAAAGATTGAACAGACTTGATTTACCAACATTGGGCAAGCCAATAATACCTATCTTCATAACCAGAAATTATATGAAGATAATATCCAAAGTCAATGCTTGCTGAATTTTTTTATTCTTCAATGATTCTGAATTCTGTTCTGCGGTTTTGTGCCATACCCTCTTCTGTATCATTCGGGGCAATGGGCTGGGTATCTGCATAGCCACGAGCAAACAATCGCTCCGGCTCAATATTAAACTTTTCAATCAAATATCTTCTCACTGCCTCAGCACGGGCA
>JBBILZ010000114.1:0-2519 GCA_037444665.1 Caldifarciminota bacterium
ATCAAAAAACAGATTGAGAATCTGGTGCGCAGGCATAATACCCCACTATTTTTGATAAGCAAGAGCAAACTCTTGAATCAATTAAAAAGATTCCAAACCCTGCTTCCACGTGTGAAACCATTCTATGCAGTAAAATCTAATTCCCATCCTTTTATTTTAAAAACATTTGCCGATGCCGGCACCTGTTTTGATGTTGCATCAATTTATGAAATGAAGACACTGCTGGATATGGGTGTCAGTCCTGACCGGATGGTCTTTGCCAATACCGTGAAAACGCCTGAGGCTTTGAAGTTTGCTACAACACATCACATAAATCTGATGACCTTTGATTCTGAATATGAACTGAACAAAATTGCCCGTTATGCACCTGGTGCAAAAGTATTGGTTCGTATAAAAGTCCCCAATGTTGGCTCAATGGTAGAATTGTCATTAAAATTTGGTGCTGAACCACCAGATGCAATACCATTTTTAATAAAGGCGATCCGGCTCAATCTAAAGCCTGTAGGTATAAGTTTCCATGTCGGCTCTCAGAATGTCCATATTGAAAACTATCTTGATGCCCTGGAGATTGCCTCCATCATCTTTAAGGATGCCCATTTAAAACAGATTCCCCTTGAGATACTGGATATTGGCGGTGGTTTTCCTATAAAGCATTTTGACCATGAAAAGGACTTGTTTGCACTTACTGCCGCAAGCATTAATAAAGAACTCAATCGTTTATTTCCAGATAATATTCAGATAATTGCTGAACCTGGTCGGGTCCTCTGTGGACCAGCCGGTATTCTTGTAATGAAAATCATCGGTAAATCAATCAGAAACAATAAACACTGGTATTATCTTGACGATGGTGTCTATGGTTCGCTTTCAGGAATCGTCTATGACCATTGTAAATATCAATATAAGGTGCTGAAAAAGGGTATTACCCAGATTACTACACTTGCTGGACCAACTTGTGATTCATTTGATATAATCTCTACAAGTGAAGAACTTCCTGAACTGGATATTGGCGATATAGTTTATGTGGAAAATATCGGTGCCTATTCTTGGGCTACCGCAACAAACTTTAATGGTTTGCCACCGGCAAAGGTGGTTATCATACCATGATAAAGATAGTTCAAAAAATCTTTCTGCCAGCTTTATCCGTTAATGTAGTATTTAGTTCTAAACAGAGGCATATGCCCTGTCAAATAAAGAAAGGGGGTAGTAGTGAAAAGAATCCATAGAATTAAAAAAGATATTGATGAAACCCCGGATTGGCTAAAAAAGAAAAAATATCCACATAAAAAAAGATACCTTTCTGGACAAAGAATTTTTCCACCTCCCTTAACTGGCAAAGAAAAAATTGATGATTTAATTGATAAGATATTTCTTGCTTATAATTCAGCACGTCTGCGTGAAGGCTGTTGGCTCTTTGTGGAGAAGATGCTTGAACCTGATGTAACTGTGGGAATGAGCCTTGCAGGAGCTTTGACGCCGGCAGGGCTGGGTAAATCAACTGTTGTTCCGTTGATAAAAGCAGGCTTTGTTGACTGGATTGTCTCAACCGGAGCAAATTTGTATCATGATTTACATTTTGCATTTAATTTCCCCCTCCATGTTGGCACTCACTTAATAGATGATGCAGATTTGCGCAAAAATGATGTGGTGCGTATCTATGATATACTGCTTGGATATTCTGATTGCTTAATGGCGACCGATGAAATTCTCCGAAAAATTTTAAAACAACCTGAATTTCAAAAAGAGATGGGAACTGCTGAATTCCATCACTTGCTTGGCAGATATGCAGCAGAATGGGAGGACAAGACCGGCAATAAAGATGCTTCAGTGCTTGCGTGTGCCTATCGTCTGGGTGTTCCTGTATATACAAGTTCACCAGGAGATTCCACATTGGGAATGAATATTGCTGAAGAAGAAATCATTGGTGGCAAATTGCGCATCAATCCATCAATTGATGTTAATGAGACAACTGCTATTGTGCTTGCAGCAAAGCGCGCTGGTGGAAAATCTGCTGCCCTTTTGATTGGTGGTGGTAGTCCAAAAAATTTCTTACTACAGACCGAACCACAGATTCAAGAAGTATTGCGCATCAAAGAGGTTGGACATGACTATTTTTTCCAGATCACTGATGCTCGACCTGACACAGGTGGTCTGTCTGGTGCCACACCCCATGAAGCAGTCTCCTGGGGAAAAGTTGACCCTACTAAATTACCTGATGCAGTTGTTTGTTATCTTGATGCGACAGTTGGTTTTCCGATAATTGCTGCTTATGCACTGGCAAAGCACAAAAAAAGAAAAGTGAAGAAATTATATTTTAAAAGGCAGGAGTTTGTTCAGAATCTGATACGCGAATACTTTGCGCACCATAAATAAAAGAGGCCGAATGCTTTAAGGTATTGGGCAGGGTGGGTAACGGGATTTGAACCCGCAACACTTGGAGCCACAGTCCAATGCTCTACCATTGAGCTATACCCACCGTAAAGATCGTCAATCGTTATACGGTTGCGAAACCCGTATCGGCA
>JBBILZ010000115.1:0-2446 GCA_037444665.1 Caldifarciminota bacterium
AACACGATTATTACTGAAATTAAGGCAATAATTGAACAGGGAGTAAAAAATGGTGAATTCCGGCCAGTCAATCCCCAAATTACTGCAGTATGTTTTCTCAACATTATAAGAACTCCCTTTTTATTGAATGTCTTCTCTGCAGAGAAGACATCGTGTGGTGATGAAATCTTTGAACTATTTTTTAATGGCCTAATCAAAAAAAGGAGTTGATTATGAATTTTTTCTTAATCCCTTTAATCTTTGCATGGTCATTCAATGTTCAGGCAGATGCACGCCAGGTCTTTATTGGCACTAATTATTCATCCTATCTACTTTTCCAGGATGAGGATGACCCAAAGGGAAAATGGCAATGGGGTTTGCAAATGGGTATATCTAATATCATACCTAATTTAGGGCTCAAAGCCAGTGGAACCGTAATCAGTTATATGGCACCGCCAGAGGTTGGCCCTTATGAATATAAATATACCCCGCTCGTTCTTACCTTTAATTACAATCTTCTTCCATTTTTAAAAACAGGCTCGGTCCAACTAAACCTTGAAACTGGTTTTGGATTATTCCTCTGGCAGGGGTTGTTCAATGGTGAGGTAATCATGCTACCCACTGGTGAAAAGATGGATGAAAAGGACCTCGGTTTTGTCGGTGGTCTTGAACTGGTATTAAAACCTATTAATAATCTTGGAATCTCTGCAAATCTATCATATCAGTATCTTACGAGTTCCAATATCTATAAATACGGATATTTTGATAAGGACGAAAAATTCTTTGTCAATGGTTTTGGTTTAAAATTGTTCCTGCCATGAGAGAATACAATGCTGGCTTTTAAGAACTAAAACTTAGATATAAGGGGGTTTTATGATACAATTTTTATTGCTCATTGTTTTTGCCAGTAGTGATACAATAATTTTTACAGTGAATGATGCAGTGGAGTTTGCGCTCAATAATAATCCGGAAATTAGACAATTGGTTATCAGTACGGAAAAATCAATTTCTGATGTTGGTATGGCGCGTTCAGCATTCTATCCCACAATAAGTGCAACAGGTTATTATGCATATCTGAGCGACCTGCCATTATTCCAGCTTGATTCAGTATATATTCCAATGGGACAGCACGAAAACTACAATTTTCAGGTTTCATTACAGCAGGTGCTCTTTGCCTGGGGAAAGATTTATGATGCTTATCGTATTGCTGGGCTCAATCGCGATATTGCAGAATTAAACTTATTAAGGAAGAGACAAGAGATAAGATGTTCAGTAACAAAGGCATATTATGGACTTCTTGTCCTTGAACAGATGGTTGGGTTGACCCGTGAAAGTTTTGAGCAGTTAAAAAGGCATGAAGAATCAGTGAGAAAGAGATATGAAGCGGGTCTGGTTGCACAATTTGACCTGCTCCGTTCCCAGGTTCAGGTAGCGAATTTAAAACCAAAGATGATTGAGGTAGAGAATGGATTAAAACTTGCAAAAGAAGGTTTCAAAATGCTTCTCGGTCTACCACAGGATGCAGAATTTATCCTAATGGACAGTCTTGAGATAATTGAAGAAGATTTTAATTTTGAACAGATAAAGAATGAGGCATTGAATAATCGTGCAGAAATAAAGAATCTCAATAAAATAGAAAAACTTGCAAAGATTGGCCGAAGTCTTAAGGCGCGGGCAAATCTTCCCACACTCTTTGCTGGTGTAAGTTATGAACGTAAAAAGCCTTTTAGTTTTGGTGGCAATGATTGGGGTTCAAATCTGACCTTCAATGTTGGATTTCAGATGCCTATTTTCAGCGGTTTTAAAAATCTTTATGATTACCAGTCAGCAAGTTTATCAATCAAAGAAGCAAATCTTGCAAGAGAGAATCTATTAAAAGGGATTATCATTGAAGTAAAACAGGCATATTTTAATCTCAATGCAGCAAAAGAAGCGATCCAGGCAGCACAGGAAAATATCGCACAGGCAGAAAAGGCATTTAATATCATAGAAACAAGGTATAAAAATGGTCTTGCTACAAATCTTGAATATCTTGATGCCCAGCTGGCAATGATGCAGGCAAAGACAAATTATCTTAATGCCCTGAAGGACTATTTGAGTGCACGGGCAGATTTGATAAAGGCGATGGGAGAGGAGTAAGATGGGGGTATCAGGATATCAGAAGATCAGGATATCAGAGAAATTAAAGGAGGCATAATGAAAAAAATATTGATAGCAATTATCATAATTTTAGCAATTGGTGTGGTATTGAGATTGACAATTGTTAAAAGGCAGGTAAGAACGACGTTTGAAAAATCTGCAATTTCTGTAGAGGTAATGCCCGCAATAAAAGATGATGTCAAAAAAATGTGCACGGTCGTCGGCACAATCACTGCAGATAAGACAGTCCAGGTTTTTCCTGAAACAATGGGCAGGGTAATGAAAATTATTGTTAGAGAAGGTTCATATGTAAATAAAGGGGACAAAC
>JBBILZ010000116.1:0-2341 GCA_037444665.1 Caldifarciminota bacterium
TCTGGCTTTCTGGATACAAGTTTTGTTATCACAATTGCAAAGTCATTGCCGTAGTCCTGTGCCAGTTCTTTAAGTTTTTTCAAAAGTTCCTGAGCAGAAATTTTTTGCTCAGAGTCTATTATCAGGTTGCTAACAAATCCTATATGCCGTGTGCCAAAAGGATTTTTATAATATCTGGCGTGTCCATCGGTCTCTTTTATTTTGGCTATTGGTGTCCGGCATATTAATAGACCAGTAAGTTTGCCATTTTTTACCAGTTCAACATCCTCTGCCCGCACACCCTGGTCATCTATAGTAAAACCACCAATGAGTCGGGTATTGTCCCATTCTTTTCTATTTGGTTTATCATATACAGAAATAAAATTTGGTAAAATCCGCCTTCCCAGTCTATTTGAAAATATTCCTAAGTTTTGACGGGACATATTCCTCTCCAGGATTTCATTCTCATAGATTGGTGCACGCACATCACTCACACCCCGACCAAGGATTTGGAAGAACAATTCGCATGCTGCCTGCCCTAAAAACAATACTGGACCAGTATAATCCTCTTCATTGTCTTTTAATTTAACCATCATATACAAAGTTTCTGCCCAGACATTAATTGCATTTTCAATATTAATAAAATCTAAGTCATTAAAATCTTTGCCGTGAAATTCTGTAAAATCTTCAATGATCTCTCCATTATCCGATTGTGCCTTTGCCCATACCAATAAACTAACAAGTTTCTCCTCTCTGAGATTTCTTGCTCCTTCATTATTTAGAAAATATTGATTGCCTGCATAGAATTTAAATGCTACATAAGATTCCAGTATCTGTGGATATTTATTAAAAATTTTGGATAACTCAATGACCTTTGATTTAATTTTATTTTTATCCAATTCAAACTTTGCAAGCGGTTCAATTATTGAACATGGTCTTACTGCAATAAAATCCTGGATTGTATCATTTGTTTGTTTATTCTGCAAATACGCCTTTTTTCGTGCCAGCGTCTCCAGTGCTTTTTTATATGTGCCATCGGTCACGAGCCAGATTGCCTGACGTAATGCAAAATATTCATCCTCAACAGGGAGCCGGGCCTCATCCGCTTCAATCACACCTCCACCAGATACCTGACAGATAAAATTGCTATTATCCATCTGATAGTTTCCCACCCTCAAATCCACATAAAGATTTCTTGAATGCGATTCATTGTTAAATAACAATCCACCAAAAGAGGCTCTAATTTCAATCTCTTTTAAATCCCGGACACGATAGGCAATATAAAATGGCTTTGCCTGACTTTCAAGTTGTAGTCTGGTGATACTACGGTTCAACTCATCACTCAATGCCCGAAACAGGATGTTGTTATTTAATTCCTCAGATGCGAAAGTGAATGAAGGTAAAAAATAAAGGAAAACCAATAATACAAGTATCCCAACCCCAGTCCATAAACTACTTGCCTTGATTTGTTTCGGATTTCGGATTTTGAATTTTGAATTTATCTTTTTCATATCTCCTCCTATCTTGACGGCTCAGTCGGTGCTGGCAATATTGGTGGCCGTTCTTGTCCTTTTGCCTTTTTCTCCACTTCAATTTCAGATACTAATATTGAAGGAGAGATTGATGATACAGGTACCCAGCCCGATTCTGCTCCACAGGTTCCATTAAAAATGTCATAATCATCTCCGGTAAGGACAATCTTTGAGAGTGAAAGCAATGGTGTGCCCACAATATCTACCCCACGTACAACTTCATCTGGTCTGCCATCAACATAGACTCTCTTTACAAGAAGCGGTATTACCTTAAAGGTCTGTGGGCCATATCTACCCGTGGTCGTGAATCCTCCAGAGATGTCATAAAAAATAAGACCGTATGGTTTATTCTGTTTTTTACATTCATCAATTAGGGCATCTTTCAGTTGGGCAAAAGGAACTTCCTTGTTTGATTTCACATATAAGACACCCTGACGCGAAACAACCTTTCTTCCATACTGCCTCCTGCCATGACCATTGGATTGCGGAAATTTGGCAATGGGTGAACGGCTCATTAAAAATCCTTTAAGTATACCATTCTCTACAATCACTGCCCTCTGTGAACGCACACCTTCATCATCAAAAAGATAGTATCCATTCAGGTCATTGCCTTCAAATTTATCCATTGTGGGGTCATCATAGACTGAGATAAATTCGGGCATAATCCTTTCATTCAATTTTTTGGTAAATGTCTGGCCTTCAAATTCGCTCTTCTGGCGATGGCCCTCAATGCGATGGCCAAAAATCTCATGGAAAAATACACCGCACGCACGATTCATTAGAATTGCTGGACCTGAATATGGCTCTACCATTGGTGCATTTCTCAAGGC
>JBBILZ010000117.1:0-2285 GCA_037444665.1 Caldifarciminota bacterium
AAATATCAATATAATGGTAATTGCATAACCAAAGAATAGCAAGAGCACAAGTTGCAAGATTCTTTTTTTGCGGGTCTTTAAATCATAAAATAGTATAAAAGTAATGCTGGCAAAACTCAAGGGGAAAACTATATCTGCCCTTGCCAAGGGAATTTTATTGACTATAGAAAAATTATTAAAGAATGTATCATCAATATTACGGGGAAATTCATAGGCATTTAAAAATAAAATTGCTTTTTTTATGGTTTTTAATAACCAGACCAGTGGTCTTTGTATAATAAAACTAATTCCCATTCTGTACCAGTAATTTTGTTGTTCGCCAAAATTCGTGATTCTTTCTGAAAGATATGCGCTCGTCATCAAACTATCCCATTGATAGCCTGGCTGGATTGCGACGGTTTTCTCCATTTCTAAATTATTTCCTACATAAAAATTTATCCCGCCGTTATAGGATATGATTACTGGTTCATAAGCATATAAATAATTGCGCATCGTAACCAGAGCCGTTGGTGCCAATGTTAAAAGTAAAAACATTGTTAAATATTTTAATCTTTTTACCAAAGCCATTTCTTTAACAACAACCCATAACCAACCTAATAAGATGGGCAGAAGAATCAAGAAATTGGTCAAGGTAATGCTCAAAAATCCATAACCAATGCCTCCGATTAGCAACCATATCCATCTTAATGGTTTATTCTTACCAAATTCACAAAATTTTATCAGACTGAATATTGAAAATAAAAATAAAAAACCAATAAGGACTGAGGGAAGTATTTCTAAGTTTGCCTGGATGATTGGTAGATAGAGTGCATATATAAATGATGCTACTAATGCGGTCTTTTTATTGAATATATTTATACAAACATAATAGAATAATAGGATGCTTAACAGGTCAAGGAAAATCTGGAAGATCTTTATGCCGTTGATTGAATGATTGAAAATCTTTAATAGAATTGCAACAAAATAATAGTAAAATGGTGGATGATAATAGGAACTGGGTGGACCAAGGAAATTTTTTGTAAGGATATAATCAGCAATTTTGACATATTCAGCTCCATCAACAATAGGAAAGTCAAAGATGGGATTCTTTGTTTTCAGTTCATAATAGTGGAAAAAACGCAAAAAGGTTGCAATTAGAATTATAAAAATTAGATATTTATCTAATCGCAAGGCTTGATATATCCTATTTTATCAACCCCAGCCAGGGTCCAAAAAGAAATTGTAGTCTGCCTATCAAAAGACTCAAGCGTGCCATTACTGTATATCCAAATGAAGCACCAAAACCGACCATAATAAAAACAATACCGATATAAGAAACAGGCTTGAGAATCCCTTTATGTTCTCTTGAAAAGAAGAAGAAAAAGATTGTGGCAATGACACCGATAAATATCAATACTGCCCACAGACCCTGTTGCCAGTTCGTAAACAGATGGGGATAGAGAATTGTGCCCTGCATCTGTTTTATTACATCTGCTTGGATGATTGCAGGAATGCTTACCCCTGAAGAAAAGCCTAAGGCAACAGCAATGGGAATTCTGACGAGCCAGGAGATTTTAGGAATAAATCTGCAGAAATATAGTATACCGATAAACATTGGAATGAGCACGAGATAATTTCCGCCCTGTAAAGGCATAATGAGCCGTGGGGTCAAAATAAGGTGCCATGTTACTGCAATTGCATAGCCATTTGCAACACCAACGAATAGATGCTCACAAAAACGATAAAAAGGGTTCTCTTTGTATAAAAAGGAGAGAATCCCTAAGGTTAAAAATGCACCAATCCATATCCAGGGGTCATGGCTCATTTCTTCCTCCTCGTTGCAAAATAACCGATATTACCGATTACTACCAGTAAAAGGATTGCCAGATGTGCAATTGATTGGGAACTCATTCCCCTTGTTGCGGGTATTGGACCTGTAAGATTATATTTTGTATTCACAAGATACTCATACTCTGATGCACCCTTTAATCCGGCAATCATCCCTGACATCTGTCCGGTCTGCAAAAATGGATAAAAATCAGGGGCAGTGACTGCAGTAGCACCAGAACCCACCTTTACGCCGAATCTTGTATTCGCATAGGTTACCCAGGATTGTGGTATTGCACTGCCGGCAATGGATACGACAATGCCGATATCATTATAATTTTTTATTCGTTTCATCATTTCTAAGGAACCTGTTCTATTTTTATAATAGTCTGCAGGAAATGCCTGGCTAATATCAGAGCCCATTCTCAAGACCGCAGCGAGCCACAAGGGCGGATACCCTAAGAATACATAGTCCCTGC
>JBBILZ010000118.1:0-2091 GCA_037444665.1 Caldifarciminota bacterium
ATCAACTTAAGAAGTATAATAATAATATTGAACAACGCATAAAAATTTCGCGCTTTTGCCATCTGATAATGCCCTACCATATTTTGCTTGATAAAATAAAAGAAGAGACTACCCACGGTATCGGCACAACAAAGAAGGGAGTTGGTATTTCATACGAAGACAAATATGCGCGTTTGGGTATAAGGTTGGGCGACCTCTATTATCCCGAAATGTTTGAAAAAAAACTGCGATTAAATATTTCAAGAAAGAATTTAATCTTAATGGAAATATATCATGCTGAACCCCTTTCTGATGATGAGATAGTAAGTAAATATCTGGAGTATGCAGATAGATTAAAAGAATTTGTTGTAGATGATTACGAATTTATTTCCCGTGCAATAAAAGAGAATAAAAATATTCTCTACGAAGGTGCCCAGGGTTCTTTACTTGATATCAATTTTGGGACCTATCCTTATGTAACTTCTTCTCATACAATCACTGGTGGTATATTTGTTGGTGTTGGTAGTGTGCCATTTAATAATATAAATGTAATCGGTGTAGCAAAGGCATATACTACAAGGGTTGGACTCGGTCCATTTCCAACTGAAGACAATGGCGATTTTGGAGAAAATTTAAGAAAATTTGGTAATGAATTTGGAGCAACTACTGGTAGACCAAGGCGCTGCGGACCATTTGATGCTTCGGTCGTGAAATACGCTGCACATCTGACCAATGCCCGTGAATTATTCCTTACCAAGCTTGATGTTTTATCAAATTTTGATAAGCTCAAAATTGCGGTAGGTTACTCAAATGCAAAAGAGTTTGACCCGTTCATTGCGGAAGAGTTGAAACCTGTCTATGAAGAAGTTCCGGGTTTTAAAAAAGATATTTCCGGAGTCAGAACCTTTGCTGAATTACCTGAAGAAGTAAAAGAATACATAAATTTGATTGAACATTATACTGGACTAAAGGTCACATACATTTCAGTTGGTCCTGCAAACGACGCCGTTATAAAAAAGCCCTGATTTTTCACAATTTATTAGTTATTTTGGGCAGAATTCTTTTTTTATTTTCCACACGATTTAACCTTTTGACGATTTCATTGTCTAAAAAGTGGATAAAAACACAGGAGGTGATTAATATGAAAAACATAATGAAATTATGGGAACCATTTCAGGATTTGGTAAGGTTTGATGAGGATTTTGACCGCTGGTATGATTCTATGGTGCGGAGGTTTTTCAATCCTGAGAGCAAATCCTGGGTTCCGGCAATTGATGTCGTTGAAAATAATGGTAATTTAGAAGTTCGTGCAGAGATTCCTGGTATAAAAAAAGAGGACCTGAAAGTGACTGTGGAGAATGACCATCTGCTGATTACTGGTGAGCGGTCACAGGAAAACGAGACTAAAGATAAGAAATACCACAGGATTGAAAGATTCTACGGAAAATTCTACCGCTCTATTCCACTTCCATTCAGTGTGGATGCTGATAAAGTAAAGGCATCATACAAAGATGGAATTTTGACTGTGACCTTACCAAAACCTGAATCAATGAAGACCAAAGAAATTGAGGTTGAAATAAAGTAAACCTCCTTTCTTGCAGGGAGGCACATTGAGTGCCTCCCTTTTTTTTACTGAATGTTGACATTATAATAATTTATTGTATAATAAGGTATGATAGTTAACATATTGAAAAGTAAAAAATATCGTCATCAGAAAATTATGGAATTAATTGAAAATCGCGCAATAGATACCCAAGAAGATTTAGTCAGAGAATTAGAAAAAGAAGGAATAATCGTTACGCAGGCGACCCTGTCGCGGGATATGAAGGAACTCGGGATTATTAAATTACGAAAAGCCACTGGTAATTTTTACTACAAAATTGCTACTGAGTTTGGTGGTTCAGAGCATGAAATAAGAAAGAAGTTTATTGATTTTGTTCGCGAAATAAAAATTACTGGCAACTTAATTCTTATTAAAACACCTCCAGGCGAAGCCCAGGGTGTAGCGCGTGCCATTGACCTTGTTGAACTAAAATATATTTTAGGAACAATTGCTGGTGACGATACCATCCTGGTAGTTGTTGATACATCCGAGCACGCAAAATTAATTTT
>JBBILZ010000119.1:0-1691 GCA_037444665.1 Caldifarciminota bacterium
CCTTCCTCATCATCCCAGTAGATTGCCTGCTGTTCAACAATATCAATAACCCCTTTAAAATTTTCTTCAGCACCAATTGGAATCTGTAAAATCAGGGGCTTCATAGATAATTTATCTTTTAGTTGTCTAATGACTCTATAAAAATCAGCACCCAACCGGTCCATTTTATTAACAAACGCAATTCTTGGTACTCTATACCGGTCTGCCTGATGCCAGACAGTTTCACTCTGAGGCTGGACACCTCCAACTGCACAGAAGATGGCGATTAAACCATCAAGCACCTTCATTGACCTTTCCACTTCCATAGTAAAATCTACATGGCCCGGTGTATCAATTATATTTATCCTGTGCTCTTTCCAGTAAACAGTTGTGGCTGCAGCGGTAATGGTAATGCCACGCTCCCTTTCCTGCGGCATCCAGTCCATTGTGGCAGACCCTTCATCTACTTCGCCCAATTTTCTTATTTTCCCGGTATAAAAAAGTATTCGCTCTGTGGTCGTTGTCTTTCCCGCATCAATATGCGCAGCAAGACCAATATTTCTTATCAATTTAAGGTCTAACATAGAAAGGATTATATTCAAAATAAAGAGTGATTTCAAGGGTAGAACAAAAAAACAAAATCAACTATTGACAAATGATAAAAATTGATTAAACTTAAGTATGGACAAAAATAATCGCCATAATAGAAAGATTAATCTTGATGAAATCATCCGCACTTTAGGCGTTGTCGCCCTCACCTTAAGAGAAAATCCTAAAAAGGCATTGAAGGATTTAAGAGAGATCGGTAAAAATATTGATAAACAGATTCCTTATCGTGATGGGCACATTTTGAGGGTGACTGAATATTCAATGGCGATTGCTGAAGAGATAGGTTTTACTGCGGAAGAAAAGGTTATTCTTGAAGTTGCTGCACTTTTGCACGATTTTGGTAAAATCGGCATTGATGAAAGTATTTTGTTGCAGCCACGCAAACTTACAGAGCTGGAAAAGGAAGAGATTGATATGCATGTGATGCGTGGTTATTATATGCTTGCGGGTTTCAACGAGCTTATTGAGGCATTAAGTGGAATAAAGAGCCACCATGAACATTTTAATGGCTCAGGTTATCCAGAAGGGCTTAAAAAAGGAGAGATTCCTATTATCGCACGCATTATTGCAGTAGCAGATGCTTTTGATGCGATGACCTCAGATAGACCCTATAGAAAGGCATTAACAAAAGAGCAGGCAATAAAAGAATTAAAGGCAAATGCCGGAACTCAATTTGACCCTGCAATTGTTAGGATCTTCATAAAATATATCACAAGCAAAAAATAGAACTGCGCAAAATTAATTGTTTCAAAAATTTTATCTGACTAAAATTATTTTTGTTTGCTAAAATTTGTTTGCAGTTGTAAAGGGAGGGATATATGTGGTAATTTTTATGATGGCTAAACTATTACTTGCAGTTTTTTAGGGTGTAAGGATATATCCGGTAAAGGTTAAGACTGCATTACCTCCGACTTTGACACGAAAGATCTGGTCACGACTGCATTCTACATGAACATATACCTTGCCCTGACGATTCTGCAAATAGCCCTGTTCAACAATGATTCTTGAAAAGTTGCTCGGTTCAATCAATTTTTTTCTTATCAGATAACAGCCAAGGCTACCTGCAGCAGCACCAGAGATTGGGTCTTCATTTATACCGACTA
>JBBILZ010000120.1:0-9837 GCA_037444665.1 Caldifarciminota bacterium
GCACCTTTCTGGATCGAGCACGCATGCAAGGTGGTCCGTGCGTCACGTTTTCTCTGATGTAGTTGACCCGCAATACCTCATGGCAGAAGCCAACTACCCGTGGTCCCCTCGCGCAGTGCTTCAAGCGCCGAAGGTCGCGTACCGAGGGATCGCGCCTTCCACAAACGCGCGGACCATGGTGGCAACTTTACTCGACCATTATCCGGCTGGCCACAGCGTGTTTTTCTTTCGTCCCAGTCGAAGGCACCTCGAGGTTGCAGTTTCGACATCCGCCTGGTTCTGCTCTCTGGTGTTTGACCACCATATCCGCGTGAGGTTGGTTGGGACGAATCTCAGTGAGTTTGTGATGGTTGAATGCGCGTTGCCGAGCCGCGCGAGATCGCACCTGTGGGCACGCTGGCTTTCGACTTGCCTCGGTTTATTCGCCCCGTCCTCACGCTGGGCGCATCGCTGGTTGTGTCTTGCTCCGAGGTTTACAGGACACACTATCTGCGCTCTCTGGGACCTGACGCAGTCGCGACGATGCAGTGCAGAGGCTAACCTACACGCGGTTGCGTACGCTGCCTACGGCTTGGACGATAGCGATGTCCGCCACATCACGTCGGGGTGCGATCATCCATCCTCTGCATTGAGGACGTCGGCTCTGCGGTCTTCCTTAGACCCGCGAGGCTTCTGGCGAGTTGACAAGGACAAGCCGCCGGAGTTGAGGCAGACGGTCCTGGCACTGGTGGCCTTTCACGACCTTCAGCAGAAGATCGAAGCCGCCGGCGGGGACGTGGACAAGGGGATCGAGGCCTTCCTGAATCAGAACGACGGCGAGGGCTGGATGCTTCCCGAAACGCTGCGCCTGGCCGACTACGGCCTGGGCCACGACGAGCGAGCCAAGGAGCATCAGCCTGTGCGGGCCTGTTTCGGCCCGCGATTCTACGACTGGCAACTGGTGCAGTCGGCCGAGGAGTCCTGGCGCGAGTGCCACCTGCACGCCCGCAACCTGCTGGGGGAAGAAGGCTACCGCACACTCCTAGTGGAAATCCTAACCACAAGTGATTCGACGTCGACCGCCGACCACCGCGAAGCGACTCTCCGCTACGCCCGGGCCGTCCTGGGTGAGGCGGGATACCAGCGTCTGCTTGCCGAGTTGGCCAAAGCCGCCGAGCCGCCTGCGGAGAAGGAGTATAATGACGAGCAGACGCCGCCGGGGACGCTGTTCGATACCGGCGATATGCCGCTGTTTCAGCGGAAGAGGGAGGGGTGAGCCATGGACAGGAGTGATGTGGCCGTTATTGTCCTTGGCGCTGGTGCTACTCGGGCCTGCAGCTTTGTGGACCCCGCCGAGTGGTCTTGCCTGCCGCCTCTGAACAAGGATTTCTTTACCCAACTGCAACGCGTTCCGGACACGAAACATCAAGGGCTAATAAAGGAAGTTCTCAAAGATGTCATAAGTCTGTTTGGAATGAACTTCTTCGTGACACTTGAAGACGTGTTTTCGACCCTTGAGCACACCATTCGGATGATCTCCGTTACGGGTCGGGAGCGAGCATACAAGAAGAATGACCTTATGAAAATGCGTGCCCGACTCATGTCGGCAATAGCGGTCGTGCTGGAAGCGTCGCTCGTCGAGCGGAGAGAAGGCGGGCGCGCTGCCCAGACTCCTCGGAAGTGCAGTCATCATGAGGAGTTGGTGAAGCGTGTGCTGCGCCCCGGGGACCACATCGTAAGCTTCAACTACGACTGTGTCATCGACTATGCGTTGAAGGAACGCGGCGAAAAGAAGTGGAACCCGCGATATGGTTATGGGCTACCGCTCGGTCCGCGCGGTGCAAGGCTGATCGGTCACCAGCATTGGGCTCCTGGTACCCCCGCCGGGAAGGGGGACACGATCCATCTCCATAAACTTCATGGCTCGCTACATTTCGTGATCAAGAGGAGCGATCGCGTTCAACTGAAGCAGCGGCCTTACACGAAACAACGGGGGATGTCGCACTTCGCCATCATCCCGCCAGAGTCCAACAAGCCATATGATAAGGGTGTATTTGCAACCTTTTGGGCCAACGCCGCCCAGGCATTGGGCAAGGCAGCTTACCTGATTGTGATCGGTTATTCGCTCTCGCCAACAGACCTTCATGCCAATGCACTCTTTCGGACGTCGGTGCGACACGAAGGTTTGAGGTCGCTGGTGGTTGTGAATCCCTGCCAGCAGGACCGCGCGAGGATGCGCGCTGCGGTGCAGCGTGGCTTGTCGGCTGACACGAAGATCCTGTCGTTTGACACGCTCCAGGAGTTTTTGGCGACGGATGTTTCGGTGTGGAGGTGATGACCCATGGCCCTGAATCCGATTGCCTATACGGAAAAGGTCATTCGCAGTTTCTTGAGGTACCAACTGACGGCCTATCCGTTCGCCGACCGGCGGTTGCACGAGCAGATGCGGCGGCTGTTGAACCTGGACCAGGTTCGGCGGACGCCGCTGATGAAGGGGCCGTTCATCAGCCTGTCGCAGAGTTTCAGGATGGGCCCGAAGGTGGGCGAGTTGGCGGACCAGGGGCTGCTGCACCCGCACATGCGGCAGATCGTCGGGCAGCGGGTTGGGCATCTCTACGGCCACCAGGAACGTGCGATTCGGGCGATCCTGGCCGGCAAAACGACGCTCATTTCCACCGGCACCGGCTCGGGAAAGACCGAATGCTTTCTCTATCCCATCATCAGCAAGTGCCTTCAGTTGCGGGACGAAGGCGCCCCGGCAGGCATCTCGGCAGTCATCGTCTATCCGATGAACGCTTTGGCCGAGGACCAGTTGGAGCGTTTGCGGGGGCTCTTGGCCGGCAGCGGCATTACCTTCGGGATGTACATCGGCAAGACCCCCGAATACGAGCGTGAGGTGTCCGGGCATCGCCTGCGGCCCGGCAGCACGCGGGCCGATTACGAGGCAGTGCTCAAGCAGTACCGCGAGCAGGGCCGGCCCGACGCCGTCCATCCGCCCGAGGAGGTCTGCTCGCGGGAGAGGATGCGAACGGCCGGCAGCCAGCCGCGGATACTGCTGACGAACGTCAAGCAGTTGGAACTCCTGCTCACGCGCGGAGTGGATGTGGAATTGTTCGACGGGGCGCGGCTGGATTATCTGGTTTTCGACGAGGCGCACACGTTCACGGGCATCCAGGGGGCGGAGACGGCGTGCCTGGGGCGCAGGTTGCGGAAGTTCTGCGGGCGCCAGGCGCAGGAGACGGTGTGCGTGGCGACGTCGGCGACCATCGTGGACCGGCGCGACCCGAAGGCGGGGCAGCGCTTTGCCTCGCGGTTCTTCGGCACGGCGGAAGACCAGGTCGAGTGCGTGCATGAGGAGTATGAACCGGAACCTTGGCCCAGCGCGCGGCGGATGCCGCCGGCCCCCACCAATCCGCCAGAGGTGCTCGGTCGCGTCTTGGCGTCGGTGGACTCACGGAACCCCGATGCGGACGTGCGCGACGCCTATCACCGACTGACAGGTGAGGCGATGGGCAAAGGCCCGTGGTCGGAGGTGCTGCACGATGCGCTGAAGGGCAACGACCTAGCCCACCACATCCGCTCGCTGCTTCTGCGGCCTCGGCCGGTGGACATCCTGCTGCATCAACTGAGCAACCTGGCGAACCGAACGGTGTCGGAGGAAGAACTGCTGGCGTACCTGGCGCTGGGGGCGGCGGCGTTCAAGGATGGCCGGCCGGTGTATCGGCCGGTGGTGCACGCCTTCGTGCGGGGCATCCCGGGGGCTGTGGTTACATTCCCGAGCGGAAACGACCCGCGCCTGTGGCTGAGCAGCGAGGACGAGAAGCAGGAGAGCGGCGAGGCGGCCGTGTGGCGCGTGCCGGTGCAAACCTGCACAACCTGCGGCCAGCATTACTACGTGACGCACCTGAAGGACTTCAAGTTCACCGGCGCTGAGCCGGAGGGCGGACAACTGGCCGAGGGCGGGGAGGCCTACTGGGAGGCGGCGGACAAGGATCACGGCGGCATGCGCGCGGTCCTGGTGGATCAAGTCATCAGCCAGGAAGAAGGCGAGGACCTGGCGGCGGAGTCCTGGTCGCACCCGCTGTTCTTCTGTCGGCACTGCGGCTCGGCCCATCCGCGCGAGTTGGCGCGCTGCCAGAACTGCGGCGCGCAAAGTGAACCGGTGAGGCTGTACGCCGTTCGGAGCAATGAGAAGAATCCGGGCTACCTGGTCAGCTGCATCTCGTGCGGTGCGAGAGGGCGGCGGATCGGGCGCTCGTACCGCGAGCCGATGCGGCCGGTGCGGGCGGTGAACGTGTCGGACGTGCACGTTCTGGCCCAGGACATGGTGCACCATGCGGAGCGGAAGCGGCTGCTGCTCTTTGCGGACAACCGTCAGGACGCGGCCTTCCAGGCCGGGTGGATGAAGGACCACGCGAGGCGATTTCGGCTGCGGCGGCTGATGGCCGACGCCATGAAGGATGGGCCGGTATCCATCGGCGATATGGTGATGAAACTCGACGACGCTCTGGACGCCGACGACGGCCTGTCGCGGGCGCTGATCCCGGAGGTGTGGCGGGTGGTTCCCAAGGAGGGCAGCGGCGGGGTCCACCAGGACGAGCGGCGGCACTTCCTGCGGATACAGGTCTTGCGGGAAGTGACGACGGCGGCAAACCAGCAAATCGGCCTGGAGCCCTGGGGCCGCCTGCGGGTCAGTTACGTCGGGCTGGAGGCGGGGGCGAGGTTCATCCAGGAGTGGTCGCGCCGGCTCGGCCTGCCGCCGGAGGACTTCAGGGGCGGAATTGAGGCGCTGCTCGACCAATTGCGCCGCCAGAGGCTGCTCTACGACGCGCAGCGCGGCATATTCACACGACGGTGGAGGGAAGGCGACCGGGAGATTCAGCGCGGCTACATGCCGATCCTGCCTGGGCCACAGGGGATGAAACTGAGACTGGACCCGGGCGATAACAGACAATACGTCCGCGCCTGGTTGACGGAGCGCAGCACCCTGGTCCGCCAGGTCGCCTTGAAGTGGGGCGTGCCAGAGGACGATGTGCCCACGTTCCTCGAGGTGCTCTGGGACTATCTGCGGAGCGACGCGGTCGGACTTCTGGTTCCAGTGACGCTCCGCAGCAACAAGGACCGGCCTCTGCCGAATTGCAGCGGGGTCTATCAGATCGACTCCAGCCGGCTATTGCTCAGCGAGAATCACGGCCACTATCGGTGCCAGCAGTGCCGGCGGAAAGTCTCGCGTCGCACGCCGAATAACAAGTGCATGGCGTGGCAGTGCGACGGCGAACTCGAGTTCATCGCCGAAGACCCTGACAACTATGACCTTCATCTGCTCGACCAAGACTACTCGATGCTGCGGCCCGAAGAGCACACGGCGATGGTGCCGCAGGACCAGCGCGAGCGGATCGAGTACCGGTTCAAGGGCAGCGCCGACGTGGTGAACTGCCTGGTTTGCACGCCGACGCTGGAGTTGGGGGTGGACATCGGGGCGCTGGATTCAATCCTCCTACGGAACGTGCCGCCCCTGCCGGCCAACTATTGGCAGCGGGCCGGGCGCGCGGGCCGGCGGCACCGCATGGCGGTGACCATCTGCTATTGCCGTCCGGCCTCCCACGACCGAGCGTATTACGAAAACCCGGTAAAAATGCTCGAAGGCAAGGTGGACCCGCCGGCCTTCAATCTGCGTAACGACGTGATGGTCGCCAAGCACGTTCACGCGGCGGTTATCACGCGGCTCCTCCAGCTCGGACGTGACGGGGCCGGGCTTCCGGCCGAGCGGCGCCAGCGAATCCACGAAACCCTGCGGCAGATGCTGCCGGGGCGTATCTCCGCGTACCTTTTCGAGGCCACCGGTCAGGTCCGCACCGCCCCATTCGACGTGTCGCCCTTGAGGGACCTGATCCGGGAGCACCGGGACGATCTTGTCGCCTACGTATGCGGGGTGTTCCAGCAAGGCTGGCCAACTGCGGATGCAGAGGTTACGTCGCCGGAAGTGCTATCGGAACACGTGGACCGCATGGCCGATGAACTCGACGAGGTGTTGCGGAGGCTTCGCAGGCGGCTCCTGTGGGCGCACGCGGAGATACGGCGGCTGAACCAGGTCCGCAACCAGTACGGCACACTAGACAGCGAGGACGAGGCGCACTACCGCCGCTGCGACAGGCTCATCAAGAAACTCAAGGGTGTGGAGAGCCGGCGAAGACGCGAAGCGGAGGGCGTCGACGACATCAACACGTATGGCGTCCTTGCCGCCGAGGGGTACTTGCCGGGCTACGGCCTGGACACGGGTTCCGTGGTTGGCATGGCCGAGGTGCCGTTCTGGCAACCGGGCAGCATGGATTTCGACCTTCCCAGGCCGCCGAGCACGGCCTTGCGCGAGTATGTCCCGGGCAACCTCATTTATGCCAACGGGCACCGGTTTGTGGCTCGGCGGTTTCATCGGGAGGCAGAGAAAGAGCGACATGAGATGCCCCTCTTCGAGGTCAACATTGAGAGGCAGGCAGTTACGGAGACATGCGTCGGCCAGGTCCGGGGGTCTCTTGGGTCAGGCACGCTGCGAGCTATCTCCGTGTGCGACGTGGACCTTGTGCACCAGTCGCAGATTTCCGACGAAGAGGAGACGCGCTTCCAGATGCCCGTGTCTATCTACGGACGCGAGAAGGGCCGGCACAACGGTGGCGTCAGTTACACATGGGGAGAGAAACAACTTACTATAAGGCGGGGCGTTCACCTCAGACTGGTGAATGTGGGCTCGACGCCTGTGATCGAGCAGCGGCAGGCGCTGGGATACCCTATCTGCTGGGTTTGCGGCCAAAGCGTGTCTCCGTTGGCCTCGGATGCCCAAATCGAGCACTTCCTCAGCAGCCACGAGGAGCGGTGCGGGCATCGGCCGGAAATGCTGGGCTTGTTTGCCGACGTCGTGGCCGACTGCTTGACACTGCCTGCGTGCAGCAACCGCACGCAGGCCTACAGCATCTTGGAGGCGTTGCGCATGGGGGCGACGCATGTTCTCGATATGCATATCGAGGACCTTCAGGTGCTTGTGGTCGGCCACGTTGACCGCGACGAGGTGGACGGACTCCTCTGGGACCCCATGCCGGGCGGGTCGGGCCTCCTGGAGCAGATTCACGCGAACTTTGACAAGGTCCTGGCCGCCGCCAAGGCGGTAGCGGAGGGTTGCCCGGCGGCCTGCGAGCACTCTTGTGTCGACTGCCTCCAAACGTTTCGCAACGCGCACTACCACCGGTACTTGGAGCGCAAGGTGGTGCTGGAGATCTTGCAGGAATGGGGCAAGCAACTTGAGAACGCCCATCCGATCCCGCCCCAGCAACCTGGCACGCACCCGCGGGACTTGACTGCCCAACCGGTGAATGACGCCGAGACCAAGTTGAAACATCTCCTGGAAGCCGCGGGGTTCGCTTCCGGCCAGTTCCAGCACCGTATCCGATTCAAGCAGCCAATCACCCTGAGCCATCAAATAGGCAGTACCACGCCGGACGTCTTTTTCCCAGGCGACGAGGATGACCAAGACGACAAGGGCGTATGTGTATACCTGGACGGCATGAGCGCCTCGATTCATGGCGACCCGGCTGTGGCTGAGCGTGACCGGGAGGTCCGAACTTGGTTGCGGAACAGCGGCTATCTAGTGATGGAGATCACATGCGCAGAACTCGACGACAAGGAGGCCATGGTTCGGCACTTCCGCAAACTCGCACGATACCTCTCCGGACGCGATCTGGCCGAGCGAATCGCAACAGATACGTCGTGGTTTGACAGCCCAGCCCCGGGAAGTCACGGCTGATCGCGCCGAGTGAGGAAAGGAACCAATCATGGTAACACTTCTCCCGTCCGCCACGGCCGCAGTTGATAGCGGTCGGAGGGTGTTAACGCTATTTTCCGCAGTTGGTGCACCCCGCCTTGGCCACGCCGGGCGCCGCGTTCACGAGCAAGCCCGCATTCTGCGCCGTCGATAGCAGCACCCCCGCGCCCGAGCACGCGGCCGACGTGAAGAGCCATGCCGCGAGATCGCTGCCCCCGCGCGAGAGCGCGGCACGGCACGGCGGGGTGAAGCCCGGCGTCGCGGCCCGCACCTTCGGGGTCTCGCGCAGCAGCGTCCGGAACTGACGTCAGCGGGTCGCGTTGGGCAATCTCACCTCGCTGAGGTCGAAGAAACGCGGCCGGCCGAAGGGAACCCGCCTGGCCCCGCATCAGGCCGCGACCGCCGTGCGATGGATCACCGACCGCTGCCCCGACCAACTCAAGCCGCCCTTTGCCCTCTAAACACGCAAGGCTGCGCGTGATTTGGTCGCGCAGCGCTTTGGCGTGCGGGTCTCGGTCCGCACGGCGGACCGTTACCTGGCCCACCGGGGCCTGACGCCGCGGAAACCGCTGCGGTGGGCCTACGAACGCGACCCCCGTCGCCGTGCAACGCTGGCCGGACGGAAAGTACCCGGCCATCGCGCGGCAGGCCAAGGTCGAAAACGGCGAAATTCAATGGGGGAATCAGATGGGCCTGCGCTCGAATCATCAGAGCGGGACGAGTTACGGCCGCCGCGGGCAGACGCCGGTGATCCCCGGCACGGGGCAGTGTCTCCGCTGCAACGTGATGTCGACCAATACCAACCTCGGCGAACTGAGTTTCATGGTGTTCACAGCGACCTTCAACAGCGCGGTATTTACCAAGTTCGTCAGCCGGTTGCTGCGTCTGCGGCGTCGCAAGGTACTGCTGATCGTGAACCGGTACCCGGTGCACCTTTCCGCCCAGGTAAGACGCTGGCTGGCCCAGCATGCCGCGCGGCTGGAGTTGTTCTTGCTGCCGGGCCACAGCCCCGACCTGAACCGCGACGAGTTCCTCAAGCAGAACGTGAAGAGCGACGCGCTGGGTCGCCAGCGTCCGGCGAGGCGGGCCGAGATGATCGCCGGCGTGCGTTCGTACCTCCGCAGCACGCAACGCCAACCCGCGACTGTCAAGAGCTGCTTCCAGGCCGAATCCGTCCGCTATGCCGCAGGGTAGGCAGTCCAACATTTACTGGCCGGGGTAATAAGCGGGGCCACGAGAGCTGCACGGTCGACGAGGCGCGGATGCTTGCGGACGCCCCGGCCGACGTGCGGGCCGCCGTCGAGGGCGTCAAGCGTGCGTTCCCGGGGGCTGAGCTGGTAAGCGTCCAGCGCGTCGCCCCGGAGCCGGTGCGGGCTTCGAGGCGTGCGAACTCGTGAATGTTCACTACAAGCGCCCGTCTGACGGTCACGGCTTCACGCTGCCTTTGGGCTTGTGCTGCCTCGAGGCCGCGACACCGGCGGAGCTTGTTCGTCTGGTCGAGCACCATGATCGCCCGCCCGCCGGCCTGCGGTCATCGGCCGACACCCTCGGCCAGTCGGGCTGAACGCCGCTGGCCTGGCGGACCAATGCTCCGCCGCTTCCAGGACGCCCGCGGATTGTATTTGACGTGCCAGTGCGGACCTGTACCCTATAACGTCCGATGCATCATCTGCGACAGTCCTTGACGTCGCGCTCCAAAGGAGACCGGTCCTTGCCGAGCCAAAAGAGCATATCTCGCCTGGTTCGGACGCTGCGGCGGCGGATGGGCCTGACCCAGGAGAAGCTGGCCGCCCGCCTGGGCGTCGCCTACCCCACCGTCAACCGCTGGGAAAATGGCCGGGCCAAGCCGTCGCCCCTGGCCATGAAACAGATCGAGGATCTGCTCGGCAGTCTGGGAAACGAAGGCCAGCGTCTGCGGCGTAAGCACCTCGGCGGGGAGGGAACCTGACATGGCCAGGAGGAAGATTGCCGCTGCAGCTCCCATGCAGGCAGGCGCCACGCTCGGCTTCGAGGACAAGCTCTGGGCTGCCGCCGACAAACTCCGCGGC